>JAFZKQ010000076.1 GCA_017553575.1 Paludibacteraceae bacterium
AGATAGGAACCCTCCTTGGTCAAAGGGGATGTTATTTTTCGGGTTACTGAGCTGCATGATAGCATTTCCCCCTCTTTGGAGAAGAGAACGTATCTATAACCACTGAAGATTCCGTCTCTCTCAAAATAGTAGGCAACCAAGTCGTAATGGCTTTTGACGTATAGGTACATGCCTCCACTGTAGGTACCGCAAATCAGTAGGCAACCCAACAAAAAGTAATTGGCTATTCGTATGCTTTTGTGCTCTTGTTTTTTCAAAAAAAACTTGAGGATGGAGCAGGGGATGGAAAAAAGAGTGATGATCCCCATGGGGATAAGCAGGGGAAACCCAAAAATCCAAATGCCAACCAATACAAGACCAAGATCGGTGACATGGTCAATGGTGAATAGCAAGGATATGACGATGACGGAGATACTACGGATATAATTCATGGGTGGAAGCATTCGTATTTTTGGATCAACTCTCTCCATTCGTCGGAGATAACCAGTCCTTTGTTTGTTTTTGTGTCGAACCCGCACATGACGGATTTGCAGACGGATTTGATATGTCCGGAGTTCGTGTCTTGGAGAACTTGGATCAATTTGAGACTTTTGTTCCCAATTTCGTAGACTTTCGTTTTAACCACAATCTCGTGTTCCCTAAATATAGGTTCCATGAAGTCCACCTCAAAGTGGACCATGACGAGGTCGGAGCCTCTCCAGTCGATGATTTGTTTTTTCAGTGTCTCGAAATATTTGACTTTCCCGAAATCGAAGTAGGTGATTTGGACGGCATTGTTTACGTGTCCCAGCACATCGATGTCGTTGAATCTCATTTGGACTTTTTCCGAATGGTTGAACTCAATTTGGTCTAATTCCATCTCTTTAAGTAACGTCTTATATGTGAAATGTCAGTTTATTTGGAATCAAGGTTCTTGATTTTTATAGAAAGATGATGTCTGTTATCACTTCCTTATGAACCTCTTTGTTGAGGGATTCCACCATTCTGCTACGAGCCATAAGTAACTCGCTTTTTAGGACGGGGGAACTAAGTTTTACACATAGTTTTCGCTCCCTGACGTAGATGTTCGTCGTGTATTTCTTCATGGTAGAACCTAATAGTTTGTACCATGCTTCGACGATTTGCATTTCGTAGAGATGAGTGTCTATGTGATTTTCTTTCAAGACTTCCCTAAGAATGTCTGCAATGGATTGAGTCTCTTGTCTTCTCATGCTTGTTCCCTTTGGTCAAAGAGGGTGATTTCGCCGCCCTCTACGGTGTAGAGATGGTATTCGCACCCTGTCAGTTTGAGAATTTCGGATATATGTTCTCGGTTGGTGTCGGAGATGAATACTTGTCCGAACCGGTTGTTCTTTAGCAACAGAATGATTTGTTGGACGCGTCCTGCATCTAACTTGTCAAAGATGTCGTCGAACAGGAGAATTGGTTTGACTTGGACAATTCTTTGAAGGAAGTCGAATTGCGCCAATTTCAGGGCAATGAGATAAGTCTTGTTTTGCCCTTGTGACCCGATTTTTTTTATGGCGACATCCCGCATTTTCATGTCGAGGTCGTCCTTGTGTATTCCTCGTGTCGTGTGCCCGACGATCCTGTCACGTTGCCTGACCTCCTTCAGAAGTTCCTTTAGTCCTCTTCCTTCTTGCAATTGGGAGTGGTAGGTGAGTCCAACCTCTTCTTTCCCTTGTGAGATGCTGGCATGGAATTCGTTGAAAAAAGGTACGAATTTAGCAATGAACTCTGTCCTTTTTTCGAAGATATATTCTCCGTAGAGAGCCAACTGTTCTTCCCAGATGTCGAGTAGGGTGTCGTTCTCCTCTTCCGCCTTGATAAGGGCGTTCCTTTGCATAAGAGCCTTGTTGTAGGCGAGTAGGGCGTTGAGGTATCGCTTGTCGTATTGGGAAATGAATCCGTCCATGAATTTTCTGCGTTCTTCGCTACCTCCTAGGATTAGGTTGGAGTCGTTGGGCGAGACGAGGACAAGGGGAATTAATCCAATGTGGTCGGAAATCCGTTCGTATTCTTTTTTGTCTCGTTTGAATTGTTTCTTCTGCCTGCGTTTGAATCCACAATAGATTTCGGTCTCAAAATCTTTTTCCGACTCATAAGTTCCGTTCAGGACGAAAAAGGGTTCCTCTTGCGTGATGTTCTGAGGGTCGGAGGTGTTGGTGTGGCTTTTGCAGAATGCAAGGTAGTAGACTGTGTCCAACAGGTTGGTTTTTCCCTCGCCGTTGTTCCCTATGAAGCAGTTGATTTTCGGGGAGAGGCTCAGTTCAGCTTCCCGTATGTTCTTATAATTCAGTATGGACAATCGCTTCAAATACATGACGAAGGGTTAATTCTGCTTTTGACGAGACATTACAAAACAGAGAGGAAAGTTCGGGACTCTCCTCTCTGTCGATTGAAATACTTATCCCAAATAATTCTTTACGTTCTTTTCGATACGAGTTGCAAGAGATGCTGTGTCTGCTTTCACAAACTTTTCGCCTACGATGTTCTCGTACAATTCAATGTAACGGTCAGAAATGGATTTTACGATTTCGTCGGTCATTTCAGGAACTTTTTGACCCTCTTTGCCTTGGAAGCCGTTCTCCATCAACCATTCACGAACGAACTCTTTGGAGAGTTGTTTTTGAGGCTCTCCCTTCTTGAAACGCTCTTCGTAACCTTCAGAGTAGAAGTAACGGGAAGAGTCTGGCGTGTGGATCTCATCCATCAAGTAGATAGTTCCGTTTGCCTTTCCGAATTCATATTTTGTGTCCACCAAAATCAAACCTCTCTTGGCTGCGATTTCCGTTCCGCGTTGGAACAAAGCCAAGGTGTATTTCTCCAGCAATTCGTAATCCTCTTTAGAAACAAGACCTTGAGCGAGGATCTCCTCCTTGGAGATGTCTTCGTCGTGCTTTCCGATTTCAGCCTTGGTAGTTGGCGTGATGATAGGCTTTTCGAACTTTTGGTTCTCCTTCATGCCGTCAGGGATTTTCACGCCACAGATTTCCCTTACGCCGCTTTTGTAGGCTCTCCAAGCACTACCGCAGAGGTAGCCACGAACAATCATCTCGACAGGGAAGCCTTCGCAACGGATACCGACAGTAACCATAGGGTCTGGCGTAGCCAATTTCCAGTTAGGACAGATGTCCTTCGTGTCGTCCAAGAATTTGGCAGCAATTTGGTTGAGCATTTGGCCCTTGTAAGGGATGCCCTTCGGAAGAATGACGTCAAATGCGGAGATTCGGTCTGAAGCCACCATGATGAGTTTGTCGCCTACGCTATATACATCACGTACTTTGCCGTGGTATACGCCTGTCTGGCCAGGAAAGTTGTAATCCGTTTTTGTTAATGCTGATTCCATATTATTTGTTTTTGTTTATGTCCGTCTTTGGGTCCGGATCGCAAAATCCGTTTTCCTCTGCAAAGTTAGTGAATTAATTCATTTCTGCTTATGGAAAAAACTACTCTTGTTTATTTCTCGGAAAAAAGCCTTCAACATAGATTTTTTGGAACTCCCTCTGATTTTATGGTTCTTAATTCTCAATTAAATTATACCTTTGCCGAAGAACGTTGAATAAAGATAGAATGATAGAGAAGATAATCCTCATTGAGAATGCTGATCCCGTGATATTTTATGGGACGAACAACTCGAATATCCAAACGATTAAGAATTTGTTCCCGAAGATTAGGATCGTGGCTCGTGGCAATGCCATCAAGGCGCTTGGCGAGGAATCGGATATTGCCGATTTTGAAGAGGTGATGGAAAAGTTGGAGGCGTATTGTGCCAAATATAATAGCCTGAAGGAGGAGGTCGTCATTGATTTCATTAAGGGGAAGTCTCCTCAAAAACAGGATGAACAAGATCTCATCATATATGGAGTGAGCGGGAAACCGATAGTGGCCCGTACTCCCAACCAGCAGAAGTTGGTGCATGCCTATGAGAAAAACGATTTGCTTTTTGCCATTGGTCCTGCAGGTTCCGGAAAGACCTACACGGCTATAGCGCTTGCTGTGCGTGCGTTGAAAAACAAGGAGATTCGGAAGATTATCTTGAGTCGTCCTGCGGTTGAGGCTGGCGAAAAGTTGGGTTTCTTGCCTGGCGACATGAAGGAGAAAATCGATCCCTATCTGCAACCTTTATACGATGCTTTGCAGGATATGATTCCTTCCGCAAAACTTAAGGAGTTTTTGGAGAACGGAACCATTCAGATTGCGCCGCTAGCCTTTATGCGCGGTCGTACGTTGAATGACGCATTCGTTATTTTGGATGAGGCACAAAATACGACCGTTCAGCAGATTAAGATGTTCTTGACCCGTATGGGTATGAATAGTAAGATTGTGGTGACGGGCGACGTCTCCCAAATCGATTTGCCTCCAAGCGTCCGTTCCGGTTTGATTGATGCTTTGGATGTTCTCCGTTCGGTGAAGGGCATAGCCAAAATCGAGTTCAATGTGAAAGATATTGTCCGTCATAAGTTGGTGCAGCGGATAGTAGATGCATATGATGACCGGGATAAAAAGAGGAAAGCGATGAGACAAGCTAATTCTCTTGACGAGCGAGAAACACACGAATGATGAAGGAAATGGATTCTGCTTTTTGTATGTAAATTGAATGGAACCTTTCTTTTGTAATAAATATTGAAAATTTTATGCGTTTTTGTCTCATTTTTGCGACGGAAATTGTTTAATGTCAAAAAAAGAGGTAAATTCGCATGCTTTTTGGGGTGAATTGCCATTTGATAATCCTTAACGCTTCTTTGGCCTATATGGGTGCGTTTGGAGAGTTTAGTGAGAGGAAAAAATGAAGCGGATTTAACTCAGACGGCAGGATGAATGAATAAATATGCTTTTTGTGTATTTGTTATAGTGAAAGAGATGATAATTATACCATTTTTCGAAAATTTGATATAAACAGGAAAAAAGGCTATGGCTAATTTGATGAAACCATTAAAAATGTTTTTTGTGGGAGGACTGAATAGGGTATCAGTTGTTTTTTTGACAGTGTTTGTGCTGGCGTCGTTCTCTGCGTATGGGCAGACGATTACGTCGAGTTCGGTTTCTGTTTGTGAGGGAGACCCTGTTCAGTTGACAGTGACAGGACTTGATATTGATGAGAGCAATGGTGAAATGTACCGTTGGATTGTGAATGACCATAGTTACAAGGTGACAACAGCTGGACATTGTACGGTGGAACGTGCGGAGCTTGAAGATGGTGTCATGAGGGTCGGTGTGGCGAAGTATCCAAGTATGGAGCCTCTGGTGACAAAGGAGTTGTCGGCTGCAACTAATTGTAAGTCTACAGTTTGTAATCAAGCAGCAACGGGTGAATATATTTTTGGTACGGACTTTACTACGCTTAATGGGTTTGATAGGAATAAAAGGTTGATTAATACATCTGATATTTATAATTCATTTCCTGACAATATTCATTTTGAAGCCTACGGTAATGTCGATGACAATAATAAATTCAAAGAGGTTTTTGGCGGAAAATTGCCAAGCAAATTGGACCCGAATGAGGCAAATGAATATTTGTTTCCTAATTCATATGGTCAGGATAGTAAGGCCTTTGAGATGAAGTTTACGGATGAAACCTATATGAATAAGCCTTTCCGAGTGCGCGTCCGTCTTTATTATATGTACACATGTAAAGATCAGAAAAAGGCAAATATTAAGATGAATGGTTCTTATGGTAGTCAGGTAACTGGTCAAATACTGAGTGCCCGTATATATGATGATGTGTCCAATAAATTGATAGGAGAAGGCACGATACCAAGTAATAACCAGCCAGAATTGGATTTAGGAAGTCTCTTTAATAAGGGAGTGTCCGCCGCTGCTAATGTGCTTTACCGTGTTGATATAGATTTGGTGGGCGTTTTTAAAAGAATTCAAGCTAATAATACATTGTATTTTGAATTCCAAGGTGATTGCATAAAGGATGCTATAGATTACATTAGTTTTGAGTCTGAAAATGTATGTGTGACGCCACGAACAGCCTGCGTAGGGAAGTCAGTAATGGTTACTGCGGCAGGATTCGCATACGGAAAACAGATTACGTGGCAGAAAAAAATAGGTTCGGAATTTCAAGATGTGCCTTCGGATGAGATATCCTATATTACAGAAGATGAAGGCGGAACCCAGATTCGAAAACAAGCTGCTATCCTTATGACAGATGTGGGAGCCTTTGAGTATCGTGTCTTTTCTGAATATATGATTGATGGGCAAACAAAGAAAACAGAAGTCGAATTTACCCTTGTCGGTGAAGACTGTGCCCACAATGCTTGTGTCTCTGTTTCGGGTGATCCATTGGCTTGTCTTGCTGACGAGAAGAAAGAGCTTCCGTTGACCTTGATAAATAAGGATGTGTTGGATTCTTATCCAGGAGATAAGTATTATGAATGGTCGGTTTATGGACCAGATGGATCTCCTTTGAATGGAGGAAATACGGTTGAGTCAAGAAAAGATTATTCGGAATTGGATGAAGATAATCCGCCTTTCCATAAAGGATATGATCCTGACAAGAAAAATGACGAGGGTATCAATGTCTATTTCGATTCCTATTGGCTGAATACGTACCACCATTTCTCTGAGGATAATGACAATAAAAAACATAAGGTGATAGTCATCGCCAAAAACTCAGGTAAGGCGGAGATTTGTAGGACAGAGTTTGAGTTCCAAATCGCCCGTGACCCGAGAATGCGTGGCTTTAAGTTGGAGGCTCCTTCGATTACGGGACCGTTGTGCGCTGCTACCTTGTCCAATACAATAAAATTGAATGTGAAAGGTAAGGCTGTGACCGGAGAAGAAGGTGCAGGAACCGAGCCTGATCCTTATACAGGCTTTGGCTATAAATATACATGGACGGGAGCCACTAAGTCAACGAATGCATGGGAGGCAACCTTGAAAGTAAATAAGGAACAGGCTTGTAATGGAACAGACAAGAAATATACACCTACTGTTGAGGTGGACAACTTGGGTTGTAAGGCAACCTTCACGGCGGAATATGACGTTTTGAATCCTAAAGACCCAACCCTCGACTGCCCAGTGACGAAGGATGTGGTTTTAGAGTTGGGACCAAATTATCCTGACCCGACTACACGCGATTATACTCTTCCTGTTTTGCCTCCTGCTTCCTATTCGGTAGCTTGTGGTTCGCCTACGATTCAGGTTATCCTGGATGGACAAGATAAGGAGATGGGTGCAACCGTTGCTTTGGGAGAAGGAACGCATACGGTGATTTATAAGTTGATAGATGGATGTGGCAAGGTTGTGGAATGTTCCTACAAGGTGAATGTGATTGCAGGTAACCCTCCAACGTTGGATTGTAGCGTAATAGAGTCCATTACCAAAAATGTGGACGAATGTCAAACAACTGTGATAGTGGAGGAACCTACTGTTTCAGATGTAACGACCGAAAGAGGTGTTACTGTGGATTTTTATGGCTATGCCGAGGCGAAAAATAATCCAGGGAAAGACCTTTCTGCCTATAAGAAGACAACGAATGGTCATGCTCCGACAGAGTATAAGGTGGGAAATACTTACTTGTTGTGGGCTTTTGCCGATACGGCGGGTAATACGGATTATTGTACCCAATTAATCGCAATCAATGATAATCGTCCGTTTGTGTTGAATTGTAACACATCCTTGGGTGAGAATGATACCATCAATGTCTGCGATGGAAAAACGTGGGCAGAGATAAAGGCGGCTGATCCAAATTTCGTGGATAAGTTCCCAACGGCTTCCTATACGCAGTGTGGAACGTCAACGGAGATTACCATTGAACCTACTCTTTCCTATAAGTTGTCGACGGAGACCACTTACAAGCCATTGAATAACGAAACTTTGCTCTATAACAAGGTTTATAATATTCGTTGGACCTTCACGAAACAAGGAGATAATATTGTATCGCAAACGCAATATTGTTACGCAAGTATTGTCTTGGTGGATAATGAGCCTCCGACAGTGGATTGTAGTAAGTTCGAAAACGCTACGGTTTTAGTGAACTATAATCCAAACAAGGGAGAGGAGGAGTCGGATAAGTATATGGAATATGCTTCTGCAAGGAGAGTTGAAGGAGAAGCGGCTGGTTATACCTATACGTTGGCAGGAAAGTTGAAGTACCCAACTGCTGCAGATATAAGCGATAATTGTACGGATCCAACCGAAGTGAAAATCGAAGTGAAGATTGGTGATGAGGTAATTGCCAATGATGCCAAATTGCAGGAGTACAAGTTTATGGCTGGCTCAACGGGACAATCCAATTATGTCATCCATTTCACCTTCACGGATGAAGCAGGGAATGTGGCTAAATGTCAACAGGAGATTGAGGTGGTGAAGAGCTTCAAACCTGTGCCTAATTGCCCTGATGACAAGACGCTGGTGGCTTCAGGTCCGGCAGAATGTAATGCAAAGTATGACTATACGACAACGCCAACGGCACGGATGGATTATTGGAAGTATGAGAAAAACCAAATGGGGCCAGCGCCTGCCAATTTGAATGCATATAATGCGTTGATAGGTACTGTTTCGCATGAAACCATGGTTATCTATCCATACAAATTGGTGTCGGTAGTAGGCAATGTGGAAACATTGATTACGGAGAATACTTCGACATCTGCTATCGTGAAGTCGAGGTACCTGAAAACAGCAGGACCTATGGGCACGACCACTTGGTGGGACAACAATAATAATCCAGATAAGATAAATAAAGTTTATACGGAGGATTTCACCTCGGCAGATAAGTCTAAAATAACAGAAGCCTTTTCAAATTTGGGCGTGGGTGTCCATACCTATCGTTGGTATTTTAAGAACAATGATAACAAGGAGGCTTCTTGTGATTTTGTCGTAACAGTAGAGGATAAGACGGCTCCTTCTTTCAAGTGCCCTTCCGATGCAACTGTTTCAACGGCATCTGATGCTTCTGCTTGCTCGGCTACGTTCAATATGAAAACATATCAGCCGACAGAAGTGAAGGATTGTGACACAAAACTCTCTTATGCGTATGAAATTAGGAAGGATGGGGTTGTTTTCAAACCTAGAAGATCATTCACCTATGGCTCGGATCAAAATGAAAATTTGAACAAGGGTACTTATACGATTGTGTGGTATGTCTCTGACTCTAAGGGAAATGAGGATCAATGTTCTTTTGACCTTACAGTAGAGGATAAGACGAATCCGACAATCACTTGTCCGGGTGCTGTCTCCTTGGATGCGACAAGTAATTGTGAGGTGTCCTATACGGTGGCGAAGAGTAAGTTCACGGTTTCGGACAACTGTGATGATGTGATAATATACTCGTATAGCATAGATGGTGAGGCAGAAGTGCTTGTGCCAACACATACAACAACTATCACTATCCCTGCGTTGAGGGTGGGTAAGCATACGATTGTCTGGACGGCAAAAGACCTTTCGGATAATACGGCAACTTGCGAGCAAAAAATCACGGTGAATGATGATGAAGACTATGAGATTCTATGTCCAGAGAATTTAAATCCTCATGTCCAGACTTGTGCTGACAAGTTGAAATGGAGTGATTTGAAACCAATGTTAAGTGGTTTGGATGCTCTCCCTACAGGAACCTCATTCTTTAATTGTGTGACGAAGAAAACGACTCCTGCTACGGAAATAATAGAATACAAGGAGTCCTCTGCATCTAGCTATACTCAGGTGCAAAACAGTTCGGAATTCCAAGCACGGAAGACTTATGACATTCGATTCACTTATAGGAAAGAGGGCAACTTTATCAATTCGAAAACGCAGACCTGTGAGATCTCTGTCTATATCGGTGATGAGGTGCCTCCAACATTCCTTTGTTCCGAGATGGAGGAAATACTTACGTTGGATGTGGTGAAGGCTTGTGATACCGCTTATGTGTTGGTTCGACCAGTAGATGCTGTCTCTGATGTATGTACGACGAATAAGGCTGATTTCAAGTGGTATTATACCCTCGGGAAAAAGGCGGAGAAACTTTGGACGGGTGCTACTGAAAAATTGAATGTTGGTACCTCTTATACGGTTGTTTGGAGGGTAGAGGATAAGGACGGAAACTCTTCGGAAAATACTTGTTCTCAAACCATTCTGGTAAGGGATAAGCGACACTTCAATTTAGTGTGTCCTTCCGACAATGACATTAAGTTCAATTGGTGTGACTGGCAGTATTGGTATACAGAGTATGCTGGAAGATACAGTGTACGGGATACTTTGCTCAATAATCCAAACCAATGGCCGAAGGCAAGTGCTCAGTATTGTAAGAACGGAAAACTCTCCACTAAGATGAAATTGGATTCAACGGTCTATTTCTATCCGAATAAGGAGGATAAGTGGGGACCTGTTGAGGATTTGACGGTGTTTACTTACGGAGTCCAATATAAAATCAAATGGGTTTACTCAACTCCAAAAGATATTTATACGGAGGTTGTCTCCGATTCTTGTGAGGTAAGTTTTAAGATTACGGATACGGAAGAGCCAAAGGCTGTTTGTAAGAATATCGATTATGAACTCTTTATCAAGTCCAACAAGGATTGTGATACGACTTTCATCTTGCATGAGCCTACTGGGGTCTTTACGGATAACTGTGATTTGAATGGCTATGCCTTCAAGTGGAAGTTCGAAAATGGCTCAGAGTCTCCTATCTTGGATTATAATGAGACGAATGCGAAGGTGACGTTTAAGCCAGGTGTCTATACCATCACATGGTGGGCTCTTGATAAGGAAGGCAACCAATCAAAAGAGTCTTGTCCGCAGAAGATTACGGTTCGTGATTCTGTTGGTTTGAAGGTGACTTGTCCAGATGCTGATGACAAGATATACGATGTACAGGCTTGTACGACACCAAGTGGAGCAGAAATCCTCGATTCATTGAATAATGTCTCCTATAAGCCTAAGGCAGAATATACAAGGAAATGTTGGGATGCCTCTCATTATCCTGCAATTAAGGAGACGGTTTATGCAAAGAAGAAAGGAACGACTTCTTGGAAAGTGTTGAGTTCCATGACATCGTTGGATTTGAAGGGTGTCTATGACATTCGTTGGGTCTTTTCGGTAGCTCAGAATAATTATGTGGCGAAATTGGCGGATACTTGTGAATTCCAAATCCGAATTGGCGATGTGACTCTTCCAACGTTTGATTGTCCTAGTAATGGTACGATCTCAACAACGAGCACAGATAAAAAATGTGAGGCTGAGTATGTGTTGGAACTTAAATCGTTGCATATTTCAGACAAGTGCTCAGGTTCTGATTTGAATAACTACGAAATCAGCTATTATGTGGAAGGACTGGAGGGTATGACTGAACCTGCTCTTATAGAAAAGGGTAAGGATACAGTTTTTATTTCATTGAAAGTTCGATCAGAAGCCTATAAGATAACATGGTATGTAAAGGACGAGGCTGGCAATAAAGCCACGTGTGAGAATTATGTCGAGGTTAAGGATAAAACGAAGCCGGTAATTGATTGTCCTGCTGATACGGTGATAAAGTTGACGACTCTGTGCGACACGACCATTACGTTGTTAGCTCCGGATGTGACGGATAATTGCTCCTCTAACATCACATTCACCTATAGGATAGAGGGCGCTTCTATAGAAGGTACGCCTAAAACGGTGACATATAAGAAACCATTTGATTTTACACTCAAATTGGGTGTGACAACGATTACTTGGATTGCCAAAGACGAGGCTGGTAATAAGTCCGCTTCCTGCGTCCGCACCTATACGGTGACGGATAAGACGGGCTTCAATCTCAAGTGTCCAGAATTGAAGGATGTCGTCATTGATACGTGCTTGACGATAAATTGGAAGACGTTGAAGCCGATGATTCCAGTGGGTCAAACACCGAATGCCGTCTTTTTGAATTGTGCGGAGAATGTGGAGGAGACCATCGTTCCTACGATTACTTATAAGAAACGTAGTGCCACTTCGTATGCGGATCTTACGGACGATGTGGAGTTCGAGTATGGAACGACCTACGACCTCGTTTACCTCTTCACTAAGTCGGGTCTGAATATCGAGACGTTGGAAGAACGTTGTACGATCAGTGTTTCCGTGAAGGATACCAGTGCTCCGATATTTGACTGTGATAAGGTTGATGACCTAATTACGTTGAATGTGGTCAACGCTTGTGATAGCATTTATAAGTTGATAGCACCGAAGGCGGCTGTTAAGGACACATGTACAAAGGATAAGGACGACTTCCAATTCTTCTATTCGATCGATGGCAAGGCAAAGAAGCAGTGGTCGGCAACTTCTTCGGAGACCCTCCAAGTGGGTAAGGAATACACGTTGGTTTGGAGCGTGAAGGATGCGGACGGTAACTCGGCTCGTAATACTTGTGAACAAAAGATTGTGGTTAATGACAATCGTAAGATTGATTTGAAATGTCCTTCTGTCTCTGATATTACCTTCAATTGGTGCGATACGGGTGAGAAATACCAATGGACGAATAGTGAGGAATTCAGCATTAAAGATACGTTGTTGAGCAAGTCCAACCATTGGCCAAAGGCTTCCGCAACGTTGTGTAAGGATGGATCAGAAACTACGACAGCTGTCGATTTGGATTCTGTTATTTATGTTTCTTCTAACAACGGTTCTACATGGACGGAGTTGACGGAATCCTCAACCTTTAAATATAAACAGGATTATCAAATAAAGTGGGTTTATGTAAAGAAGGGTGATTTCTTTGCAGAGGTGAAAGATTCTTGTACGGTGAACTTCCGAATCAAGGATATTGAGAATCCGAAGGCAAATTGTTCGGAGATGAAGAATTATGATCTCTTCATCACTTCGACGGCTTGTGATACGACCTTCTTGTTGCATGAACCAGAAGGTGTCTTCTCTGATAATTGTGGTACGGATCATGCCGGTTTCAAACTGAAATTTGATGCAGGAGAGGGTGCCAAAGTTTATAATGCGACTGACGGAGTGGTGACTCTCGTTCCTGGTGTGCATACCATTAAATGGTGGGCTGAGGATAAGGAGAATTTGAAGTCGCCTGAATGTGAGCAGACAATTGTTGTCCGTGATTCGGCGATGTTGAAGGTCTCTTGTCCAGAAACGGAGGATAAGATATACGATGTTCAAGTTTGTGCAACTCCAAGCGGCACGGAAATTTTGGATTCGTTGAAGCTCGTTTCTTACAAGCCGAAAGCAGAATTCGTAAGGAAGTGTGGCGATGAATATCCAACGATAACCGAAACCGTATATGCCAAGAAGGAGGGAACGACGGCATGGAAGAAGTTGAGTTCGTTGACTACGTTGGATTTGAAGAGCGTTTATGATATTCGTTGGATCTTCTCGACAGTGCAGACCGATTTTGTGGCAGCTTTGGCCGATACTTGTGAATTCCAAGTGCGAATCGGTGATGTCACGAAACCTGAATTTACTTGTCCGCCAACAGCAGAGGCTATAACTTCCGAGACGGATGAGAGTTGTGTGGCTGATGTGCTTGTCGATTTGTCTGCCTTTGGTGTGACGGACAATTGTGAAAAGAATCCAGCAGACTTCAAGTACGGTTATTTCATACAGGATTTGTCTACGGATACAGTCTATGTGCCATATGCTACGACTCCAGTGAAAGTCTCCATGCCTGTTCGTGATGACTCTTACATTGTTGTGTGGGCAGTGGAGGATAAGGCTGGTAACCGTACGGAGTGTGAGCAAACTGTGACAGCTTTGGATAAGACGAAGCCGATTATCACTTGTCCTGCGGATACTGCAGTTCAGTTATTCACAAATTGCGATACGACCATGACGATTGTTGCTCCAAAGGTTAAAGACAATTGTTCGGGTGACATTACCTTCACCTATAAGATTGGAGATGCTGATGCTGTTGAATACAATGGTGCATTCGACGATAAGTTCGATTTGGGTCAAACGAGAATTACTTGGATTGCCAAGGATGTGGCTAATAACGAGTCAGAGGCTTGTGTGCGTACATATACACTTACGGATAAGACTGGCTTCAACTTCATTTGTCCATCTTTGAATGATGTTATCATCGATGAATGCGAGACTCTTGAATGGAGTCGGGTGAAGACGTTGATCCCTGACAATCAAACTCCGAATGCCGTATATTTGGATTGTAAGAACAATAAACAGGAGACAATCCTTCCTACGATTACTTATAAGGAGAGAAGTGCTACTTCCTGCGCACCTCTTACGGATGATGTGAAGTTTGAATATGGAACGACTTACGATCTCATCTATTTCTTCAAGAAAGAGGGCGAGAATGTGGAGACGTTGGAACGTACTTGCTCCATCAGTGTGGTTGTGAAGGATACAAGTGTGCCTCTCTTCGATTGTGACAAGGTTGATGGCTTGATTACCTTGGATGTGGAGGATGGTTGTGCTATTCGCTATACGTTGTCGGCTCCGAAAGAGGCTGTTAGTGATGTATGTACTAAGTTGGCAGATGATTTCAACTTCTCTTATTCGATAGACGGTGCTGCAATGAAGTCTTGGACGGTAGAATCTGCGGAGACTTTCAACGTGGGTCAAACTTACCAAATCACATGGAGCGTGAAGGATGCGGCTGGCAACGAGGCTCGTAATACTTGCTCTCAATCGGTAGTCGTAAATGATAAGCGTAAGATTGATTTGACTTGTCCATCGGTTAACGACATTACCTTCAACTGGTGCGATACGGGTACAGATTATCTCTGGATGAATACGCAGTTCAGCATCAAGGATACGTTGTTGAACAAGAGTAACCACTGGCCAAAGGCTTCGGCTACGAAGTGTGAGGCTGGCAATGAGACAAAGACGGTTGTAGAATTGGATTCTGCTATCTATCTCTCTGCTGACAAGGGCGCTACTTGGACGTTGTTGGAGCCTACCACTTCATTCACCTACGGAACGGATTACCAAATAAAGTGGGTATATACGAAGGCAGGCGACTATTTTGCAGAGGTGAAAGACTCTTGTACGGTAGACTTCAAAATAGAGGATATTGAGAATCCGAAGGCTGACTGTAAGAAAATGGAGAATTATGATGTCTTCATCACTTCTATGAGTTGCGATACGACCTTCTTGTTGCATGAGCCAGAGGGCGTCTTCTCGGATAATTGTGGTGTTGACCATTATGGATTCACTGTCAAGTTCGACGATGGCGAGGCTTCTGGTCCAAAGACCTATAACGAGGTCGATGCTAACTTGACCTTCAAGCCTGGTAAGTATACCATCACTTGGTGGGCTGAAGATAAAGAGAACTTGAAGTCGCCTGAGTGTACCCAGACGATTATCGTCCGTGACTCTTTCTTGTTTAAGGTGACTTGTCCAAATGATGAACAGGATAAGGTCTTCGATGTACAAACTTGTGAGGCTCCAACAGGGGAGGAGTTGCTTGATTCGTTGACGAAGGCATCTTATAAACCTTATGCGGAGTACTTGAAGAATTGTGAAGGCTTCTCATATCCTGAAATTACGGAGACTGTCTATATCAGGAAGAAGGGCGATGCGGCTTGGTCTCTTTTGAAGAACGTTTCTAAGTTGGCTTTGAAGGAGAATTATCAAATCCGTTGGGTCTTCTCTGTTGCACAAACCGATCAGATGGCAGCAATGGCAGATTCTTCTTGTGAGTATAATATTCGTATTGGTGATGTAACCATTCCTGAGTTTACTTGTCCATCAGAGACGGTGGCTAAGACGGCTAAGGATGCTGTGGATTGTATGGCTAAGATGTCAATCTCTTTAAGCGAGTTTAATCCTATTGACAATTGCGAAAAGAATCCAGAAGAATTCTCGTATGGTTACTATATTCAAGATTACTCTACGGATACGACCTATGTCACTTACTCAACTACACCGGTAGTGGTTTCCATGCCAGTTCGTGAGGATCCTTACAAGGTTGTTTGGGTGGTTGTGGACAAGGCCGGTAATCGTGCTGAATGTGATCAGATGGTACAGGCAAATGATAGTACAAGGCCTTCTGTTATCTGTCCTGATCCTATCGTCGAGAATCTGACAAGCGGATGCTCCATCGATTTGGTGTTGCCTCTTGCTACGGTTAACGATAACTGTTCAATAGCTGATCTCTTCTATTCATTGGATGGAGAAAAATTCGAGAAGGTGACGGACGAACCGATAAATGCTACGTTTGCTATTGGTGTTGCTTCGGTTTATTGGTATACCGCAGACGTCCAAGGAAATGTTTCTGACACATGTGTACAGAAGGTGACGGTAAATGACAATGAGAAGTTTGATATCCATTGCCCTCAAAATGGCGATGAGACATTTATCATCGAGGCTTGTCAAGATTTGACATGGAAAGATGTTCGTGATAGTTTGACACGTCTTGATATGAATGCTTCTGCTGAGTATGTCGATTGTAAGACGAACACCTCAACTCCATTGGATTCTGTCATAATGAAGATCTCTTTGGCAGGAACGGAGGCTTGGTCTCTTATGACAGAGGCAACAGACATTAAGAAGGATACGGAGTACAATATCCGTTGGATCTTTACGAAGTATGGTGAGGACATCATTACTCAAACGGCTACT
>JAFZKQ010000077.1 GCA_017553575.1 Paludibacteraceae bacterium
CCTTTTTTATTTATTTTGAAAAAAAAACTAGCAAAAATGGAGATTTTTTAAGCGAAATGATTTTGCATGTTTCATGGATTGGGTGAAAATGTTGCAAATGCCTACTTTTCAGGCCTTCATGGAGTGGTGAACTAGAATTTCGTTTCTGAATCTTCTTTTGAATGAACGTTCGTTCGATTTGGGGTGAAGTCATTGATTTTTCATTTAAGCCACCTGAAAAGTTAATCAAGAATCTCATTGGGAGGGGCATATGAATGCTGACCACACAACTTGTTTTCATCGAACCTGATTTTATACCTTCTCTAATCTTTTGAATCTAAATGAAAATGGGGTATATTTGCAGTAAAGTTTTTCTTCGTTCGTCGTTATGCGATAGTGTGATATGAAAGGAAAAAAGAAAAAAGATACGGGAAAAAGTAGTCAGGGATTTTCATTCCATTCAATTTTAGGAAAAGTGGCGGGATGGCTGAAGAAGGCTCTTCTCTTTTTCTTCATCTCGACTTTTTTGGTGGCACTTCTTTATCGTTTTGTCCCCGTGCATTATACCCCGTTGATGTTTATTCGTTGCTGTCAGCAGAAAATGGAGGGGCGTGAGATGCACATGAAGAGTTCTTGGGTGCCTTTGTCCGAAATCAGCCCTGAAATGGTGAATGCGGTGATTGTCTCGGAGGACTGGAATTTCATGTCCCATTTCGGATTCGACTTTACCGCCATCCAAAAGGCATCGGAGCGGAACAAGCGCGAAGGAAAACTCTATGGAGCAAGCACGATTTCTCAGCAGACTGCCAAGAATGTCTTTTTGTGGCCCGACCGTACTTGGATTCGGAAGGGTTTCGAAGCCTATTTTACGCTTCTGATTGAGGCTTTGTGGAATAAGGAACGCATCATGGAGGTTTATCTCAACGTGGTGGAGTTGGGCGACGGCATCTATGGGGTAGAGGCGGCTTCTATGCATTATTTCGGGAAACCGGCACGTCGGCTCTCGCCTTCGCAGGCGGCTTTGTTGTCGGCCACTCTCCCAAGTCCGAAGAAGTATGACCCGGCTCATCCTTCCTCCTATCTGTACCGAAAGGAGAAGAAGATTGTTAAAATGATGTCCTATCACGAAAGGGTTGATTTTTCAAAGGAGGAGTAAACGATGGCTTGGGGGAGAATTGCAGAAGAGACTTTGTCCGTGAATGCCTTGCCGGAAATGACTTATCCGAAGGGCTCGCCGGTAGACCGTTGGGGAAAATTGTGCGTTGCCCGCAATGCTGTGGGTGCCCGTGTCTTGTGTAGTCAGCAAGGTCTTCCCGTACAACTTCGGGGAATGAGTTCGCATGGTATGCAGTGGGCTGGGGTGGCGAACCTGACGCAAGCCAATCTCCGACTCTTGTCCGAGGATTGGAAAATCTCTGTTTTTCGCTTGGCGGTCTATGTGGATGAGGAGGGCGGCTATGCCTACAATCCGACGCACCGTTCCCGCTACGTGGAGAATGTGGTGAAATGGTGTGGGGAGAATGGCATCTATTGCTTGATCGATTGGCATACGTTGACCCCAGGTAACCCCCAACATCCCAAATACCGCAACCGTCCGGACTCGGGACTTGATTTGGCGGCCGATTTTTTCGCCTACTGTTCTCGCCGTTTCAAAAATATGAAACATATCCTTTATGAGGTGTGTAATGAACCGAATGGGGTGGATTATGAGAATGAGCGATATGGCGGCGTTCGGTGGCCGGATTATCAGAATCCTCGTGTGACGTGGAATGAACATATCAAGCCCTATTGTGAGGATATGTTGCGAATCATCCGTGCCAATGATCCGGATGTGGTGGTGGTCTGTGGCACGCCTCATTGGAGCCAACGCACTCAGGATGTGATTGGAAATGAGCCGACTGATGCGGAGGGGCGTCTCTATGGCAATCTTTTGTATGCCTTCCATTTCTATGCGGCTTCGCATAATGATGGACGTCATGATGAGACGGCTGTCAAGTTTTGGGATGTCAATTTCATGCGATATTTTTCCGAAGGTGACCCGAAGGATGCCGTGCCTTGCATCTTGGCAGAATTGCCGGTCTTCGTTACGGAGTGGGGAACGACGGATGCGAGCGGATGGACTAATTTCCGTCCCGATTTGGCTGATGGTTGGTTGGAGATCCTGTCGGGAAAGAATCGAGGAAGTCAGATGGTAAGTTGGTGCAATTGGAGCTTTAGTGCGGAGGGCGGTGTCTGTGCTGCATTGAACTGGAATAGCGGTAATTTGGAGCCGATGGACGAGCGCATCCTGACTGATTCGGGTAAATATGTTTATCACAAATTGAGAGAACTTTCGGGATTGTAGAATCTCGGAATTCATAATATTTAAAAGGAATCCTATGTCATCTTTTTATAAAATAGTATTAGTCGTTTCGTTCTTGTTGGGACAGTGCGGACTTCGTGCCGAGGTCCTTACGGGACTTGAGGTCTTGAAACAGTCGGATTACAAGTTGCTGGAAGGCAAACGGGTCGGATTGCTGACTAACCCTACGGGGGTGGACCGGGAACTCAATCTGACGGTGGATCTGCTCTTCCGTGCGCCGAATGTCAATTTGGTCGCCCTTTATGCCCCGGAACATGGGGTGCGAGGGGATGCGTATGCTGGAGCGAGCGTTGCGGACACGAAGGATAGCAAGACAGGACTTCCCGTCTATTCGCTCCATGGAAAGGTGAAGAAACCGACGGAGGCTATGCTGAAAGGCGTGGATGTGGTGGTCTACGATATTCAAGACATCGGTTGCCGTTCCTATACGTTTATCAGTTCGTTAGGGCTTTTGATGCAGGCTGCTGCCGAATATGGAAAAGAGGTGGTGGTCTTGGATCGTCCAAATCCGTTGGGAGGATTGAAGGTGGAAGGCCCAATCGTGGAGAAGGGATTCTTCTCTTTCGTCAGTCAATATGCCATCCCTTATGTATATGGCTTGACTACGGGCGAATTGGCCACGTTGATCAACGAGGAGAATCTGAACGGGAACCGTTGCAAGTTGACCGTGGTGAAGATGCAGGGTTGGAAAAGGGATATGAGATTTGAGGAGACGGGTTTGCCGTGGGTGCTCACTTCCCCACATATTCCTCAAGTCTCTTCTGCGATTGCCTATCCTATGTCGGGCATTGTAGGCGAGTTGGAGGCCCTCTCCATCGGAGTGGGGTATACTTTGCCTTTCGAGTTGTTCGCGGCCGAATGGGTGAATGCGGACTCGTTGTCTAATGCCTTGAATGCCTTGAATTTGCCTGGCGTGAAGTTCCGCCCCATCACCTATAAGCCTTTTTACAAGAAGGGAAGCGGCAAGTTGCATCGGGGAGTCCAAGTCCATATTGTCGATTATGGAAAGGTTAACTTGACCGAGGTGCAGTTTTATGTGTTGCAAGAACTTCATGCCTTATATCCAGACAAGAATCCTTTCTTGTTGGGCGGTTTGAAGTCTTACCGCTCGTTCGACTCCGTGTGTGGTTCAAACCAGGTGCGGAAACTCTTTACCAAGCGGTTCCGTTTCTCTGATGTAGAGGCCTTTTGGCGGAAGGATGTAGAGAGTTTTAGGGAGTTGTCCCGAAAATATTGGTTGTATTGATTTCTAATGTTGATTTCGTATATGTGTAGAGTTCGTCTTTGGTCCGCATTGGTCGGATTGCTTGTTTTTCAATCTTCGTTTTTCACCACTTTTTCGGCTCCGAAAGAGGAGTTGCGTGGGGTGTGGATTGCTACGGTGGCTAATATAGATTGGCCGACCAAAAGGGAGAATCCGGCTCAGCAGAAGCAGGAGATGTTGACCATCTTGGATTCGTTGCGTGCGAACAACATCAACGCCATCATTTTTCAGGCAAGACCTTCGTCGGATGCCTTTTATCAGTCGGACATAGAACCATGGTCCGCTTACTTGACCGGTGAGCAGGGCAAGGCGCCAACTCCTTTTTACGACCCTTTAGCTTTTGTCATCGAGGAGGCGCACAAACGTTGCATTGAGGTGCATGTTTGGATCAATCCCTATCGTGTGACGAATGGTGAGAGCACCAAGAATTTGGCCAAAAACCATATCTATCGGAAACGTCCTGACCTCTTCAAAATGTATGGAGGGAAGTGCCTCTTCGATCCAGGCAAGCAAGAGACAATGGATTATTTGGTGAAGGTCATTCGGGATATGGTGAGCCGTTATGATATGGATGCGATCCATTTTGACGACTATTTCTATCCTTACAAGGTGGCTGGGGTCGATTTCCCGGATACGGAGACTTTCCAGGCTGAAAATAGGGGTGTCTACGATAGAAAAGCGTGGAGAAGGAATAATGTCGATTTGATCGTTGAACGTCTCCATAAGGAGATTAAGTCGATAAAGCCGTGGGTGGACTTTGGTATCAGTCCGTTTGGTGTTTGGCGCAATGCCTATGATGACTTCCGAGGCTCGGAAACGAAGGCTGGGTGTACAAACTATGATGAGTTGTCGGCCGACGTACTTCATTGGCTGGAGATGGGCTGGATTGATTATGTGGCACCGCAACTCTATTGGGAGATTGGTAAAAGTGGCGTGGATTACGAGACGTTGGCCTCTTGGTGGAGCCAATACTCTTTCGGACGGAAACTCTACGTCGGTTTATATGCTTCGGGCTTGGAAATCAACAAGGGAAATGCATGGAAACGCCCGAACGAATTGGCTCGCCAACTCCGATACAATCGTGAGTGTGATGAGGTGAACGGTGCCATTTTTTATAGTGCCCGATATTTCTTGAAGAATGCCCAAGGATTGAAGGATAGCCTGCGGAGTGATTTTTACCAATATCCGGCTTTGGTGCCTGCTACCTCTCAGACTGCGGAAGCTTCGGAAGCTCCGCTAAACGTGGAGTTGGAGAAGCTCGCCGATGCAGAGGTGCTGAGTTGGAACGCAGTGAAAGGGGAGGGTGGCAATGCCATCTCCTACTATGTGGTATATGTCTTTGATGGAAAGGAAGTTGGTGACCTTTCTGACCCGAAAAATATCTTGACTGTGACGGCAGATACCCATGTGGATCTCTTCTCGTTCCCTCGTATGGGTAGTGGAACTCATACGTTGGTGGTTACGTCTGTCAATCGATTCAGGAAGGAGAGTTCTCCATCGGCTCAAGTTTTAGTGGAGTGAGGAGTTTTTTCTCCTTGCTCCTTTGCTGTCAACAGGATTCTTTTGTGAGTTTCTACCTCTTGTTACATGGACATCAAGGGACATTTAATCTTCTGTTTGCTGTCCGCAAATTTGTATAGTTTATGTCTGAAGGTATAATAGTTGATGCCTCCATGTTCAAATAAGTCAAAAATGTGGAGGTTGCAATTCGCCTTCTCTATAATCCACATCTCGGCCGAGGTTTGGGAGACTTTCACATCCACGTTCTTAATATCTTCCCATGGAAGATGCGTCAATTGGAAGGAGTGTTGAACCTCTTCGGGGTTGATCCTTGGACGCTTTTCACGAAGGGTGATGCCGGTCTCGTCAATTTGCAGGTTGATGGAATCTTTTCCTAACTTTCTGCGTTTCATGTGCTTGGCGATGATGAATGCAACAAGGCATGCGCCGAACCAAAATTTAAGGAATAGGGGTATGGCACTGAAAAGAGCAATCAGCATAAACGCTATTATGAGAATTGCAGGTATGGATCCAAATAGACCTCCAAATAAGAATTTGTCATCTTTTGTTAAAATATAAGGCTTCATAGCAATAAGTGATTTTTTTAATGGTTAGAACTATTTCAATCCAAAGGTATATCTTTTTTTGATAATATGCAATAATATTTTTATTTGTTTTTCGTTCCATGTTTTGGAAAATATGTATATTTAAGCCGTATATTTATGGTGTAGGGTAAAGAATCTTAGCTTTCTTCAGAGCAAAGGTTGTTTTATCGTTAGCGAACTGATTATTAGTTGGATTCATTGGGAATATTTCAAAGACTTGGAAGAGGGGTTTTATTTAATTAGAAGTCCCCATAGGCAGTTCTTATGCCTTAAATAATCCCCAAGAATCAAATTTTGGGTAGCCAACAGATAATCCTGAATGAATGAGGATGTCTCGGTTTTTTATTGAGCATTTCTCTTGTGTTTCTTTGATTTTGAAAAGAAAATAAAAAGTTATTATATCATGAAAACTGGAATAAAAATACGGAATTTTATCTCTGTGCCTTGGCGAAAGACTAAATGGTCGCTTGCCGTGTCGCTCTTTATGCTGGGTGTCGCATCGGTGGATGCGCAGACCTGTAAGACGGTAGTGGCTGGATCGGACTTTTCACCTATCTCGGCAGGAGACGATTATTGGTCGCACGATTTTACGGGAACGAAACAGGAGGGTATGTCCGGCAACTCGTTTAGTACGGCAGCAACGTATAGTGGTGACGGAAATCAGTATACAGGCAAAAAAGCAACTGAGTTTGTCTATTGTTTGACGGACGATCCGTTGAAGTTGGACATTGACAGCACCCACTTCCCTTCAGCAAAGGATTTGGGCATTAAGGGGGGCTGTATGGTGATTAAGTATGCGAATGTAGAGGCTAGTACGCAATTGATAGCTTATAATATTCCAGGATTGGTGCCAGGTTCGAAATATAAGGTGACGTTGAATATGACTTCTCTCTTGGATACGAAGGCATGGAACAAGTGTATCGGCGAATGGGGCCAGTCTACGTTTATGTTTGTCGAGAGCCCGAATTCTTATGGTCAGAGTGCTTCTGAAACGAGTGAGAATTATGTCTTTTCGGGGGCTCAGTTGTCTCGAAAGATGCAGACTCTTACGTTGGAGGGCACTGTGCCCGCTTCGGGTAAGATTGTTCCTACGTTGATTACGGGTTATAATGGTAATGAGGATTGCCAAGTGATTCTCATCTCGGATATTGAGGTGCAAGGTTGTTTCAATCCGCATATCACCTCTTCGATGGGGCAGGAGGTCTGCAAAGGTGAGCAGACGGTCTTACAATTGGATAAGATTTACCCTGCGAAGAAGTATGAGTGGCAAAAAAAGAGTGGGGGTTCGTGGACTACGGTCGGTACGAACGAGAGTTATATGGTTGAAATGAAGGAGGATGGAACTTATCGTTGTATCGTCGAGGGCCAGATTTCCAATGAGTTGGAGGTGAAGGCCATCACTTGTTGCGAGGTGGATGGAAAGCCTGCTTCCCGAAAAACGATCCTTTGGGAGGATTTCGGCCATTTCACGACACCGAGAACCTATGTCGATAGGGATGGAAACGTCTCCACGATTCCTACGAAGAATGCGAACATGCGTACGGATGTGAAGTTCGATATTCCCGAAAATGAGTTCGACCCGACTGGCTATATCAACGATGGTTATTATGGTGTTGTGGTTCCTGGTGAGAATGGTTACTACGATGCGAATGGCCAGCCGATGACTTGGATGGCGGGTGTCACGAAAGACCATACGAATGCGATGACTGGCGTATCGGACGGTGCGGTTCTCTTCATCAATGTCAATTATAACTATCAAGGTAAGGTCTTCGAGGCAACTTTCCCGAATATATGTACGGGTAAGGAGGTCTACTATGAAACCTATATTGCCAATATGTCCGGCCTTGGCAATTCGCCTTTGGTGACGTTGGAGTTGGTGGATGAGAACGGAAAGGTGTTGAATCCGCAGGACAACAATATTGAGGCGACGGGCGGTGCCGGTTGGGTGCCTATTCGTGGTTCTGTGATGTTGGATGGAACGGGTACGAAGACGATTACGATGCGTGTTATTGCCGATTGTGGATCTAAGTGTAACGATTATTCCTTCTGGGATAAGGGTAATGACTTGGCCATCGATGATATCATATTCCGTGTCTGCTCTCCACCAAGCATTTCGGTCTATTCGGACTTGAGCTTGTTTACGCAGGATACGACGATTTGTGCGGATGCTGAAATCAATTTGCAGGCTCCTATTAGCGAATTGTTGAATAGCTTTTATGGTGGAAACCAGCGATATCTCTATCAAGTGAGTGTGGATGAAGGAAAGACCTGGAAGAATATCGGCAGCATTCGCTCTACGAATAGTTTGGTGATTAACACTTCGGACTATCCGGATGAGAAGGTATTGCAGTTCCGTGTGGTAGTTGCCACGGAGGCTCAGTTGGCTGATTTGGAGGCGGATCCTAATAAGGTGAATATGGATGACTATTGTCGTAGTTATGCTTTGACAGATCCGTATGTTGTTACTCGTGCCTCCAACCTTGAAATGGGGGCTACCTTCCAAGGCTCTGCTTGCGTGGGCGAGGAGGTCGAACTGAAAGGCGTGACGGTTGAAGAGGTTGTTTCATGGGAATGGACGGACGAGTCAGGAACGGTATTGGTTGACTTGACTTCGGATGCCTCTAAACGTAATTATACGTTTAAGAAGAGTGATAAGGAGGAGACTTTCTATTTCGTGGGATATACGGCTGATGGTTGTAAAGGAAAGCGTAAATATGTCGTTTCTCCGAATCCAACGGCAACCTTTAAGGTGTCGATTGACAATCAGTGTGGAAAGACCCTTGTTGAAGTTTCTGAGTTGAACCCTTCCACGGCGAAAATTGAGTGGATGTTGGATAATACTCCTCGCACGGAGACCGGGTCAATTGAGTTCATAGAAGGGGAATCGGGTTTGTTGTCTGGAAAAATCTCGGGCATCCCGAATTATTGTGACAGTGAGGTCTTCGAGGCGGAAATTACGGTAAATCCTATTCCAAATGAGATATTGGCTGCCATAGACCCATTCTGTGCAGGCTCCAAGGATGCCAAACTTCCTGAGTCGACGAAGGGTTATAAGGTAAACTGGTACACTTCAAAAGACAAGGGCACTGCAGCCGTGACGGACTTGTCCACGTTGGATGGCTCAACTACTCCTTATACATATTGGTATACGTTGGTGGATAAGACAACCAACTGCGAGAGTGAGCCAGTGGAGTACAGCTTCACGGTGAAGCCGGCAGCGAAGGTGGAACTTTCTGTGGCATACGACTGCGACCTCTCCACGGTGACGGCCACTCCGACGCCATCGGACGCCGACGTGACATGGTCGACGGGCACGAAGGCCGTGAAG
>JAFZKQ010000078.1 GCA_017553575.1 Paludibacteraceae bacterium
ATTAGTCTGCTAAAATTAACATCCTTTATTCGTACTTGTAGTTATAACCATACAATTGGGCAGAACCCTCATATATAATATAAAACACCCTTCGGCAATAATTCTCCATTGCATCAGAGTCAATCCGATTACAACACACAGAAAAACATCACAAAAATAAATATTTTTTCTTACACCAAACAAATAACAAAGGGAATAGTTGTAACAAAAATCATAGAAAGAGTTTCAGTGGATTAAAACAGCGGAAAGATTTCAGTCAAAACAAACAGGCAACCCAATAATGGGATAGGTAGTCGCAGAGATAGAAATCGTTGGGGCGAGAGATTTTTCGCCCCAACGTTCCTTTATTATTTCTTAAACAAATCCTTGATGCCACCCAAAGAGCTCAAGACACCCGTTGCCTCATAAGGCAAATAAACGGTCTTGTTGTCCTTTCCGCTGACCATCTCCTTCAATCCATCGATATACTTGACAGCCAACATATAGGTAGCAGGATCACCGCCTCTTGACGCAACAGCCTCCGCAATCATCTTCAATGATTTTGCCTCGGCCTCAGCCTGAAGCACTTTGGCCTCCGCCTCACCTTGCGCCTTCAAAATCTTAGCTTGACGCTCAGCCTCTGCCGCATTGATCTCTGCCGACTTCTCTCCTTCTGACTTCAAGATAGCTGACTGCTTCTCTCCCTCAGCCTTCAAAATCTCGGCACGACGGTCACGCTCTGCCTGCATTTGCTTCTCCATGGCGAAACGGATGCTCTCTGGAGGGGTAATGTCTTGCAACTCAACACGGTTCACCTTCACACCCCACTTATTCGTAGCATCATCCAACACCGTACGAAGTTTTGAGTTGATCGTGTCACGGGAAGTCAAGGTCTCATCCAACTCCAACTCTCCCACCACGTTACGCAACGTGGTCTGCGTCAACTTCTCGATAGCCATCGGCAAGTTCTTAATCTCATACACAGACTTCACAGGATCCACGATTTGGAAATAGATCAATGCGTTGATCTCCGTCATTACATTATCCTTCGTGATCACACTCTGCTTATCGAAATCGAAAACTTGCTCACGCAAATCGATACGCGAACTCATCTTGATGGAACCATACGCGCTACGAGTCATCGTCTCCTTCGTGCTCTCCACAATAGGGAGAATAATGTTAATACCGGCAGGCAACGTACGATCGTAACGTCCAAACCTCTCCACAATCATCGTCTCTGACTGGGACACAATCTTAAATCCCTTCAAGACGTAAATGATGACCAAAGCCACCAATGCTAATAATACATACAACATATTCTCAAATTTTTACAGTTAATATCAAACTATCCCTACTCACGATCTCCACGCGCTTGCCCTTCTCAATGACGGCGCCCGTCTCCGAAACCGCCCGCCAGTCGTCTCCATCGATAGCGACGCGCCCCGTATGGGCATCCGCATCGATCTTCTCCGAAACGACAGCCATCTTGCCTATCAAAGCATCGGCATTTGACTTGAACGCCTTCTCCCTCTTAGAGAAGAACTTCAAAACGATAGGTCGAACCAAGAAGAAACTCAAAGCAGATCCAATAACCATGGCCAATATCTGCGCATTCAACCCCGCAAAGCAAGAGACTACCGAAGCTAACAACGCACCTATTCCAAAACACATCACGGCGAATCCCGACGTGAACATCTCCAAAACCGTAAAAAAGATGGCTACTATAAACCAAATTACATACGCATCCATATCAACCTCCTTTCTTTATTAACGAACGACAAACCATCATCCTGACATTTTCGAGAAGACCCTCCAGAAGAGAATTCCCAAAAGCAACTCGTAGAACCCAAGTTACCGATCAGCCTTACCAAAGACGAATGTAAACTGTCTGTCCCTCCTCAAGCGTATCGCCCTTCTTCGCCTTGTTATACCAACGGATTTCCCATTTACGAAGACCGAACTCTTTCGCTATCGACTCATAGGTGTCACCGCTATGAGCAACGACCGCCTTTCGACCATTCTGCTTGATGACTTCATGTCTGGACAAGACCGAAATGGAACCGACAGAACTCTCCTTCTTATAATTTTTCTGAACGCCACCCTCACCATCGTTTGTTTCCTGAGAATCGTCGGAGAGGCTCTTCTTGCCGTCTAGTTTATCATACTCATACAATTTATATCTTTCGATAACAGCAATCAATCGTTCCGCATAGGTAGGCGATGTTGCATAACCACAAGCTTTCAAGCCCTTCGCCCATCCCTCATAATCAGTGATATCTAAATCGAACAATTTGGAATAACGGGAACGTTGCAAAAAAACGGAATGGTCTTCAAAAGAGTCTTCCGGCTTAGGGTACTTCCGGAAACAGTCGTTCTTAATATCATCGTCATGATAAACCTTCTCGCCCTGCCAGTCGTGACACTTTATGCCAAAATGGTTGTTGCTCTTCTTCGCCAACTCACTCTCGCCCGAGCCAGACTCCAAAATACCCTGCGCCAACGTGATACTTGCTGGAATCTTATATTTCTTCATTTCCTCCACAGCAACCGACTTGTATCGATTGATGTAGTCAATCGTCACTTGACTTTGCTTCTCCTGCGCAAAAAGAGCCTGCGAAATGAAAAGCAGCGCCCAAAATGAAACATAATTCCTCTTCATACTCAATGAAGTTCTTCCATTACATCTTTTCGGCATTTTTACAAACGCCTAAAATTAAACAATCTTAACAAACGGCCTTGGAAAATCCAATAAAACCGCCCAATAATCAACTATTTTAGCCGATTAGACAAATATAAAAATAATATCTGGAATAGCCCCATTCCACCGCCCTATTTTCTTTCCTTTTTTCGTGAAGATTGCTACCTTTGTGTGAACTCAAAGAGATGGAACCATGGAAAACAAAATATATTCTTTCGAAATAGAGATTCTCAAAGAAGAGGAACTAGATATTGACGCCAGAAAAGCCGTGGAAGAGGCGAAAAAGGCAAGCCAAAACTCCTACGCGCCCTACTCCAAATTCCAAGTGGGTGCGGCTGTCGTCCTAAACGACGGGAAAATCGTCCAAGGCAACAATCAAGAGAACATCGCCTACCCTAGTGGACTCTGTGCCGAACGCGTCGCCGTCTTTTCCGCCAACGCCATTTATCCTAAATCGGCCATCCGCATACTCGCTATCGCAGCGCAAACGGGAGGAAAATTCACGGAGAAACCCATCACCCCCTGCGGATCGTGCCGCCAAGTGCTGAGCGAAACCGAAATTCGACAAAAAGCCCCCATCGAAATCTATCTCTACGGGACAAAGGAGATCCTCCATATCCATAGCGTGGCCGATCTGTTGCCACTAGCATTCGATTTTTAGGCCATAAAGAATCGACATTTTTCGCAAAAGGTCCAAACAATGCCCTATAACACAAATAAACTATTTGCGAATAACAAAAATATGTCGAACTTTATTGACAACTAAATAAAATGCTTATGGAACTAATGATTCTTCAACTGATAGTCGTCCTCCTATCTCTATATGTAGGTTCACGATATGGTTCTTTGGCACTCGGTGCCATTTCAGGAATCGGCTTAGCCATTCTTGTACTCGGTTTCCACCTCAAGCCCGGCAATCCACCCACAGACGTCATCTATATCATCATAGCGGCCGTCACTTGCGCCGGTATGCTACAAGCTGCCGGAGGTATGGATTGGATGATACAACTGGCGGAAAAGCTACTTCGAAAACATCCGAGCAGCATTACATTCCTCGCTCCTATCTGTACGTTTTTCCTAACGGTCATGGTGGGCACGGGACACGTCGTCTACACCCTAATGCCAATCATCTGCGACATTTCATTAAAACAAGGCATACGTCCGGAGAGACCTTGTGGCGTGGCATCCATCGCGAGCCAAGTGGGCATCACCTGCTCCCCAATCGCAGCCGCCGTCGCCTCTTTTGTCACCATTTCGAACGCCTGCGGATTTGATGTCAGCAACCTCCAGGTGATTGGTATCACAATCCCCGCCTGCCTTTGCGGATTGATGTGCGCCGCAGCCGCATCCTTCAAACGAGGATTGAATTTGGACAAAGACCCTCAGTTCCAAGCTCGTTGCCAAGACCCAGAAACCTACAAATACATGTACGGAAATTCAGCGACCCTACTTGACAAAAAAATAAGCAAGGAGGCTAAAACAAGTGTTTACATCTTCTTAGGCGCATTGCTCCTTATCGTCACATTTTCCGTATTCCAAATCATCGGATTCGACATTCGGCCAACCTTCCCTGCCATAAAAAATGGAGTCGAGACCCCCGTTCCGCTTGGTATGAACATTATCATTCAGATTGTGATGATTGCAGCGGCTGCCCTCATGATTATCTTTGCGAAGGCAGAGCCGAAAAAGGCGATGCAAGGTTCCGTTTGGCAGTCTGGTATGGTGGCTGTAGTTGCCATCTACGGCATCGCATGGTTGGCTGACACGTTCTTCGGTAACTATATGGTAGAAATGAAGGAAGCCATGGGAGGCATAGTCAAAGACTATCCTTGGTCGATTGCGTTCGTATTCTTCGCCGTCTCTGTCCTCATCAATTCGCAAGGCGCTGTTGTGGTTTCCATGTTGCCGCTCGCCTACTCGTTAGGATTGTCTGGACCTGTATTGTTGGGTCTATTGCCTTCAGTATATGGCTACTTCTTCATTCCGAACTATCCTTCAGACATTGCGACCGTCAACTTCGATAGATCAGGAACGACCGTCATCGGAAAATACTTACTCAACCACTCATTCATGATGCCGGGCCTCATCTGCGTAACGATTTCCACTCTTGTAGGATACGCATTGTCGGCGATCTTCTTTTAAAGACATATAAAAATCAAATTGCAACAAATAGTTCCTCGCTGAGCGGGACTATCCAATACAAATTGGTGCGACTGTCAGGAACATGACAATCGCACCAACTTATTTTTACATCTTTCTAAAAGGAAGCACAGGAATGCTCGGAACGTGCCAAGAGCACACTAGCCAAACATACCGCTAGTGACTTTGCGTCAGTTCCTGCACGAGTTTCACATAGATGGACTTCCAGCCCCTCCATTCAGGGAAAGCATCCGTCAGGTGGTCATTGTGGAAGAGAGTCACGAAATTACCGTTAACAGCCCGCACCTTCTCCGCCAACTGTAGAATGAACGCATAGGCTTCTTGAGAATTCATCCCTTTATTGGACATCAACGTCTTATCCATCACTGCAGTCGGATGAATCAGCAGTTTATAAGTCTTCTCATTGCGCAAATTGTAGAAATGGAATGGGAAGGATGTCCCTGCACGAAATCCAGGGTCGTTCGAATAAATCATGGACCAATCGTCCGTAAAGCCCCTATGCGCCAACTGGACATAACTATCAGGAAGCGTAAATTTCAAATAGTGGAACCGACAACTCGTCACCTTCCTTCCTACGGCCAACTCCATCACCTTTTTTTCTAAAGAGAAAAGCCACGCACTATCCGCAGCCCGATAAGAGGGGTGCAAGCCTGCCTGCATGAAACGGGACAATTTCCGTTTCGCCCAAAAGTAACGGAGACTCGGCACGAAAGTACGCTTGTCAAATTTACCTCTTCCCCCACAATGGAAAAAGATGAAAGAATCAGGTCCTGCCAAAGCGTGAATCTTACGCAACTTTTCAAAATTAAAGAAAGGATCCTTCCGCCAACGGAACAAGACCGACAAAGCATAACGGACGAACCCGAAATTTCCGGCGAACAAAGCCTTCAGCAGTTTATAGCCATTGACAAACGGACCTTTGTGCAAAAAGGCAAAAGCATGGTCCACATCGATCGTCGGGAAGAAGACAAACGAAGGTTCGTATTCAGGCGTAACCCTATAGCGCTCTTGGATCAACCCACGCAACACCATAGCCCACTCATCCACAATCGGACGCTCCAGGAAGCCGTTCCGATAAGCGAGACTATTTTCCGCCTTGAAACGACCGTACTTGTCAGGATCGTTGTCCAAATACTCTTCATAACGGGTGATGAGATAGAAAGAGGCGGCAAAAATATCGAAAGGGAGGTCTGATCCTTGGGTCTGAAAAAAGATCGGCACCCCCTGCCATTCCGAAACGGTTATATCCTGCGGACGGACCGACTCCTCGAAAAGCAAATGGGAGGGGACAATATGGATGGCATCGCCCTTGCCCGACTCCGCATAACAGATAGCCGGCCCCTTATGGGATAGCAAATCCGACTCATGCTCCGTTATGCGATATTCGTAGCCCAAAACATGACGAAACAATTGTCTACAAATGTAATCCAAACGACTTGACCGCTTCTCCGAATATATCAATACCATAATTTGAAGAATATAAAACGCTATGTTACACTTATTTCAATAATTATCACGCACATATAGGTTCTACTACGGAAAATTGTTACAGCCGTTTGCACAACAAAACCGAACAAGATCCGCCTATCCTACAACAAACCCTCGTCCATAAAACTAAAATAGTCGCCATCCACGATAATGACATGGTCGAGCATACGAATATTGAACAAGTCGCACGCCTCCTTCAACTTCCGGGTGATGCTCTTGTCCTGCTCACTTGGCGACTTTCGTCCAGAAGGATGGTTATGCACCATCACCACAGCGCTAGACAAAGAGGTGATCAGCTCTTTCATGACAAGACGGACATCGAAAATAGTCATGTCCACGCCGCCAGAAAATGCCCGCCACCGTCGCTGCACCGCAAGCGACTTGTCCAACAACAAAATCCACAATTCCTCATGGTCCAAATCGGACAAGCCCTGCATCTCCTCGTATATATTCTCGCTACAACGAATCACTTGCCGTTCGGAAGGGGGTTCCGCCTTGCGCCGCCGCCCCAACTCCAACGCCGAAATAATCGTGATGGCCTTCGCCTCTCCTATTCCTCGAAAAGAGGATACCAAATCCGAAACAGAGCACCGGCTCAGTTTATTCAAACTATTGTCCACCGAGTGCAAAATGCGTTGGGAGAGTTCCACCGCACTTTCATCCTTGTTTCCAGATCCCAACAAAACAGCCAGAAGTTCCGCATTTGAAAGAGATTCCCGGCCCTTCAGCATCAACTTCTCGCGAGGTCTGTCGTCCTGCGCCCAGAACTTGATGCTGCACCTTTCTCCCTTATCCATATTACTCTATTGCCTTCAAATAATTTCTTACCAGATTAGAATACATCATCAATATCTTCTCACGGAGGAAGGCCTCATCCTTGTTCGGCAAATCGATTTTGGCGATCTGCTTCTCGACATACGCATCAAAGGTTGCCTTTTGCTCCTCGGTATACTTGTCGCCCAAGTATTTATTCGTCCCTTCCATCTCGTCATAAGCCACATAGTTGCCTGGATATAAGAGATAGTGGGAATGGATGGCCTTGTCAATCAAAGCCGCTACAGCCTCTATGACGGTCTGTCGGTCGGCCTCTGGAGAGAGCGTTGCCTCCAACTGAGCCGAGATAGGTTCGCAGACCTCGTAATGGATGTGTCCCTTATAGCCCATCATACCCGTCTGCATACTCAAGACATCATCATCCTTCGACTTCTTGAAATCAGGATCGTCACGCTTCTGCTGAAACTCCTTCGCCTTCAAGAAATCACACGCATCATACTCATAGCTGATGCTTACTGGCGTGATATTCAAATCGATGAAACCTTGTCGGATGTCCTTGCCGGAGCTCATGCTCAACATCTTCAACAAACTCTCTTGGGTACGGTCGTTGGAATCCTTCGCCCGTCCCTCGCGCTGCGCAATCCAAATTGAGTTCTCAGCCCCCTCTATGTTATCACGGATGTAAGCCGACAACTTCCTTGAGGCATCAAAGATTTCACGCTTCGTACCGCTACGTTTCACGATGAAATTACGATTCATCTTCATCATCTCCGTAATCCACGGACGAGAGCAGAGGTTATCGCCGATGGCATTCTCCGCCGCATACATTCCATGATAAATCATCAGCGTGTCCAACAATGCCGCATCCAATACAATGTCTCGATGGTTGGAAATAAAGAGATAGCGCTTGCTACGATCCAAATCATCCAAACCATTGATATCCATTCCGTTTCCAGTCTTGTCCACCAAATCCACCAAGAACTTCGCGATGACTTTCTCCTGAAATTCGTGAACCGTATTCATGGAAAGAAGATATTGCTTGAACTCATCCAAATTCCTATTTGGGTAAAGGAACGCCAGCACCTTATCCAATTCTGGAGAGGCAACCGCACGCTTCATACCCTCCTTCAGTTCCGAATCCCTGTAAGGACGGATGTCGTCATACATATAATCGTTTTTCATATCGTTCTATATTTAATTTATTCTTTTATCATAAAACTCAAGGTCACGGACGCAAAACAAGAATAGACTCTGGTCCCATGTTGAAGAGCAAATCCACAATGCTCAAATCGTTTTGGAACCCAAACTTCTGATCGAACACCTGATAATAGGTCTTCCCCTTATAGGAAGAGAGCTCTTTGGGAGAAAAAGCAGAGCGAAAATCAAGTGCTCCAGTTTGATAATCAGGTATATATTCCTGCGTCAACTCCACCTTGGGCAACTTCCCGATAAGGGAGGCTACCACCTCATGGAGGCCCAAATCAAAATCCAGCAAGAAATCGATCTGCCGAGTATAAAACGGCTCAAAATCGTCCCTATAATAATCGAAGAAAGGCGATGAGCGGTAAGCCGACTCCAAAGCACCCCAATGGATGTGCTGCCAATTCTCCTTGTAGGCGATGCGGATATCTTTCATCGCACACTTGTTGTAGGGTTTCTCGACAGGGACCGTCAAATCCAAGATGCCATTGCTCGTGGCAATCTTACAACGGGTGCGGTAGGTCTGCTTCAGATAATGCTCATACTGTTCCAACAAAACCTTCTCGGAGGAAAGCATGGCAGCATAATAACTGACAGGGCCCAAGTAAGCCAAAGGGAAAACAGCCTCCATAAAAAATCACTTCTTCTTTTTCTCCGATTTTGGTGCTTGCTGTGGCAAAGGAAACTCGGTGACATCCCAATCCTCCTCTTGGTCCCAACCCGATTTCAACGAAACAGTCTTGTTGAAATAATAGACGGGTTCAGGCAAACGTTGCTTGGCATATTCGCCCGTCGTCCAACGTCCGTCACCATTCTTATCCTCAAACATACGGATGGTACACTCGGCCGGTAAGATCTTATCGAAAACGGCATCGCCCTTCTCATTCAGACGGACTTTATCACGGACCGCCTTTCCGACAAGCACCTCAACCACTGCATTGGCTGGAGCATTTTTCGTATGTATCACCAATTTCACATAATCATCGTCGCTTCTTCTACGAAGAGGCCAAGAGATGCTATCGTTATGCAATCCGTTGATGGACTGTACCTTCGCCGAATCAATAATCAACTGATAACGATATTCTGGGTTGACCTGCAATTTGAAGAGGAAGGACCTACCAGCAGAGCCCTGCTTAGGCTCAACCGTGAAATCCACGTTCTTCCAAGTCGAATCCTTCTTCTCCTGAATTCTACATTGCTCCTTTCCAAAAGAGACAACAGGACGGTTCCATATCAAGATAGGATTTTCATCCCATTCCAAAACAGAGGTAAAACTCTCCACATCCAAAAACTTCTCCTTTGGCTCCTGCTTCTTTTTCTTTTTAGGCTTTTTGGCCATCGGATCAATATAGGAGAACGCCAAAGTGTCGGTAGCCGGAATCAAGACATTTGTCGAGTCATACTTCTTGTAATTCATGACGAAAAGCAAAGTATCCATCTTCGCCAAGGTCGTATCCTTTACCCAATAGGTTATCGTATCCATCGTTATAGAAGGCTCGACGACAGCCCAATCCTTTTTCTTGAAATTGAGCGGAACCAACTCCGGCATCAACTTATTATAGTTCTTGAAATAGAGAGAAAGCTTGTCCGCCTCCCGCCTCTCCTGCTTCACGAACAATTGCTGGCGCACCTCTTCATTGTACATCAGCAAAACCAAGGAATCAGGATAAAATCTGCGTTCGATGCGTTGTTCTATTTTTGAGACTTGCATGGAATCGTTGTAGAAAGTATCCGCCACGGCATGCTCCTCCATAGCGGGCTGGACTGTTCCCAATTGGAAAGCCAAAGCCTCCGTCGGCAAATCGAAGTAGTTGTTGGCGTTTGCATCAGCCAAAGCATAGATACGGTAAGGCTTAACCGCCAAATTGCGAAGGATAAACTTTCCGTCGGCATCGGTCATGGCGATTCGTTCCATCTTCTCCTTGGCAAAAATCGTATCGGACAAATTAGAGTAAACACCCACATAGACCTCTTTCTTCGGAGTCAACGTATTGGCGTCCAACACCGTACCCGAGATTGACATGGAGTCAAGCGTCGGACCTGTCGAGAAGCAGAAGAAGAACTGCTCGGCTGCGTTCGACTCATTATAATCCACGATGGATTTACCGAAATCCACCGTATAGGTCGTATTCGGGAGCAACGAATCCTTCAACTCCACAGAGACTTTCCGTCCGATGCCCTTCACTATCGGAGGTGTCGTTTGCGTAGGCGAAATGATGACATTCTTCGATGGATTGGAGAGGGAGATGTATTCGTCAAAATAGAGCGTAAGCTTGCCCTCCTTGACATTCACCGTCCCAGACGCCGGATTAGACTCCAGACAGAGCGGGGGAATAGTATCCTTCAAGCCACCCGTAGGACCTGAAGCCATATTGGCACACGATTGAGAAAATAACGTCCAAATAAAGAACGGAACTAAATATAAAAAATACTTCTTCACTTTTTCATCTTATCAGAGAGATCCAACGAATCTCCTATTCGACAATAATTATCCCACAAAAATATCTATTATTATCGTTTTTTCCAAACAAAGGAGAACGACAAAACAGCCCCTCACCAAGTGCAGGCCTATCCAATCACACAATAAATCCTCCACCCACAACCCGGTCGCCCTTATAGAAACAAGCCGATTGCCCCGGAGCTACGCCCATGACTGGCGATTCAAAACGAACCAACAGATGGCCATCCTCCTTTTTTTCAACCCTAGCCTCCACATACTGACGCTCATAACGATAACGCACTACCACAGGCTCATTCAAATCATCCATACAAGGGACCTGCCAATCCCGCAACTCCATCTGCCCACGTTGCAACCCCTTCGCCGAAGAGAGTACAACCCGGTTGGATTCGGGCAGAATCTCCTTCACATAGAGAGGCTCCCTTGCCGTCACGCCAAGTCCACGACGTTGCCCTACCGTATAGAAAGGATAGCCCTTGTGGCGTCCTAAAAAATGTCCGTTTTCATCGACAAAATCACCAGGACGAATCAAATCGGAAGTTGGCAAAACCCGCTTCAGGAACTGCCGATAGTCATCTTGACAGAAGCAGACGCCCATACTGTCCGGACGTTTGGAGACACTCGGATAACCACGCTCCGCCGCCATCCGACGAATCTCAGACTTCTCATATTTGCCCAAAGGGAAGAGTATCCTCGACAACAGATCCTGCTTCAATCCCCAAAGGAAAAAAGATTGATCTTTCATCTCATCGCATCCCTTCGTGACATAAAAAATGCCATCGATATTCACAATCTGCGCATAATGCCCCGTCGCCACATAAGCCGCACCCAACTCGTCAGCCTTTTCTTCCAACAATCGCCACTTCATCAGGTTGTTGCAAAGCACACAAGGAACCGGCGTACGGCCTGCCATATATTCATCCACAAAATAACGAAGCACCACTTCTTGGAAAGAGGAACGAGCATCCACCACATGATGTTCAATCCCCATACGCATAGCCAACGCCTTAACTTCCTGCAAATAGTCGTCGCCCGCCTCCTCCCAGAAACGAAAAGTGACACCTACGACCTCATAACCAGCGTCCTGCAACAACAAGACCGCAACAGAACTATCCGTTCCCCCACTCATTCCTAAAACGACCCGTTTCGAATCCGCCATATTCTTTGTGCTTTATTGTTTGACTAAACCAAGATTTTTATGAATCGATTTCCTTTCGAGAAAAAAGATGTCCTTATTTGCATCATTACGGAACTTCCTAAAAATTAGAATTCAACAAAAATACGCATTATATCAAAATTAAGGAATACGTTGCTTTTTTTATTAAGACAAGAATCTGACTAAGATGCCAACCCCTCAATTTTCAACTATTAAATTCAGCCCTCTTTCTACTAAAAAACGAACAGCCCCATAAAAATCAAAACTTTTCAAATTCCAACAACAAAATATTATCCATATCTTTGCATAAATAACATGATTTTCAATACGGTTTTGTTTGCTTAAAACCTTTGAGAATCGAAAGACTAACTCAATCAAAATGAAAGATTTTCTCTTTTTCACAAAAGGCGAAAGGAACGGGCTATGCCTGCTTCTCGCATTAGTGGGCATCTCCATTGCCTTCAGTTGCCAAATCAACCACCTCACACCTCCCCCCGAAGAGGATACGACTCAATTAGAATTGGCATTGGCCCAATTCAAAGCCAACCTGCAAGAGGAAGAACAACGGAAATACCATCCAAAGTATAAAGAGGCCGTCCACTCTACGGAGAAAGAGACAACGAAAAAAAGTTATGTCCGAACAGAAAAAAACGAAAAACGGCCAACCTTGTCACCCATCGAGATCAACACGGCAGACACAACCGAATTCAAAAAACTGAAAGGCATCGGCAGCACCTACGCCGCACGAATCGTCAAATTCAGGGAGAAACTGGGAGGATTCCACTCCGTTGATCAAATCAAAGAAGTATATGGCATAAAAGAGGATCTCTATGAATCCATACGCCCACATTTAAAAGTGGACACGAATAAACTAAGACGAATAGACCTGAACGACGAATCATTCACTTGGGGATTCTACCATCCCTACCTTCCTAAAAAAGGCGTCTCCACCCTCCTGAAAACAAGGGAAGAACGAGGACGGATAGAGAAAAACGAGGTGAAAGAGTTGCTCCAGATGGAGGATAAGGAGTGGAATCGACTTGCCCCCTATTTGAAAGATTAACAATCAGTAACAAGTAAAAGGGGAATTAGTTCAAATTTTATCGCTATATTTAGGGTGGATTCAACGAGAACATTTTAGGATTCAGACAAACACTTTAAGATGATACTAAAAATATTCATATCTTCATTGGCCGTTTATCTTACCGGGTGGCTTCTTCCCGGCATAGGGATAGACAACTATCTGACAGCCATCATTCTATCCATCATCCTCGGGTTACTGAACACTTTCGTAAAACCCATTATGGTATTTCTCTCGGCACCCATCACTTTGCTTACCTTGGGGCTTTTCATCTTCATCATCGACGCAATCATAATAGAGATGGCAAGTTCTTTGTTGGATGGCTTTGTGGTGAACGGCTTCGGATGGGCTATGCTTTTTAGTATCGTTCTTTCCATAACAACCTCCCTACTGGGGAAAATCATCGACAAGGAATAACTTTAACGAAATTCAAAAAATCATAAATAATAAATAATCCATGAATAAATTACTTTTATCAACACTCCTCATCTGTGGCACAGCAGCGACCTCACAGAACATGGTAGTCCCAGCAAAAGAGAGGGAGACAAATGCAAAAGAGGAAGTTGTCGCATCCTACTACCTTCCAAAAACAGTTTTTGAAATCGAAGTGGAAGCCTCCAACAAGAAATTCAAAGCCGGCCCTTACGCCAACGATGCGAAACGTTTCTTCGGAACTTATGCGGAGAGCCAAGACCGTAACTCGTGGGAGGTAACCAACATCCGAATCAAGAAGAGGACAGAACCCGATCCTGCCCAACACTACAAGGTATACGCTACCTACGGTTCTACAGGTTCTCTCATCGCCCTTACTGAAGATGAAATCCTTCGAGGCGTAAACCTCTCTTTAGGATTCGACAAAAACCCATGTCCAAAAGAGATGAATGCTCCTTTCCCTCCTAAAGGAATGTGCGATAAACACCATAAAAAGCACATGCAAGAGCCAGAAAGCAAGGAGTTCAAAACCAATTTCAAGTATAAGGAAAACGATTCGATTCCAGATAAGGAAAACGCTCAATTTGCTTTCGACCTCATCAACAGCCTAAGAATGACCAGGGCCGACCTACTCCAACAAAACGGAGACGACGTGCATGATGTCAACGCATTCATCCACCAAATAGAGAAGGAGGAGAAAGAGCTCACTGAGTTGTTCTTCGGAAAATATTATACGGAAAACGTCAAAATGACCTTCACCTTCACGCCCGACAAGGAAGGAAACAACCAAGAGATTTGCAAATTCTCTGCTCGCAACGGATTTGAAGAGGTGAGCGAATCCATCAACATCTCCATCAAAAAGAAAAACAATGCAAGCAAGGTAAGCAACCCTTCTGGAAAATCGGGTTACGTATACAGAATTCCAGCCATAGCGGAAATCGACATCAAGCAAGGGAAAAAATCCATTTGGAAAGGGACAATGGAAATACCTCAGTTAGGTACGACAGAAAGCCTTCCTGCCGGATTCTTCGACAAAAACGATTTGAAAGCACTCTTTGACAAAGAGACGGGAGCTCTGCTACAAATCTCAAAATAATCAGATTTTCTAAGTAATTCAAACAAAATGGGATAGCCCTGCACGTTGGTGTGGGGCTATTTCTTTTCCTTAAATCCTTTCTATTCTTCCCGCCGTATCCGTCTGCAGTTCCCCAGCGTCCTGCATCAACCGCAAGACCTCCAAAACTCGCTCTTCCTCATACCCAAGGCTTGCAATCAGGGAGGTCAAATGCATCGGTCCGTCCAACAAAAGTTCCAATACGGCCTGCTTAATCTCCCCATAATCCACATGGGTCATGGCACGCTTCTTCTTATTCAGGCAGTAGTCGCAACAGCCACAAGGCTCCGACTCTTCCTCACCGAAATAATGCAAAAGCATACGACTACGACAACGATCCTGCGATTGAGCATAAGTGAGGACACTCTCGATTCGCTTCACGAAACGCTCCTTCCGTTTCTCATAAACCTCCTTGCTAATCACCAAATGGGGCAAATCCACCCGGGAACGAGTAAAAACGACAACTGGAGTCTTCTTTCCTGGCACATAATTGATGATTCTCCACTTTGACAAAGCGATCAGCCCTTGATAGACATCATCCCTTGAGGCATTCAACCGTTTAGCCAAGAGCGATTCGTCGATAAAGGCATATTCAGTGAAAAGACCCGTATACGAGCGAAGCAAGATTTTCACCAACTCCTCTTGGAACTGGCTATCAGGATGAAAATCATACAAATCATTTCGATTGACAATGAACATAACCCGAGATTGGTGATCCTCATCGTCCGTAAGTTCCAAATAACCAGCATTGTCCAATATTTTCAATGCACTATACGTCGGAAGCAAAGGGAACCTAAAGACACTGCAAAAATCCCCCAAACTAAAATCAAACACGGAGTCGAGACCATAGCCAACACCTACCTCATAGTAATTACACAACGAATTGTACACACGCTCGATGAAAGGCTTTTCCGGGAAGCCATCGGCAACTCTCTTAGTCAATTTTGCATTGTCCGACTTGTTATAAAGCAAAATGGCATAGGCCTTCTGCTCGTCACGCCCTGCCCTACCTGCCTCTTGAAAGTATGCCTCCAACGTATCCGGCAAATCCAAATGGATAACAGTCCGCACATCCGGCTTATCGATGCCCATACCAAAAGCGTTTGTTGCCACAATGACACGACACCTATCCGATTTCCAATCCTGCTGTTTCTGATCTTTCATCTCATTGGTAAGTCCGGCATGGTAGAAATCTGCCGTAACACCTTGCGCATTCAACCAATCAGAGACCTCCTTCGTCTTCTTCCGACTACGCACATAAACGATAGAAGTGCCAGGAACAGAGGTGAGAATACGAAGCATCTGCCCCATCTTATCCTCCGTATGACGTACAATGTATGCAATATTCTTTCTGGCAAAACTTTTCTTAAAGACCCTGCCATTCTTGAAATGGAGCTGTTTCTGGATGTCCTCCACCACCTCGGGAGTTGCCGTCGCCGTAAGTGCCAAAACAGGAACGTCGGGAATATAGGCGCGAATATCTGCAATTTTCAAATAAGAAGGTCGAAAGTCATACCCCCATTGAGAGATGCAATGCGACTCATCGACTGCCAAAAGAGAGACCTTCATCTGTTGCAGCTTCGCAATGAAAATATCGGTCGCCAATCGCTCAGGAGAGACATACAGGAACTTATAATCACCCAAGATACAATTATCCAACGCCACTAGGATTTCATCACGACTCAAGCCCGAATAGACAGCCACCGCCTTCACATTCCGGGAACGCAAATTCTCCACTTGGTCTTTCATCAAGGCGATCAACGGAGTAACGACCACGCAAACACCAGGCAAGGACAAAGCAGGAACTTGGAACGTAATACTCTTACCTCCCCCCGTAGGCATCAATCCTAAGGTATCCACCCCCGCCCCTACAGAACGAATAATGTCACCCTGCAAAGGACGGAAATCATCATATCCCCAATATTGACGTAATATCTCTTGGTACTTGTCCATTTCTCCTAACACAATAAAAAAGGCATCCCGAAAGAAGAGATGCCCCTATACCTTTAAGAACAGTTTCAAAAACCGCTCCAAAATTCAGACCGACGAGAGATTTCACTCCACGCCAAGCAAGGCTCTATTTAACCAATTCAACAGAGACCCGTCTGTTATACCTCATATCGTTGGCAATCAAAGTACCGCCTGCCGACTCCACAATCAAATCAGACTTGGCCATACCCAATTTCTCCAACAAGGAAGCAACTGCGTTCGCACGTTGCAAACTCAACGCCTTATTGAAAGCGGCCGTACCCGTAGCATTGTCGGCATAGCCAGTCACCTTCAAGCGATAGCCTTTCTTCTTTGCGAACTCCACAAGTGGCTTCATGTCCACCATATATTTATTGGCAACCGAAGAAGAAGCACTTGTAAAAAACACCATTTTAGTCATCAGACGAAGTTGCAAATCAGGAACCTCGCCAAGACCCTCTGCTACTTTTTTCTTCTCTTCGTTCAACTCAGACATCAAATCCGTCTGTTTTTTCAAACATTCGTTCAACTGAGAAGACAAACGAGCCCTCTCCTCCTCTTGAGCCTGCTGAGCCGCAGCTGTGGCAGAATCTGCAGCCATTTTCTTGGCATACTCCTCATCCGATAGAAGGGCGACATTCAAATCCTTGACTGCAGTTGTATCCCAATCCCTCTTCTTGAATTTATAGGATACACCAACGGATGCCATAAAAATCTTATCGAAAGAATAATCGTCGGAAATCTGCAAATCGAACTCTTTATCAGCAAGCATACCACCAAGATCCAACGTTCCAGAAACTGCATCCGTAAAACGGAATGTGTTATACAAACCAAAATTGATGGAGAAACCATCATTTGTATTATCACCACGAGAAGCGGCCCATCCCGCACCGACATATGGAGAGAAATTCCATATCCTCATCGGCTTATAGCCAAAGAAGGTATTATGGATATTCCAAATATAATCACCATGAATATTGAAATAAGGGACATCATCACCTTGATTATCCTTGAAGGTTGCCCCATTATAACCAAGACGCAAGCCAGAACCTGGGGTTAACCATTTCCCGACATAGACATTGACCGCTGGAGTCATCATTTCGCTAAAACTCAAATCAGACTTCGGGTTACCAGCAAATTCCTGCACACCGAAACCAGCACCAATAAACCAATTGTCCTTAAGTCTATTAAGAAGTATAGCTTTTGTTTCTGCACTCACAGTCGCAGAACTAGACAAAAGCAAAAAGGGAAGAACAGTCTTTAGTTTCATCTTTGGAGTCCGTTTTCTTTAGGAGAGTATCATCCAATCGTTTCAATGTCTTTTGAATTGTGCAACCCCCTCATCCGTATATCCCCAAGAGGCAAGGCAAGAAGAAAAGGCAAGTAAAACAAAAAGCACCAAAAAGTTTTTCAAAACCCTCAATGTGGTACATTTTTATCAAAAAGGCAAATCGAAACGACCCGCCTTATAATTTAGTCTTCAAACTTCAAACGATAGACCAAACCTATCGTAAGCGCAAATAATTTGTCAAAACCTTCGCTGGAATCAATCATCAAGTCAAATTCCTTATCAGCAAGGATTCCAGAGAACTCTGCCATAGCCGACAATGATGTCGTAATACGGAAAGTATTATACAATCCGAAATGCAAAGCCCAGCCGTCATTCTTATTCTCCCCACGCGAACCAGCCCAACCTGTACCTATATAAGGTGAGGCATTCCAAAAATGATCGCCACTCTCCTTAATAAGATTCTGGATATTGAACAAAAATTCTCCATGCAAAGTAAAGAAAGAGACATCCTCTCCCTTCGCGTCCATGAAGTAGTTTCCGTTATATCCAACACGCAAAGCATAAGCTGGCGTCAGCCACTTACCTAAGCATATGGACATAGCAGGTGACAACGTTCCAGAGAAACTTTCATCAGAGCTTGGCGTACCCTGAAAAGTTTGGATACCACCAGCGGCTGAAATGAACCAGTCATCACTGAAATCATTGACATAAACCAGCCTTGACTGCGAAAATGCAGTCAAGAAACTGGTTAAGAAGAATAATAATATGCAAGACTTTAACTTCATATATTATACCTATTAATACATGATGAACGAAGAAGTCCATCCTCGCTTAGGGAATCTATACACAGCACCTATAGAAACGGCATAAATAGCATCCAAGCCACGAGAAGAAACTTTCTTCGTATTTCCCTTAGCATCTTTGACATATTCAGCCTCACAATGGTCAAATTCCTTGTCAGACCAAATAGCACTCAGATCCAAATACAAGTACAACTTATCACCCACGTAAGGAATGATATTGTTCATATTGAATGTGTTATGGAGACCAGCCAACAAACCGAATCCATAATGGGTATTCTTATCGAAATCGGAAATCAAGAAAGATGGACCCATATAAGGATCGATGCTCCAGAAACGATTTTCAGAATAACCAAAGAACAAGTTCTGCACATTCACCATCATATTAGCATCCAAAGACATATAAGATTGGCTTTCCTTCTTATAATCCTTAAAGCTAAAACCTTGGAAACCGAAACGGAATCCGAAGTCAGGTGTCATCCACTTACCTCCACGAAGTTGGAGACCCATAGAAGAGTGGTCGAACATACCTCCATTCGATGGAGTTCCCGAGAATACTTGGTATGCAGGACCGATTCCGACGAACCAGTTGTCCTTAAACTTATTAACCACAGCACCTTCGCCTACACCTATAAACCAATTACTCTTAAATCCCTCTTGGTCTGGTTCTTCAGATTCTCCAGCAGGGGCTGCTTGATCACTCACTTCTTTCAATTCGCTTGCCTCATCTTGTGCTGATACATAAGAAGAAAGGCTGAATAAAGCGAACAAAAAAATCACAACTTTTTTCATAAATATAACTGTTTATCTTTCTCTAGTTCATCGGAAAGCCACTTCCTCGACTCCTCTCATTTGCTCCCACCTACAACTACTGATCTACCTCCCGAAAGGGGAACAAACTCCGTAGGGCCCTTTCTTTTCATGCCTCATAATCAACTTTCTGCCTCGAAGAAAGTATGCGCAAGAAAATGGTTCTACATTCCATGATGCAAAATTAATCATTTTCACAATAAAACAATACTTCATTTTAAAAAAAAAATCGAATGCAAGGGATAGAATGATAACGAGAAACGATTATTTTCGATTTAGGCATAGAAAACTTTAAATTATTATCTACTTTTGAGGTGGTGTTACCAATCCTATGACATTATGCAAAAAAGACTCATTAACTTATTGATTTTATTCAACTTGAGCATTTTGTTCAGTTTTGCGCAAGAAAATTTTTCCGAAGATATATTCCCAATTGATGCCATCGACAACCTATCGGTATCCGAACGACTCGACAGCATGACAGAGGATCGTCCTGAAGAGGAGTACCAGGAAGTCATCTACACACCAAGGACATCCACCCTCCATATTCCTTTGGACATCAACATCTCCTTCTTGGAAAAGAAACTAAACGAAACCTTCAGCGGCATACTTTACGAAGATAACGTCATCGAAGACGATAGCATCATGGTGAAGGCAGAAAAAGCTAAAGACTTCAAAATACAATACGAAAACAACGTCCTGGAATACCAAGTTCCCATTAAGTTTTGGATAAAAAAAAGGTTCGACTTGGGCATTACCTACACAGACAGGGAAATCGAAGGGGCAATCGACCTGAAATTCAAAACCACCATCAACTTGTCTAAAGATTGGAAGCTTATCACAAAGACAGAAATCATCGAATACTCTTGGATAAAAAAACCTGTACTGAAGGTTGGCTTCGTCGATTTGAGAATCACGCCTATCGTAGACAAAATCATACGGGACAACAAAAGAGACATCCTCACAACCATAGACAAGGCCTTGAACGAGCAAGTTCCTCTACGAACTTACGCCCAGAGCCTTTGGGACCTCGTGCAAGAGCCAATCGACATCTCCACAGCAGACTACAAAGCCTGGATTAAAACCACGCCAATCCAAATATACACGACCCCCATCATTGGCTACCAAGGCAAAATCAACACGACTTTCGGCGTCAAGTGCTTGATGGAAGTCTATTTGGGGAACACCCCAACCTTCGTCAGGAAAGAGAGTGTACTGCCTCCGTTAACCATGTATACGAAGACTGACGAACGGTTTATGATGAACATCCTCGCCGATGTTCCCTTCACCGTTCTCGACTCCATGGCAAGGGTCGTCATGGTGGGACAAACCTTCGGAGAAGGGAAAAAGAGTGTGGTTGTGGATAGCGTGGAGATATTCGGACAGAACGACAAGCTAATCGTCGGACTCCAAGTCATCGGATTCATCAACGGACTTATCTATTTGGAGTGCAGGCCCTACTACGACCAACAGACGTTCTCCATCCGTGTGAAAGATGTCGACTATAAGATAAAAACGAAAAACATCTTGGCGAAAATCGTGAACCTCTTCTATAAGAAAGGCATGAAACGTCGATTGGAAGAGGAGTTAGTCTTCTCCCTAAAAGATGAATACCATTTGGTGAAGGAGATGAGCCGCTCAGAACTCTTCAACATGGAGATTGTCCCTAACGTGAAATTGGACGGATTCATCAACGACCTCAACGCCGACAACATCTTCATCACGAAGATGGGCCTGAAAATCAGCATGAATCTGTACGGAAAATTGAAGATAACCATTGAATAACAACATGGATTCAAAAGGCATGCACACCTACCGACTTTGCATGGGTTCCAATGCAAAGGAAGGCAGGATTCTGATAAAAAAAGCCATCAAAACATTGAACGGATCATTTGACGTGGAAGCCGTCACGAGCACCATCCATACGCCTTCGCTCGACGACTCCTCCTGCTTGTTCTACTTCAACGCAGGCATCTCTTTGAAGACAGAACTGTCCCCAGAAGATTTGAAAAAGCATCTAAAAAAGATGGAATCAGACTTCGGCAGAGTGAAAGGCATTGAACTCGTCACGTTAGACATCGACATCATCATGATGGATGGGAACGTCCTTCACGCCGACTATAAAAAGCAATATGTAAAATACCTGATGAACCAGCTCTCATCGAAACTACACCATCTAGGGAGGTGAGGACAAGCGCAGGGAAATACTCCATCAATCGTCCGAAAGGGCAACCAACATATCTCGGTAAGTACTGAAAATCTTCGATTTGGAGACAAAGCCAGCATATCTTCCATCCTCCTCAAAGACAGGGAGGTTCCACAATTTACTCTTCTCAAAAATCTGCATCACCTTCACCATAGAGTCGGTTCTGACCACATGCGGTATCTCTCCGCTATTCATCAACTTAGAGACCGTGTAGACATCATAATACTCCGTGCGGAACATGACATTCCTTATCTCATCCAAATGTAAAACTCCCACCATACGTCTATCGTGGTCCAAGACTGGGAAGAAGTTTCGGTTGTAGGTCTTGATGATTTCAACCACATCTCCCAAGGTGTTTTCCGGACGAAGCTCCCTCAGATCCGTCTCCACAATCTTATCCAACTCCAAGAGTGTCAATACGTTATTATCAGAGTGATGCGTCAGCAACTCACCCTTCTTCGCCAAACGCATTGCATACAAACTATGAGGTTCAAAGGCCACAATCGTAATATAGGCCATCGTCGCCGTAATCATCAAACTCAAGAAGAGACCAAAGCCTCCCGTCAACTCGGCGATAAGGAAGGTTCCCGTCATCGGAGCATGCATCACACCCGACATGACCCCCGCCATTCCCGCCAAAGCAAAATTCTTTTCCGGCAACTTGGCAATACCAAAGAAATTAAGAAGATAGGCCACGATATAGCCACTCACACAACCCATGAACAAACTAGGCGCAAAGATACCACCCGTTCCTCCACTGCCGTTGGTCGCCGCCGAAGCAAAAATCTTAAAGAAGACCACCAACACCAAAAAGAGCACCAACATATAGGAACTGTTCCTAAAATCGTAGAAGACACTATTCTGGGTTACCATATCCACCTGATTGTTGAGCAAATAGGAAATCGTGTCGTAGCCTTCACCATAGAGCGGAGGCAAGAAAAAGATTAAGACAGCCAACAACAGAGAACCCACGATAAATTTTTTCCATGGGGTATCCAAACTAGCGAAAAACGACTCCAACTTACTCATTCCCCGCGTAAAATAGAGGGAAACGAAACCACAAACCACACCGAGGAAAATATAGTAAGGTACCCTCTCCAACTGGAACGGATCAGGAACGAACTCAAACATGGAAGAGGAATTTCCCGTAAAAAAGAAGGTACAAACCGCAGCTGTGGCCGCAGAAATCAGTAACGGCACAATGGACGACATGTTCAAATCGAGCATCAGCACCTCCAAGGTGAAAATCACACCCGTCAACGGAGCCTTGAAGATTCCAGCCACCGCACCAGCCGCGCCACAGCCCACCAACAGCATCATCGTTTTCCGTTGCAGATTGAAAAGCCGTCCCAAATTAGAACCGATAGCCGATCCCGTAAGGACAATCGGAGCCTCGGCTCCTACGGATCCACCAAATCCGATGGTCAATGAGCTGGCAATGATGGAAGACCACATGTTATGTGCCTTGATTATCGCCTTATTCTGAGAAATCGCGTACAAAATTTTTGTCACTCCATGGCTAATGTCATCCTTCACCACACAGCGCACATAGAGGCTTGCGAACAAGATACCGATTACAGGCGTCGCCAAATAAAGGTAGTTCAAGTCGTCCCTGTCGAAACTGGTCCGAACCAATTCGTGGATACTATTGATGATATGGCTTAGGATAAGTGCGGCCACCGCACAGAAGAACCCGACCAAGAGGCTTAGTATCATCACGAAATGCTTATCGCTTATCGCATGGGAACGCCACACCAGAAAATTCAAAAATTGATTCTTTATCTTCTTAATCAATTCGTACGTCTTCCAGCGCAGGATGCGTTTCATCCTATCCTTCCCCAAGCTCCGTTTCCTATTCAACTCTTGCATCTTTTCTTTATCTTCACCATGAAATCGAACTACGAAAATACAAATTTTCCGAATGTCCTATTTTTTCTTTTCGCATTTTTATTGGGCAAATACACTTTTTTTAACAAGCAAATTTGATTTTTTGAGCAATGTCAAGATTCCTCATCTCCCCGCAAAAACAAAAAATGCCCATTTCATCGAAAAACAGCCTTTTTTCAGGATTAAAACCTTAAAAAATCCAACTTTGAAAACCGTTTCTGTTTTTTGATGTTAAAAAATGACGAAATGCGGTTTATTTTCCCTATCTTTACAACATTGCATTAGTGTTTACTTTCGGGAAGAATAGCCTTTCGTGAAAGAAGCAAACTATAACATAACCAATCGGCTACAATTCAACCGTTTAAAACCAACCGTAGCCGTCATAGATTGGGAAGCCTCCCTTAAGAAGCCTCCCTTCTCAATAAGAAAATGTAATAAAAA
>JAFZKQ010000079.1 GCA_017553575.1 Paludibacteraceae bacterium
GGTAGTCGTAGCTCCTTGTCCTTAACCTCAATCCCGTACCTCCGTTGATGACGCCTTGCAAAAGGGAAATCATCTTTTCTGCGGTCTCTTCGCTTAATATTTCGTTCATGCGGGGAACGAAGGTGGAAATCACGTTTCCGTTGTTGTCTTCGATGCGGGTGACATACATAGGCTCTGTTTGAATACCGCGGTTGGCGAATGCCGTGTATGCGGAAACCATCTCAGCAATGGAAATGTCGGCAATTCCCAAGCAGAGGGAAGGCACAGGGTCTATTTGGTTCTTTATACCAAAAGAGTGTAGCAATTGCGCGAATTGCTCAGGGCCGTATTGTTTGATGAGGTAGGCGGAGATCCAGTTGTTGGATGTCTGCAATCCTCGTTTCAGCGTAATCATCTTACCCACCTCGTTCTTTCCTGCGTCTCCGTAAGGCACGTTGCGTGGTTGCCAAATGCCGCTTGGCGTAGGGATTTGAGGCTGTACGTTAGGCACTTCCTCGCAAGGATCCATGCCTTGTTCCATCGCCAAGGCATAGAGGAACGGCTTGATGGTGGATCCCACTTGCCTACGTCCGACACCTGCCATGTCGTATTGGAAGAAGTTGAAGTTCGGACCTCCCACATAGGCTTTGACATGTCCGTTGAATGGGTCGATGGACATCATTCCGGTGCGGAGGAAGGATTTCAAGTAGCGGATGGAATCCATAGGGGAGAAGACGGTGTCTTTGCTGCCCTTCTCCCAAGAGAAGACCTTCATGGAGACAGGGGTGCTGAATGCTTTCTTGATTTCCGCTTCGCTGCAACCTGCCTTCTTCATCTTTCTATATCGGTCGCTCATTCTCATCGTGCGGATGAGGATGGAGTCCACTTGGGCTTGGGTGGATCGGTTGGAGTAAGGGGCTTTCTTGGCATTCCTTGCCGTGAACTTCTCCTTGAAGAAGAGCGGTTGCAAGTAGCCTCCTAAGAATTCCTTCACGGACTCTTCCGCATATTGTTGCATACGGGAGTCGATCGTCGTGTAGATCTTCAGACCATCCGTGTAGATGTTGTAGTTCTCGCCGTTAGGCTTTTTGTTTTTGTTGCACCATCCGTAGAGCGGGTTGGTCTCCCAAGCAAGCGAGTCCTCATAATATTTTTGGTTAGCCCACTTTGGATATTTGCTCTTGTCGGGGAATTCCGCCGTCATCATCATACGCAATTGTTCCCTGAAATAAGGGGCGAGACCCAACTTGTGGTCCACTTTCTGGTAAATCAGGTTGATTGGCGTTTTTTGGAGAGAGTCTCTTTCGGCGGTCGTGATGTGGCCACGACGGCACATCTCACCGAGGACGATGTTTCTTCTTTTTATGCATCGGTTTTGTACGACGCTATCCTTCTTGACAGGGTTGAAGAAAGCGGGGTTTTGGCACATTCCCACAAGGAGAGCGGCCTCTTCGACTTTCAATTTATCGGGGGTCGTACTGAAATAGATTTCGGAGGCCGACTTGATGCCGACCGCATTGTTTAAGAAGTCGAATCTATTGAAATACAACGAGATAATTTCGTTTTTCGTGTAGTATTTCTCAAACTTGACGGCAATTACCCATTCGTTGAGTTTTTGGAAGGCTCTTTCGAATTTGTCTTTCGCCGGTTCGGAGAAATAGAGTTTTGACAATTGCTGGCTGATGGTACTACCACCTCCTGATTTTTGGTGCATGATGAGGGTCTTGAACAAGACACGGAAAAGTGCCGTACCGTCGATGCCCGAGTGCTCCCTGAAACGGAAATCCTCTGTGGAGATGAGGGCGTTCACCAAGTGAGGGGAGAGTTCTTCATAAGGGACGAAGACACGGTTTTCCTTGCTTTGGAAATAGCGTCCAAGGACTTTCATGTCACTCGAATAGATTTCGGAGGCGAATTTGTCTTTCGGATTCTGCAACTCCTCTATATTGGGCATGTAACCTAATTTTCCGTTGGATATCATTGAAAATATGACATATATGGAAATGAATCCTAACAAGATGAGGCTCCAAAAACCAATAAGGATTTTTGCGGTCAAACTCAATTTTTTCGTTTTTTCTTGTTTTCCCATTCGGCAAAAATTTATGAATCTAACGCAAAATTAATCTTTTTATTTCTCTTCCCAAAACTAATATTATAAAAGATTATGTCGTAATTTTGCATCGAGAAAAAAGGTGAGTTGGTCTCTTCCCTTTGGTAGGGGCGAATGTCTGACGGTAACGGAATATAACGAAGGCGCATAAAATGAATCGATTTGAGTTTTTGAATATAGGGCGGATCATATTGAGGTTTATCTGTACTCCTTGGATGATGTGGAAGCAGGTAGAGGCGGAACAAAAAGAGGCCACTACTATCCAATTGGAGTTCTATTATCCTCTTTTGGCCTTTGTTACTGTGGCGGCTTTCTGTGGGGCATGGTTCAGCGTGGATGATTTTGTCTTCGCCGTCTGTCTGAAGAAGTCTGTATTGACGCTTTCGGCTTTTTTGGCGGGCTATTTCCTCTCCATCCTTACGTTGATAGAGATTTTCGCACGTCTTTGGAACATCGAACGGAATTATGACTTGTTTGTCCGGTTTGTTACGTATTCTTCTTCTTTGATGCTGGCTATCAAGTCGATAGTGTCGTTGTTCTCAAGCTTTTTCTTTTTGCTTTTGGCCAATGTCTATGCGGCCTTTATTATATGGGAAGGACTTTCGGTCTTGTTCCCCGTCTTTGAGGATGAGTTGAAAAAGCAAAAGGTGAAGGCGACCTTTATCGTCTTTGCCGCCATCTACATATATCCCAATTTGTTTGAGGGATGCTTGAATTATTTGATGAAGTAAGGGCGATTGTTTACCTTTGTGCCTAAAACGCTTTAGTTTACGTTATTTTTATTATCATGGATAAGGTTAAAAACGATATATTGATCAGGAATAAAAGGGCTACTTTCGATTACGAGTTGATTGATAAGTTCCAGGCAGGCATTGTCTTAGTCGGTACTGAAATAAAATCGATACGGTTGGGCAAGGCAAGTTTGGTGGATACTTTCTGCTATTTCTCGAACGACGAGATTTGGGTGAAGAACATGAACATCTCGGAGTATTTCTATGGTACATATAACAACCATTCCCCTCGTCGCGACCGTAAGTTGCTTTTGACGAAGCGGGAGATTCAGAAAATCCGTCGGCAGACGAAGGAGACGGGCTTCACCATCGTTCCTGTCAAGTTGTTCCTCAACGAGAAGGGGTTGGCCAAACTGGAGATTGCGGTGGCCAAAGGTAAGAAAGACTACGATAAACGTGAGTCGCTGAAGGAGAAGGACGACCGTCGGATGATGGATCGTGCCATGAAGAAATTTTAAGGGTGAAATATTTTGTCGGTGATCCGTTCGCTTTCCGCTTCTTGTGAGGCTGGTTCGCGGGCGGTTTTCCTATTATGCGGACCCTGATGTCAAATTTGGTTCTGAAAAAAGGCTTGATGGAAAATAATGAGGTTTTTCTCCGTTTGGAGAACGTGGTGCCCCGTATCTATGGGGTGGATTTTGACTCTGTGATAAATTGGACGATCCGCAAAGGGGAGCAGTGGGCTGTCGTAGGATTGAACGGCGCCGGAAAGACGTTGCTGGCCGATTTGGTTTGTGGTCGTCATGCTATCCGGCAGGGCAGTGTGACCTATGGCTTCTGGGATGAGGCGCGTGACCATGCGGCGGGCTACCATTATCCTACCGACCGAATCCGGAAGGTCAGTTTTGAGTCTGCCTATCTCTTGGCCGATTACAAGAATATGTACTATCAGCAGCGTTTCTCCTCCTCGGAGAATGAGGATACGCCTACGGTTCGTGACTTGGTGGAGTCTATGGACTTGTCGGAAGAGGAGAAGCAGACCTATTGCTCACGGCTCAATCTGACGCCTTTGTTGGATAAGCACATCATCATGCTCTCTTCGGGAGAATTGCGTCGGGTCTTGATTGCTAATGTCTTGATGCAGAAGCCGGCTCTGCTGATTTTTGACAATCCGTTCATTGGGTTGGATAAGGATATGATGGCCGACTTGAATCGTTTCTTTGATGAGATTGCCCAGTTCCAGCAGATGGTCTTCTTGGTGCCTGCTCTCAACGAAATTCCTGATTGTGTGACGGATGTGCTTCCTGTGGAGAAGAAAAGCATAGGGGAGCCTGTCAAGCGCAAGGAGTTCCTCTCCTCGCAACCCTCTTGCCTCCGTCCGGATTGGTCGTTGTCGGACGAGGTTGTTTTGCCCCAAAGTGTGGTGGAACGGCGGGAGTATGAGACGGCGGTCAAATTGACCGACATAAACATCTCCTATCCGGGGCGGAAGTTGTTCGAGAATCTGAATTGGGAGATCAAGCGAGGGGAAAAGTGGGCTTTGTTGGGTCCGAATGGGGCAGGAAAATCCACGTTGTTGAGTCTGTTTGTCGGCGACAATCCACGGGCGTACTCCCAGAATATTACGATTTTCGGTCGCCGAAGAGGAACGGGTGAAAGCATTTGGGACATCAAGCGCCCCATCGGCTATATCTCCTCGGAGATGCATCTCTATTTCCATGAAAACCAGCCATGTCTGAGAATTGTGGCTTCCGGATTTTACGATACGATCGGCTTGTTCCGTAAATGTACGGAGGAGCAGGAGCGATTAGGACGGGAGTGGATGCGTCTATTGGGTATCGAGTATTTGGCGGAACGTTCGTTCTTGAAGATTTCGGGAGGCGAACAGCGTTTGGTGCTTTTGGCGCGCACGTTGGTGAAGAATCCCGATCTGTTGATTTTGGATGAACCTCTCCATGGCTTGGATCTTCCACATAAACGGAGAGCACGGCAAGTGATAGAGACTTTCTGTGCGCAGCCCGACCGATGCCTTATCTACGTGACGCATAGACGGGAGGAGATCCCCTCTTGCGTGGATCATTTCTTTGAATTGAAAAAGCTCTAAAGGAACGAATCAAGTTCTCTTCCTTGTTGCCTGATGAAGATTTTTCTTTGTTGGGCAGGGCTATTTTTGTTCTTCGCCGACCTCTGTTATGCGTTTGATTTCATCGCGAATTTGGGCGGCCGTTTCGTAATCCTCTTTTTCAATGGCGGTAGCCAACTTTTTCTTGAGTAGGGAGAGTTGGTTGCCTTCGGGATGGTCCGGACTGTTTGAGGGGGCCACGCCTGCCTTTTCCAGGACTTCGTCGTTCGTATAGATGGGGACATTGAATTTTAGGGCCAAGACGATGGCGTCGGAGGCTCGTGAGTCGAAGCGGTGGGTGTCCCCGAATCGGTCGCAACAGATTTCGGCGTGAAAGATGTGGTCTACCACTTTGTTGATATAGACCTCTTTGATCTCGATGCCGTAGCCTAACAACGTCTCTTGAAACAGGTCGTGGGTAAGCGGACGGGGAGGTTGGACGTCGCTTGTGGCAATGACGATGGCTTGTGCCTCGGAATTGCCGATCACAATAGGAATTCGTAGGTGGCTCTCTTTGTCCTGTAGCAACAACAAATACGCATCTTGCTTCTTGATGCTTGCCGAAAGCCCTAAAAGGGATAATTCTCTTCTTCTCTCCATCCGTTGCGTTTATGGTTTAACACACCTTATATGCAAAGGAAATGATTTTTTTTATAATATGGCGATTGTCATCCTCAAAATGTAGCGATAAAAGGGCTTGCTTGGCTGTTTGCGGCTCTCCTGCGATAAAAATGCTTGTTAAATCCGATTTTTTTTAAGAATTTTGCCAAAATCAAGGACGAAAGATGATATGAAACCTTTTGTTATAACTCAAAACGCAAACGCCGCAAGGGTAAGCGTGGAACTATTGAGTCCATTCCTATTGATGCTTCTCCTTTCTGGAATTTCTATATGGGTCAAGGTTTGGATTGGTCTAGTTGCCTTGGCGATCCTTGCCGCAAGTATATGGGCACCAAGATCTAAATTGAAAGGAGAAAAGTCAGATTCGATTTTTTTGAAAATAGATGAGCAGGGCATAACCACTCAGAATTATTTTGACAAGAGTCTAAGGTTTTCCCAATGGCAGGATATCAAAAATGTAGAAGTTGAGTTGTCTGATTATAGTGCGGTTATGTCTGTATACAGAAAAGATGGACTTCCCAGTTCTGTGACCATGGATCTTATGAAATTGTCTTCCCATGGCCTCTTTACCTATTATATCTTCAGGCACAAGCTCAGATCTTTCTCTGACGACAAGAAAAAGATTAAATGTCCGCTGACAACGTCAGGCCTTATTTGATGGTAAAATGTTGGAAATTAATTATATAAAATAATAGATGATATGAAACCCTTTGTGATAGTAGAAGACGCTTCTGCCATGAAAGCCATTTTGGAGATACTATGTATATTCATAGCGATTTTTATTTTTGTCGCAGATGCCATAGGGGTTAAGATATGGATTTGCATATGTCTCTTGGTTATCCTTGCCGTGAGGATACAGATGTCAAGATCCAAAATGAAAGAGGAGGTGCCCGATAAGATTTTCTTGAAAATAGACGAGCAGGGGATAACATTCCGGAGTATGTACGAGGAAACTTCCTATCTTGTAAAATGGCAAGATATTAAAAATGTGGAGGTTACGATGGGTGACTCCTCTTCTGAGGTTTGGATCTATCGTAAGAAGGGAAGCCCTATTTTCAATCGTTTGGGGCTGAGTGAATTAGGTTCCCATGGCTTCTTCACCTACTATATCTTTAGGCACAAACTCAAAGCTTTTGCTGACGACAAGAAAAAGATTAAATGTCCGTTGACGACGTTGGGGTGAAATTAAAGGGAGTTTAATCTATTGTGTTTAAGAAAAAATGTATAACTTGACCTGATTTTTTGAGGGAACGGGGTTTTCCTAAAATAAGGATTTTTGCTATTGTATAATTGTTTGAAATATAGTGATATGCGATTGAAGATATTTCTCGTGTGGGCTCTGTCATGTTTCTCCATGGGGATAACCTATGCCCAAAATTATTTGTGTTTTACTGCTATGGAAGACAACTCAGTTGTGGGAATAAGTCGTGTGGGTGATGATATTCCTAATTTGGAGTATTCCCGAGATGGCGTTGTGTGGGAAACCATCACGGACGGGGGTGTCTCGTTGGCTCAGACGAACGATAAGGTCTATTTTAGGGGAGTGAATGAGTCTGGCTTTAATAAAAAATGTGGGGAAGGTCCTTCTTGTGAATTCGATAACTTTACGAGATTTTTTGTTCAGGGGAGTGTGGCTGCCAGTGGAAGCGTCATGAGTCTGATTGACGGTGAAGGCTCTTCTCTGGAGATTCCATCTGCATATTGTTTCTTTGGGTTGTTTTGGGATTGTGAAGGTCTTGTTCAAGCACCCGAATTGCCCGCTACCGTATTGAAGGAGCATTGTTATTACCATATGTTTGGGAATTCAGGAATCAAGGAGGCTCCTCAGTTGCCTGCGACAGAATTGGAGGTGGGGTGTTATGAATTCATGTTCGATTCTTGTGCTAATCTTGTGAAAGCACCCGAATTGCCGGCCCTTACACTGAAGGAGTACTGTTATTCCGGAATGTTCGTCGAATGTGTTAACCTCACAGAGGCTCCTACGCTTCCATCTACCACGTTGGCAAAGGAGTGTTATGGTAACATGTTTCAGGCTACGGGAATTGTCCATGCCCCCAAATTGCCTGCGATGAAATTAGCAGATGGGTGTTATCGCGCTATGTTTTTGGATTGTACATCCTTGGTGACGCCTCCCGAACTGCCTGCCCTTGATTTGACGTATAGGTGCTATGCTGCGATGTTTACTGGGTGCACAAGTTTGACTCGGGCACCTGCTTTGCCGGCTACAAAGATGCAGGTTGAATGTTATATGGGAATGTTCAATAAGTGTGAAAATCTTGTTGTCGCGCCCGAACTTCCAGCAATGGAGTTGGATAGTGCTTGTTATTTTTCAATGTTTCATGATTGCTCTCGATTAGAAAAAGCTCCAGTTCTTCCTGCCACCCGTCTGAGGGATAAGTGCTATCAGTCTATGTTTTATAGGTGCAAGTCCTTGAAGGAGGTCCCCATGCTTCCTGCTGATACTTTTGCTCGTTCTTGTTATTCACTCATGTTTAGTTATTGTGAAAATCTTTCTTTTATTCGGGTAGGGACTTTGACCTTGGATTTACTTGTGCATTATGGTCCTACATATAGTTGGGTGCGTGATGTATTGGGAGAGGGTATGTTCATTTTCCCATGTGGCTCGACTTATGACAAGAAAGGGGCCTCGTATGTACCTATTAATTTCACTATCGTCACTACTCCTATTGCCATCTTTGAAAATGCAGATGGTAGTGTGCTCATGCAAGATACCATTCCTTGTGGTGCCGTTCCGGAATACAGAGGGGAGACGCCCCAAAAGGCCAGTGACGAACGTTTTGCCTATCGTTTCAAAGGCTGGGATGCCCCTTTGCAAGAGTTGACAGAAAGCGGCCCCGTCGTTTTTACTGCTGTATACGATTCAATCGCCTTGTGTGATACGGTCATCCATGCTTGTGGATCATTTTCTATCAATGGTCGGACTCTCCAAAGAGACTCGGAGTGGACGGACACTATCCGTCATGAGTCTGGCCTTGACTCCATCCTACATTATCAGGTGTTTATCCATCACGATGAATACCGAGATTCTATTGCGACTGCTTGTGATTCGTTTACGTGGAGGGGAATGGTCCTCCGAGAGAGTACCGTATGGACGGAACGTTATCAAACTGTTTTCGGGTGTGATAGCGTCATTCAATATACTTTCAATATCCTCCATGGGGTGAGGAGGGATACTTTTATTCATACTTGTATAAAACCCTTCGTTTTCCATGATTCCATTTCCTATTATAAAGACACCGAGTTTGAGGATACCTTGCAGGCAGTCTCTGGCTGTGATAGCATCATCCATTACACCTTGCTCTTCCTTAATGGGGTAATCGTAACGGAGGAACATTCGGCGTGCGACTCTTTTGTTTGGAAGGGGATGACCATTACCCAAGACACTTTGATATGCGATACTACGATAACCCGAGAGGGTTGCTCTTGGGTGGAGTGCCACGACATAACTATCCATCATTCTATGCTGAAGGATACAACTATTTGGTCTTGTGGCTCCTTCTCGTGGAACGGAAAACTGTTGACGGAGAGTGGAGAAGTGAGCGACACCTTCTCTACGGTTTGGGGCTGTGACAGTATTGTCCGTTCTCGCATTATCATAGGGGAAACCTTTCTCATGGATTCGTTCGTAACGGCTTGCGAGACCTTCGTACATGCGGGTCGGATTTTTTCTGACGACACGGTATGGTGTGATACCTTCACCACGGTACAGGGCTGTGATAGCCTTGTCCGCTATCATCTCACGATTCTTCCTAGAGTGGAGCGTGATTCGTTCGTAACGGCTTGCGAGACCTTCGTACATGCGGGTCGGATTTTTTCTGACGACACGGTATGGTGTGATACCTTCACCACGGTACAGGGCTGTGATAGCCTTGTCCGCTATCA
>JAFZKQ010000080.1 GCA_017553575.1 Paludibacteraceae bacterium
ACATCGCAACCGATTGTATCACGATACAATTCCTCTTCGTTCGCATTTAGGAAGACCACGATTGGTGAGCTGACTATCGTAAAGTTCGTCGGAACTTCCGATTGCCCGTGCTTGTCATACTTGCTGCCGCAAGGGAAGATAAAGAGACCCTCTCCATCTATACCTTCAACCCAATCTTTTGTCGCATCAAAATTATTGTCCAAGGTCATAACGCCCACCTTGATATAATTCAAACTGGTACAGCCATTGAACATTCCCGAATAACAACCATCCATCAAGGAGGTTGCAAGCAACTCAGGAGCCTTGACTATGCTGGTACAACCACTGAACATATTAAAATAACAGGAATCCTTCAACTCTGTAGCAGGCAATTCAGGGACATCCGTCAAACTTTCACAACCTATGAACATTGAGTTATAACACCTCGGCGCCAATTCCGTAGCTGGCAACTCTGGTGACTTAATCAAACTAGAACAGTATCCAAACATACCCCAATAGCAACCTCTCTCCAACTTAGTAGCAGGCAATGTTGCAGGCACATCCACCAAACTTGAACAATTGAGGAACATGCTTATATAACATCTGGTAGCCAACTCTGTAGCAGGCAACTCTGGCACATTGGTCAAATTTGTACACCCTTGGAACATCAACGCATAACAGTTCGGAGCCAACTCTGTGGCTGGCAACTCTGGCGCTTTCGTGAGAGCATCACAGTTACGGAACAGATCAGAGAAACAGTAGTCACATGGTATTTTTGTAGAGGTGCCCTCCCCGTCTATCAAACTCATCACACTACCGCTGGCTGCAATACGTCCAGACATTTTGAAGCGAGTGTTGGTAGCTCCCGTTCCATTCGCATCATTCGATGAATTATCATGCGAGAAACCGTCTGGGTTATCTCCACGGACATAGATTTTGAGATCCTCATATTTAAAAAGTATATGCTCATCCTCTTGCCAATCATACCACTTCACCCCATTAAAGGAATACTGCATTTTTGGCAAGTTTTGAGCTCCGTTCACATACCAGATTTCAGAACCAGCCTCCTCAGACGTAAAGCAGAGCCATTTGCCCTCCACAGGAACCACTTCCTCATAGAGAGCCTTATAGTAGTAGGTGCCTGGCGTTTCATGGATAGTCAACTCAGGATCCCATCCGACGAACTCATAATCATCACCCATGGTCGGCGTCTCGCCCCTATACTCCGGCATGACATCGCAACCGATTGTGTCACGATAGAGTTCCGTGTCGTCTTGATTGAGGAAGACCACAATTGGGGATGCCTTGATGGTGAAATCCATCGGCACTTCCGAGACTCCATGCTTGTCATACTTGCTGCCGCAAGGGAAGACAAAGAGACCAGGACCATCCACACCATCGACCCAATTCAACGTTGCATTCACATCGTTGTCCAAGGACATGACACCCACTTCGATATAGTTCAAACTGGAGCATCCTTTGAACATTTCCTCATAACAATTCTCTGCAAAAGTCAAAGCCATCAACTTAGGAGCCTCGGTCAAACTTGTACACCCCTCGAACATACTGTTATAGCAATCGACCGCCAATTCAGTGGCTGGCAACTCTGGCGCATCGGTCAGACTTGTACAACCATAGAACAGATTATGGTAGCAGGATTCTGCCAACGTGGTAGCAGGCAAACTTGGAGCCTTCACCAAGCTTGTGCATCCATGGAACATATCCGTATAACAGTTTTTCTCCATCACAACGGCAGGCAACTCAGGTGCTTTTGTCAAGCTCGTACACTCTTGGAACATACCTTGATAGCAGGAGGTTTTCAACTCCGTGAGAGGCAATTCAGGCGTCTCCGTCAGGCTCGTACAACGAATGAACATACAGAAATAGCAGGCAGTCGCCAATTTTGTGGCAGGCAACTTAGGCGCTTCCTTTATGTTCGTACAGCCCGTAAACATATAATAGTAGCAAGAGGAAGCCATCTCTGTAGCCGGCAATTCCGGAGCTTCCGTAAGTCCCGTACAACGACCGAACATAGACGCATAGCAAGAGGAGGCCAACTCCGTAGCCGTCAACTTTGGTGCTTGCGTAAGGTCGGCACAACCCTCGAACAAGCCACGGAAACAGTGACTGGAAGGAATCTTCGTGGTCACTCCCTTTTCATCGATCAGGCTCATCACCGTACCGCTGGCGGCAATATGACCTTTCATGCTAAAGACTGAGCGATTGTCAGCACTATGTGAGAATCCTTTTGGATTATTTCCTCGGAGATAGACTTTTTCTCCCTTTTTGGAGATAGTCACCCGTTCGTCAGCCAACAACTTTTTCCAAGTATAGCCACCATCTTCAGAATATTGCACGTTTGGCTCATTCTCGCCTTTGTTCTCATACCAAAATACAGAACCGTCCTCTTCCGCCGTGAAGCAGAGCCAATCGTCCATCTCTTCAAAAATAGCCGTATAATAGTAGACATCAGGATCGTTGATTACATCCAAAGCCTTATCCCAGCCCTTGAACAAGGAATGCTCTTTATAAGGCGTTTCTCCTTTGTACACTGGAATATCGCCACAATTGATCGTGTCACGATACAATTCATCGCCATTATCGTATTGGAAGATAACGATTGGGGAAGATTTGATAGTGAAATTAGTTGGCACTTCGGATGAGCCATGCTTGTCATATTTGCTACCACAAGGGAAGACAAAGAGACCAGGGCCATCCACGCCTTTCACCCAATTTGAGGTAGCATTAAAATTATTATCCAAGGTCATGACGCCCACCTCGATATAGTTCAAGCTGGAGCAATTCTCAAACATGTTTCTATAACAATCTTTCGTCAAGGAGCCAGCCATCAATTTAGGAGCCTCGGTTAAACCTGCACAATTGCTAAACATGCCTCTATAACAACCCGTTTCCAAAGTCGTGGCTGGCAGCTCGGGAGCCTCCGTCAATTTCTTGCAGCCTAAAAACATCTCATTATAGCATCTTTCAGCCAACTGAGTAGCAGGCAATTCAGGAGCCTTGGTCAAAGAAGAACAGCCATAGAACATCTTTTCATAACAACCCGCCTCCATTTTCGTAGCTGGCAATTCTGGAGCCTTTGTCAGAGCAGAACAGCCATAGAACATCTTATCATAACAATTCTGCTTCAATTCTTTGACTGGCAATTCTGGAGCCTCCGTCAGACTCGTACAATTATCGAACATTGACCAATAACAACTATCGTTCAATACCGTTGCAGTCAATTCAGGAGCTTTCGTTAGGGCTTTGCAACCCAAGAATAGATCCAAGAAGCAACAAGTGCTCGGAATCTCCGTCACATCCCCCTTTCCATCAATAAGACTCATCACACTTCCCGAAGCGGCTATGTCACCTTGCAGAACGAGTCGAGTGTAACTATTTGCATTCTTCGAGAATCCCTCTGGATTATAACCTCTAATATAGACCTTGTCACCCACATCTTTCAACGTCACCTTTTGACCTTCATTCAACGTGGACCAAGTATAACCGCCATCGATGGTATATTGAACATCTGGTGAATTATTTATGTTCGCATACGACACCGTAGAACCAGCCTCCACAGCCGTGAGGCAGAGACAATTTCCAGGAAGATCGGGGTCATAAATAGCCATATAGTATTCGACAGGCTCAGTGGTAGGAAGAATTTCCTTGTCCCATTTTACGGCTGTTTTTCCATTCAAGGTAGGTGTCTTTCCCCTATAAGCCGGCAACTCACCACAAGCAAGCGTATCTCGTTGCAACTCCGTTTTATCCGCATTCATAAAGACAACTACAGCATAGTGCTCAATTGTGAACCCACTAGGAATAGCGGATTCTCCTGTTGTCGTATACGTACTACCACAAGGGAGCAGGAATGTACCAGAACCTCTTGTAGCCCCATCCATCCAACGATAAGTTCCTCCATCATACCTAGGATCTAATTCGAGTGCCCCCACTCTAACATAGTTCAAGTTCGAACAATCTTCAAACATTCTATAATAACAATTACTTACCAAGTCTCTGGCAGGCAAATCAGGAGCCTTCGTCAAACCAGAACACTCACGGAACATAGATCGGTAACACTCCTCTTTCACTTCAGTAGCCGGCAAGTCTGGCGCTTCCGTTAATTTTGAACATTTATAGAACATATCCAAATAGCAGCCTTTCGTCAACACCGTGGCTGGCAACTCTGGAGCGTGGGTCAAACCACGGCAATACCTAAACAAAGCACAGAAACAATAATCTGTCGGAATTTCAGTAGCCTTTCCTTCTCTATCAACCAAACTCATCACATTTCCCGTGACGGCCATCTCACCACTCATTCCAAAAGTCACATTATTCGTACCACTAAAACGTGCGCCATCATACAATCCCCTAACATATACCTTTTCTCCTTTACTCAAAGTAATAGCATCGCTAGGAATGGTTCCATCTGAAGGATAATTATTATTAGACGAAGAGGTTGGTATAGAGTGCCACGTCTGACCATCGTCCAAAGAGTACTCAACGTTCAACTTTTCTGCATATTCGTTGCACCAAAGCCGAGCCGTCGCCGTCTCCGCCGTAAAGCAGAGCCAATCTGCTGCCGTACTATACAGAGCCGAAAAAAGAATAAAAATCAACAAGGTATAACACCTTCGGAAAATTCTATCATACGCCATTTTAAGTAAAAGTTTATGTTCTCAAATAAGAAACTTGTTAAAAATCTAATGATTAAATGCGCACGAAAGTAGTTTATTCTCCAATATTTTCCAAGCCTACGATAGATTTTTTTTAAGAAATTGTAGAAAATGGTCTTTTCATCGTGAAAATAGGTGGCCTTTTTTCTGTACATTTTAGGTTCATTTTGTAGAAAAAAGGAAGTCCTGCCTCTACAAAATGAACCTTTGGATATTTAGCCTAAAAAAAATGCCCAACGCATTCAAACGTTGGGCATTTTCCTTACCGTTTCTTTTCAAAACTCTTTTTATAGAGATTCTTGTCTTTCAACAACTCTATCGCCTTCAGGTAGGAGTCGTTGTTCATGTTCATGATTTCATAATACTCGTTCGTATTCCAAATGTCACGCGCTATCAAGGCCTTGACCTGCAAGCGAAGCAACTCCTTCGATTTGTTGAACTCTTCCTCCTCGAACTTCACATCCTCCTTCTCTCCCAAGTCTGACAAACTCTTCAACATCTCATCCGTAACGACAAACTTCTCCTTGTAATTCTTGAACTGAGGATATTTGCTGTTTATGGACTTACGGTTGGCCTCAACGTAATTGAGGACAAACTTGTTCATGGCACCCTTCGCCACCAAATTACGATGATAGTCCGTATACCTTGCCGTATCCAACGGAATAAAGACATCCGGCATGATGGCACCGCCGCCATAGACGGTTCGACGCATCATCAAAGTCTTATACTTGAGCGAGTCAGGGAAGACGATACTGTCTTCGTGCATCAACTCACCATGGTTGTAACGTTCAATCAAATCACGACGGTACTGTTTTGCACCCTCCTTATAAGGACGTTGGATGCAACGACCTGTCGGCGTATAGTAGCGGGCAATCGTCAAACGAATCTGCGCCCCACCCGGCAACTCTAGTGGTTTCTGCACCAATCCCTTACCAAAGGAACGACGACCCACCAACATAGCTCTATCCCAATCCTGCAAAGCACCTGAGACAATCTCACTGGCCGATGCCGAGTTCTCATCTATCAAGACCACCAAATCACCCGTCTCGAAACCGCCCTTCGACGTTGCCGCATAGGTCAGACGCTGTTGGGCATTGCCCTCCGTATAGGTTATCATACGTCCGTTCTCCAAGAAGTGGTCGGCCAAATCAACCGCTGCCGTCAGATAACCACCACCGTTTCCTTGCAAGTCGAGGATAAGCGACTTCATACCCGCACTCTTCAACTTCTTGAACGCCTCGTTAAACTCCTCCGTAGTCGTCGCACTGAAACGGTTGATCTTGATATAACCGATATTTGAATCCACCATATAGGCGGCATCCAAACTATAAATAGGAATTTTGTCACGGACAATGCGGAAGTCGATCAAATTCTTCACGCCACGACGCAAAACCTTCACGTTCACTACCGTTCCCTTAGGGCCACGGAGCCTGTGCATGATGTCGGTATTCTGCATCTTCACACCGGCAATCGTCGTATCATTGACAAAGACGATACGGTCGCCCGCCATAATTCCCACCTTTTCGGAAGGTCCACCGCTGATGGTCTGAACCACCAAGAGCGTATCCTCCACCATTTGGAATTGCACACCAATGCCGTCAAAACTTCCGTCCAACGGTTCGTTCATCTTTTTGACCTCATCTTTCGGAATATAGGTGGAATGGGGATCGAGTTGCTCCAACATACCCACGATGGCATCGTCCACCAACTTGCTTATCTTAACTGAATCAACATAAAAATGGCTAGTAAAATAGACCGCATGCGTCAACTTCTGCAAATCCTCGTTGCTGTCCGCCGAAGCTGAAAAGCCCAGCGTGAAGAGAGAAGCGACCAACAATAATAATTTCCTCATCTGTACACAAATATTTTAAGGTGGGTTCTATGAATCGATTTCGAAGGATTTGATCTATTCCGTAGGAAGATCTTCCGTAGCGTCCGTGTAATGGTTCTTTAACATAGACGTAGCCTCTCCCATACCGAATAAAACAAATAGCGCCAAAAAGTTTTTCAACCCACAGTTCTCTATTCTTTACTAAATCCAGCGAATTTTCAGAATTCACCTTCATCCAACTGAACGGGGAACGGATTTCACCGAACTTCTCGAAAACAAGGGAAGTTTTCCGCTAAAAATCCGTCCTAAATCCAGCCAAGACAAGCAATATCTTGGTAAGACATATACAAACTTACAAGTTTCTTAAATAGCAAGCAAAAAAAAGCCCGGCGAAAACCGGGCTTTTAGCATTATTAAACGATTGGGGGCAGAGTCGAACCTCTTCCTCCTCCCTTATATCAATGGAATATTGTTCTCGGCACACGTTTTCCTCATATCGTCTGGCCAGATGCTTGCTTGGATCTCGCCCACATGAGCCTTCTTCAAGAAGAACATGCAAAGACGGGATTGGCCAATACCACCACCGATGGAGAGTGGCAAAGAGCCTTCCAAAAGACGCTTGTGGAAATAGAGTTCTTTGCGTTGCTCTTGTCCTGTCATAGCCAATTGACGAAGCAAAGCCTCCTTGTCAACACGAATACCCATAGAAGAGATTTCGAACGACAAGCCCAACACCTCGTTCCAAACAATTATATCACCATTCAAGCCGGCCAAACCATTCTCGCCTGGAGTCGTCCAGTCGTCATAGTCAGGAGCACGACCATCATGTTTCTTTCCATCGCCAAGCGGACCACCAATACCGATAATAAAAACAGCCTTGTATTTTTTAGCGATCTCGTTTTCACGCTCTTTTGGAGTCAAGTTCGGATAAAGTTGACGCAACTCCTCCGCATGGATAAAGGTAATCTTCTCTGGCAAAGAAGGCTTAATGGAAGGGAACATCTCATAAACCACATATTCCGTACGATAGATAACAGAATAGATTCTGGAAACGATATCCTTCAAATATTCAATCGTCCTGTCCTCCTTATTAATATGGCGTTCCCAATCCCATTGGTCAACATACAATGAGTGAAGGTTATCCAATTCCTCATCCGGACGAATGGCGTTCATATCCGTATACAAGCCATAACCAGCCTCGATGGAATAGTCGGCAAGCATCATTCGCTTCCACTTAGCCAAAGAGTGAACCACCTCGGCACGACGGTCGCCCAAATCCTTGATAGGGAACGATACAGGTCTCTCCACACCGTTCAAATCATCATTAATACCCGTACCTTGCATTACGAACAATGGGGCTGTTACTCTTCTTAGCCTCAACTCGGCAGACAGACTTCCTTGGAAGAAGTCCTTAATCTTCTTAATTCCCAACTCTGTCTGTTTTATATCCAGAATCGGCCGGTATCCTTTCGGAATTATCAATTGACTCATTACTCTTCTTTTCTAAATTTTACGTGCAAATATATCATTTTTTCATAAAACACACACAATTTCGTAGCAAAATCATCAAAAAACGACACCATCACAAAGAAAACAAATACAAAACCTTCTATTTTTGGTTTCAAATTGCTACATTTGTGAGATAGAATCGAACAATATAGAAGTTGTGGAATTTCCACACATCGCCCCCAATATTCAGTTTTCAACCAATGACTCAACACCCAACAATATGAAATTCACAATAGAAACATCCTTATCAAGAGAGAGGGTTGTCAAAATCATACAAGACAACACCCAAGCCCCCATTGTGTCGACGCTTCAAAACTACAAATATTTCGAGGGAAGTGTGGAAGAAGACTCCTTCAAGATTTCCAGACACATTATCGGCAGAGGGGGAGCTTTCATTCCTATCATCACGGGGAAAATAGTAGAAGGGAACCATTCCTGCTCAAGGATAGAGATAAGCATGGGAATACGCGATTTCGTGATACTATTCCTATTCGGATGGACCCTATTTGTATTCTTGCACACCATTCTTAGGTATAAACTCATCGAAGGACCAGGATTTACTCACCTCATACCCGACGCGATCATGCTTACCGTTCCCTTTTGGGCATACGTTTGCTACCGTTATGAAGTCAGAAAAGCGAAGAGGAAACTGAACGAAATGCTGGGTTCCTGCGATTTATAGGTTTGAAACGTCAGGGCAGCGAAACACCCCTACCCTCCAAAACATGCCACACAATAATTTATAAAAATAAGGACAAATTAATCATTTAAGCTAACTTTGCGAATAGCTAAAACAAGCTATCCAGCAAGGGAAGCCCTACAAAACCAAAAGATATGATATATTCATTCACAATAGAAACAAAGAAATCGAAAGAAGAGGTTCTCCGAATCATAAAAGAGCAGACCTCCTGTGACACTCCCGTTTTCTGGAATAGCATTTTCGGAAACAACGGCAAACAATATTTCAACGGGAAAGTATCCGAAGATTCATTTAAAATTAGCAGAAAGATCTGGTATCAGAATTCCTTTTTACCCATCATCATTGGAGAAGTAGAAGAGAACGGATCCGGTTCAAGAACGAGCATAAAAATGCGGATGAATCTTTTTGTCATAGCATTCCTATTGTTCTCCTTCGGATTTCTAATCGTGAGAGGTAACCTTCTGACAAGCGCACTTTTCATGGGGGTCATCCTCATTGTTTATTACATAGAAGCAAAGATTGCGAAGAAGAAATTGTTGGAGTTGCTAAGCGATGAATAAGGGAAAACGACAAGAAATACCACAAACGGGCTTGAGATCCTTGCATCCCGCCCTTTAGTTTTCCTTTCCAACTTTCCACAAACGCCCGATTTGACCTCCCTGGTTTAAATCGGGCGTTTTTTTCACCCCTTAAAACATCCCCTCACCGCCATATAAAACCATAAAACGGCAAAACACCCCTAAAAATAGCACAAAATACATAAAAATATCTTCCTCAAAATCAATATTTTAATAATTTTCTCAAAATAAAACCTACCAACATAGTAGGTAATATGGATTTTATTTATACCTTTGCAATGTCAAATCAAACAAACGACAAGAAAAAAACATTAGTAACAACATAAAGAAAGGAGCATATCATGGGAAATAAGAATTACAAATTCGAGACGCTTCAAATTCACGTGGGTCAAGAGAACCCCGACAGTGCAACCGATTCAAGAGCAGTGCCTATCTACGCCACTACCTCTTACGTGTTCAAAGATTCTGCACAAGCAGCCGGACGTTTCGGCTTGACCGAAGGCGGTAACATCTATACTCGTTTGATGAACCCAACCTCCGATGTGTTCGAAAAACGTATTGCAGCTTTGGAAGGAGGTGCAGCAGCCTTGGCAACTGCCAGCGGTTCTTCTGCCATCACTTACGCCATCCAAAACATCGCAGTGGCTGGTGACCATATCGTTTCATCATCCAATCTTTACGGTGGAACATTCAATTTGCTATCCAATACTTTGCGTGAACAAGGTTTAAGTACTACCTTTGTAGACCCATCCGATCCGAAAAACTTCGAGCAAGCTATTCGTCCAAACACGAAATTGCTGTATGCCGAGACCTTGGGCAACCCGAACTCAAACGTAATTGACTTGCAAGCCATTGCGGACATCGCCCACAAACACGGCATTCCATTCATCGTAGACAGCACTTTCGCTACGCCGTTCTTGCTTCGTCCTATCGAATACGGAGTTGATATCGTAGTTCACTCCGCAACAAAATTCATCGGCGGACACGGTAGCGTGATGGGTGGTGTAATCATCGATTCCGGTAAATTCGATTGGGCTCAGAACGACAAGTTCCCTGGTTTGTCCAAGCCTAATCCTTCCTACCACGGCGTTGTCTTCACGCAAGCGTGCGGAAACCTCGCCTACATCATCAAAGCTCGTACGACGTTGATGAGAGACCAAGGTGCTGCCATCTCTCCATTCAACTCCTTCCTGCTTCTCCAAGGATTGGAAACTCTCTCCCTCCGTGTTGAACGCCACGTGGAGAACGCCTTGAAAGTGGTCGAGTTCTTGAAAAACCACCCTCAAGTGGAGAGCGTCAACCACCCATCCTTGGCAACAGGAAGAGCTAAAGAACTTTACAACGAATACTTCCCTAAGGGTGCAGGTTCCATCTTCACCTTCGAGGTAAAGGGAAATGCCAACGATGCGAAGAAATTTACTGAGAGCCTGGAGCTCTTCTCCCTCTTGGCAAACGTGGCCGACGTGAAGTCTTTGGTCATCCACCCAGCAAGTACGACCCACTCTCAACTTTCCGAAGAGGAGTTGCTTAAAGCTGGTATCAAACCAAATACCGTCCGCTTGTCTGTAGGTACCGAACATATCGATGATATTATCGCCGACTTGGAACATGGTTTCCAATCAATAAAATGATACGACGTTAATATAACTCTATAGATTATGGCTAAAATATACACATCAGCAGACCAACTCATCGGGCACACGCCCCTCTTGGAGCTGAAAAACATTGAGAAAGAGTATAATTTAAAGGCAAAACTGATTGCCAAAATCGAATATTTCAACCCTGCTGGTAGCGTAAAAGACCGTATCGCCAAAGCTATGCTCGACGATGCGGAGAAGGCAGGAAAACTCAAGGAGGGCTCGGTTATCATCGAGCCCACCTCTGGAAACACTGGTATCGGATTGGCCAGCGTCGCTGCTGCCCGCGGATACAGGATCATCATCGTGATGCCTGAGACCATGAGCGTAGAACGTCGTCAATTGATGAAAGCCTACGGTGCGGAACTGGTTCTCACCGACGGGACAAAGGGTATGAAGGGAGCCATCGCAAAGGCAGAGGAATTGGCCAAAGAGATACCTAACAGTTTCATCCCAGGCCAGTTTGTCAACCCAGCCAACCCTAAAGCCCACTTGGAGACTACGGGTCCGGAGATATTCGAGGACACAGACGGAAACGTTGACATCTTCGTAGCAGGCGTCGGTACCGGAGGAACGATCTCAGGTGTCGGAAAATTCTTGAAGAGCAAGAAGCCTTCCGTCAAGGTGGTGGCTGTTGAACCAGCGTCATCCGCCGTCTTGTCTACCGGCATCGCAGGAGCTCACAAGATCCAAGGTATCGGAGCAGGCTTCGTCCCTGCCACGTTGGACACCAAAATCTACGATGAGATCATTCCTGTTCCGAACGAGTCCGCTTTCGAAATCGGAAAAATGATTGGCAAGAAAGAGGGTATTTTGGTCGGCATATCAAGTGGTGCGGCTCTTTGGGCTGCCATCCAATTGGCCAGACGAGAAGAAAACGAGGGGAAAAACATTGTTGTACTTTTGCCTGACACAGGCGACAGATACTTAAGTACTCCACTCTTTGCTGATTGATTTGGACAAATATAAAAAGGGGAAGGGACTCTTAGGGAGCCCCCTCTCCTTTGATTGTATACCCACTTAAACAACTACGCTTATGATGATTTCAACTCGCGGAAGGTATGCCTTGAGGATTATAATCGATTTGGCAGAACAACAAACTTCCGAAAACATTCGATTAAAGGATATATCCGAGAGGCAATGCATTTCCCTAAAATACATGGAGAGCATCATGGCCCTCCTTGTGAAAAATAAAATCGTGGAAGGCTTCCATGGAAAGGGTGGCGGCTACCGCTTGACACGCAAACCCTCCGAATATAAAGTAGGCGAGATTCTCCGTCTTACGGAAGGCTCCCTCTCCCCAGTCTCCTGTCTTGAATGCTCAGGGGATAGCGAATGCCCACGGAAAGAGGACTGCAAGACGTTGCCTATTTGGCTCCATCTCGACAAACTCATCAACAACTACCTTGACAGCATCAGCATCGGCGACTTGATAAGGGTGAACGAAGGAATGTGGATCTAAATCCATTGCCTCCCCATTGAAAGCGAAGGCACCAAGGGTTGACAAGTAGTAAGAGACTGGTTTTGACTAGCCCCCACTTCTGTGTGGAGGTGGGTTGTCTCTATCTATTTTCATAAGTTTTCTTTCTAAACCTCCGAAAAGAAGTGGTTCGCACTTTTATCGAATTTTCAAAATAAAAAACCCCACACAAATCATGTGCGGGGCTATATACAAAAATCTCCTACGTCTATTCTCCCTGATGCTCCTTGCGCAAAAGGTCGTTCACCACCTTCACTGGATTGAACGTAGAGACTGGCACCTCAACAAAGACGGAAATCCAATCCGACATGGCACCGTTCCACAAGCCAGGCAACTCCAAGGCTTTCAACTCCCGACCATCCTTCGATTTAATGGAGATAAAGCCTGTGTTAGGATCCACAAAATTCCGGAGGTCAAACTTCTCGCCCTTATAGTTCTTGACGGAGCAGACCAAATCAACTGGGTTGAAAAACTCCGAACGTTTCATGATTCCCCATTGCGACTCGTCATTCTTGTCGAATTGAGAGCTCTCCAAAATCTGCAATGACCTCGTTCCGTCAGGGTTGACACACAAGAAAGGTCCGCCACCCGGCTCGCCCTCATTCTTCACCATTCCACAAACACGGATCGGACGGTTAAATTTACGTTTCAGATATTCCACCTTTTCCGCCAACGGCTTCACCCTAATTTCATCGCAGAAGAAGCAAAGCTGCCGCTCGCAGAAATTCAACATTTCATCCGCTTGGGCTTCTGAGATTGGGTTCTCCAAAATCTGCTGATATTGGTAGACACACTCCTGCAACTCCACCAAAAGACCGGCTATCACCTGCTTGTACTCCACCGTAGCCTGCTTATAGCAATCAGGAACCACATTGTCTATATTTTTGATGAAGACCACGTCTGCATCAATATCGTTCAGATTCTCGATCAAAGCACCATGTCCGCCCGGACGGAAGAACAAGCTACCGTCTCCCTTTCGGAAAAAGTTATTGTCCTTGTCGACAGCCACCGTATCCGTAGAAGGTTTTTGGACCGAGAAGGTCACATCGTAGTTGACTCCGAACTTATCGCTGAAAAAAGGCACCGCGCGCTCATTTATTGCTTGGAACAACTCCAAATGCTCCTGAGAAACCGTGAAATGCAACCGAACCCTGTCGTTAGCACTCTTCGCATACATGGCACCCTCTGCCAAATGCTCCTCGAACGGCGTACGGCTCGTCTCCCCATAACGGTGGAATAGAAGCAAGCCTTTCGGCAACGCCCCATAATTCAAGCCACGCTCACTCAAGACATTGGAAACAATTGACTTATACCTACCCTCCTTGGATAGCTCAGCCACGCTCTTGCCTTCTCGGGTCTTGCACTTCTCATTCAGCAAGTTGAAGAAAGCAAATTTCTCGATTTCACCGAAAAATTTCATATCCGCCTCACGGGAAAGGACACCGTCCGACAACTCCATGAACTCAAACAAGCTCTTGAACATCCGGCTCGCCGCTCCCGAAGCAGGAACAAATTTCACCACATTGACATTTTTCGATAAATAACTGCCCCAGTTCCTCTTATAGCGCTCTTTAGCAGCTTCGTCCATGCGGAGTATCCCCCTTCCTACCGTAGCCGGGCTACAAACCGTAAGATACGGGAATCCATTCTTAAAATGCGACAACTGCTCTTCCAATTTCTCCTCACTTATGCCTTTTTTGGATAGGCAATCCATATCCTCCCTTGTCAACATAGATACACAATTTACGAGTTAAAATTTAGCAAACGACTTTCGTCATCCGCCCTAATTTTATGGAATGATTCTCCTTGTACACTAGCATATCAAAATAATTCCACTCTTTCGTTTCGCTAATGTAGCACTTTTTATTCATTTCGGTTAACACAAAAAGTATGTTTTTGAACTATTTTCCATAAAAAAGAGCGTCCGACTACCATTCAGATTGCAAAACTACACATTTCTTCTGCCACAAGGATAGAAAGATTAGGAAAAAAGAAGATTAACTGCTACTTTTGAGTCGTCCTAAAATGATTCATAAATGCTAAATCACCCTGCCTCGGCACGATGGGGAAAGCATTTTCAGTTTCGGCAAGCGCAAAAGATGAACACACCAGACAAACGATACAACGACTACTCTTCCTACTTGAAAGAAGTATTTCCCGACTTCAAGGTTCAAAAGATATCCATCAACGCAGGATTCACCTGTCCCAACAGAGATGGGAAGATCAGCCACGGCGGTTGTACCTTCTGCAACAACCAAACTTTCAACCCAGAATATTGCCAACCCACCAAAAGCATCCGCCAGCAACTGGACGAGGGAGTCCTCTTCTTCAAGAAATACGAAGGACAAAAATATTTGGCCTACTTTCAGGCTTACTCCAACACCTACGCGCCCAACGAGATCCTGCGGGCTCGCTATGAAGAGGCTCTCGCCCACCCCAACGTGGTAGGGATCGTCATCGGGACAAGACCCGACTGCATCAACGAACCACTCTTGGACTACTTAGGCGACTTGGCCAAAGAGAGATACGTCATGGTGGAATACGGGGTGGAATCTACCCTGGACAGGACGCTTTTCAACATCAACCGAGGACACTCGTTCGACGTCTCACGAAAAGCCATCTGCCAAACTGCCGAAAAGGGAATCAACACCTGCGCACACCTCATATTAGGACTTCCCCAAGAAAGTCGGAAGGAGATTCTCGACCATGCCGACAAAATCTCCCAACTTCCACTGACCAGCATCAAACTGCACCAGTTGCAACTCATACGGGGCACCCAAATGGCCAAAGAATACGATGAACATCCAGAACGATTCCAATTCTATACGGCAGATGAATACATCGACCTCGCCATCGATTTCATCGAACGAATCAACCCTTCCTTTGTCATCGAACGGTTCGTTTCCCAATCGCCCCAAGAGTTTCGGATCCTGCCCAATTGGGGACTGAAAAACTACGAATTCACCGCCAAACTCGAAAAGAGGCTCCGGGAGAGAGAGACAAGGCAAGGACGATTATTTGAAAAGAGGTAAGATTCACAAGGGTGCCACTTTCCACCAGCACCAACAAACAGGAATATCAAGGGAAAGGCCACTTTCACGCCCCAACCCCGAATTCACCTCAGCAAAGACAAATAATAACCGACTATTTTTTTGATTTTAAAAAATAGATGTGATAACTTTGCAAATTGAGAATTGTCCGTTATGGGCAAAGAACAATTATAAATAACAGCAAGTTGCAAATAAGCACTACTGCTTTAAACCCTATAATAGAAATGCCACAGACTTCCAACCGGGGACATATAATGCCAGAATCCCCTATCAGAAAGCTGGTTCCGCTGTCAGACAAGGCCAAGGAGAGAGGAATTAAGGTGTACCACCTAAACATCGGACAACCCGATGTGAAGACTCCGACCATCGCCTTCGAAGCCATGAAGAAAATAGACAGGAGCATCCTCGAATATAGCCCGAGCAACGGCTTCAAAAGCCTACGCAAGAAATTGGCGAACTACTACCATGGATTCAACATCGATGTGAATGAAAACGACATCATCATCACAACAGGTGGTTCAGAGGCGGTAAACTTCGCTTTCATGTCATGCCTCGATCCAGGCGATGAAATCATCGTCCCTGAGCCTGCGTATGCCAACTATACGGCGTTCGCCATCGGTGCCGGCGCCATCGTGAAGCCTGTCGTATCCACCATCGAGGAGGGATTTGCCCTTCCCCCTGTTGAGAAGTTCGAGGAGTTGATTACGCCTCGCACCAAGGGTATTCTCATTTGCAACCCTAACAATCCGACAGGATACCTCTACACCCAGTCCGAGATGAACAAAATCCGCGACTTGGTGAAAAAATATGACCTTTACCTCTTCTCCGACGAGGTTTACCGAGAGTTCTGCTATACGGGAGCTCCATACATCTCGGCCTTCCATTTGGAGGGAATCGACGAGAATGTCATCCTTTTCGACTCAGTCTCCAAACGTTACAACGAATGCGGTATCCGTATCGGTGCTTTGGTGACTAAAAACGTGGAGGTAAGGAAGAGCGTGATGAAGTTCTGTCAAGCCAGATTGAGTCCGCCTCTTATCGGACAAATCATCGCCGAGGCTTCCATCGACACGCCAAAATCGTATATGCTTGAAATGTATAACGAATACGTGGAGAGAAGGAAATTCCTCATCGACGGCCTCAACCGAATCCCTGGTGTCTACACGCCGATTCCGATGGGTGCCTTCTATACGGTAGCCAAGTTGCCTATCGACGATTCGGACAAGTTCTGCGCTTGGTTGCTGAACGACTTCGAATATGAAGGACAAACCGTCATGATGGCTCCATGTTCCGGATTCTACACGGAAAAAGGACAAGGAAAAGACGAGGTCAGAGTGGCCTACGTCCTTGAAAAAGAGGAGCTAGCAAAAGCGTTGGTCGTACTGAAGAAAGCGTTGGAAGTCTATCCAGGACGAACGCTATAAAACAAATAGGATAAAGAATCGACGGATGGACTCCACAGAATCCATCCGTCTTTTTTCACCATAGGCTCGATGAAATTTGAACTTTTCATAGCAAAACGCATTCATTTCAACAAGGAGAAAGACAAGAAAGTCTCCCGCCCAGCCGTGCGCATCGCCATAGGAGGCATTGCCATGGGCTTGGCTGTCATGATTGTTGCGGTTGCCATCGTCATCGGGTTCAAAACGGAGGTCCGGAACAAACTTATCGGCTTCGGCTCCCACATCCAAGTCTCCTCGTCCTACAGCAACCAAACCTACGAGACCTCTCCCGTCATCTTCGACGACGAGATAAAAGAGCGCCTACAACAAGGCACCTGGATCAAGCATATCCAAGAATTTGCTACGCAACCCGGCATCATCAATACCGACGGCAATTTCCAAGGCATCGTCCTAAAGGGAGTCGGGCAAGACTTCGACTGGGATTTTTTCCGGTCCAACCTCAAATCGGGAGAACTGCTCAACTTAGAAGACACGACAGTCAACAAGAACATCATCATCTCCCAAAAGATTGCTGACCTCCTGAAAATCAAGGTCAACGACAAGGTGTTAGCCTATTTCGTCATCCAAGGACGAATACGCGTCCGTCCGCTCACCATACAAGGCATCTACGCCACAGGCTTTGGCGACTACGACAAGCTTTTCGTGCTCTGCGATAAACGAATCATACAACGCCTCAACGGATGGGACGAGAACCAATGCAGCGGCTTGGAGATCTTGACGGACGACTACGAACATCTCGACAATGCCATCGAAGAGGCTTTTGACATCATGGGCAACCGCTTCGACAAAAACGGAGCCTCCTACCTGCTACGCTCCATCAAACAGATCAATCCACAAATATTCAGCTGGTTAGACCTCTTGGACATGAATGTTGCCGTCATCCTCATCTTGATGGCATTGGTGGCTGGGTTCACCATGATTTCCGGTCTCCTCATCCTCATATTGGAACGCACCAACATGATTGGCATACTGAAAGCTTTGGGCGGCAGCAATTGGTTCATCCGACGGATCTTCCTCATCCAATCCGCCTTCCTCATCGGGAAAGGACTTCTTTTGGGCAACCTTATCGGCATCTCAGCCTGCCTTCTCCAAAAATACTTCTCCATTGTCAAACTCAATCCAGACGTCTATTATGTGGAGTCCGTTCCCATCAACCTCTCCCTTTTCAACCTGTTAGCCATCAATGTAGCCACTTTTGCCCTACTGCTCCTTATCACCGTTGGGCCTTCCTACATCATCACCAAGATAAATCCAGCCCAATCCATAAAATTCGAATGAACCAATTTTTATTCTTTCCGACACACATTTAAGATTCTTTTCGTTTGCCAAAAAATTACAATTTCCTAACTTTACAAAAAATAGAAACACATTTGGTTTTATGAGAAAAAGCATAATCTCAATAGCACTCGTTGCCCTTACCCTCCCAATCTGCCAAGCAGGCGAGAAGAAAGGGACCAGAGAATTTGAGACATCAAAGAACTTGGACATCTTCAATTCCATCTATAAAGAATTAGATTTGTTCTATGTCGATACCATCCAGCCGGAGAAACAGATAAAGCAGGGTATCGATGCCATGTTGGGCAATTTGGACCCCTACACCACCTACATCCCCGAATCGGAGATGGACAACCTGAAGTTCATGACTACAGGAGAATACGCCGGTGTGGGAGCCATCATCGGAGAACGTGACGGAGAGATCTTCATTTCTGAAATATACGAGGGCATGCCTGCGCAAAAATCAGGATTGAAAGTGGGAGATGTCTTCCTCGAAATCAACGGAGAGTCATTAAAAGGGAAAACGACGAGCCAAGCAAGCGAATTGCTGAAAGGGCAAGCCAAAACCATTGCGACCGTCAAGATCCGTCGGGCAGGAAAAGAGCTGACATTCGATATCATGAGAGATAAAATCAGCATTCCAGCAGTCTCCTATGCCACCCTCAAAGACGACATTGGATACATCAATTTCAGCGGTTTCACCGAGAAATCCGGAGATGCCTTCACTGACGCCTTCACCAACTTGAAGGAGAGCGGAGCCAAAGCCCTCATCATCGACTTGCGCAGCAATCCCGGCGGTATCCTCGGTGAAGCGGTAAAAATCACCAACCTCTTTGTCGACAAGAAATCGACCATCGTCTATACCAAAGGAAAGGTAAAGGAATGGGACGAGACCTACAAAGCCACGCGCGAGCCTATGGACAGGAAGATTCCTATCGCCGTCCTAGTCAATAGAAACTCAGCCTCAGCAGCCGAGATTTTGGCAGGCGCATTGCAAGACTTGGATAGGGCTGTCATCGTCGGAGAACGGACTTTCGGAAAAGGATTGGTACAAACCACGAGGAACCTCCCTTACGGAGGAAACCTAAAAGTGACCATTTCCAAGTATTACATCCCTAGCGGACGTTGCATTCAAGCTATAGACTACTCACAACGCAGCACAGACGGCTACGTTCAACGAATTCCAGACAGCTTGACCACCGAATACAAGACTGCGAAAGGTAGAATCGTCCGAGATGGAGGAGGTATCAACCCCGACCTCTACGTGGAACCAGAAAAGAATTCAACCATTGCTTATCACTTGTATGCCAACAACATAGTCTTCGACTACGTCAACAAATACGAGCAGGAGCACGAGAGCATCGGCCCTTTGTCTGAATTCAAATACAACGATTACGAAGGGTTCAAGAAATTCGTCAAGGAGAAGAAATTCACCTACAAGCTGAAGACGGAAGAGGTGCTCAACAGCCTAAAGGATGTAGCGAAAGAGGAGGGTTATTTCCAAGATGCTGAGGAGGAATTCAAAGCGTTGGAAAACAAGCTTTCCCATAGTGTGGAGAAAGACCTCGACCTTTTCAAAAACGAGATTATCGACTTCATCAGCGTAGAGATAGCCAAACGCTACTACTACCAACGAGGTGAGATTGAGGAGTCCCTAAAAAGAGACAAGACCTATCAAGCAGCCGTTGAGTTGCTTAAAGACTCCCCTCGATACGAAGCACTCCTTTCCCCTAAAAAAGAGGCAGGCAAAGGAAACGAAAAAACAAAAGCAGAGAAGAAGTGAAAGCAATGATATTCGCTGCCGGGCTCGGGACTCGGCTGAAACCGATTACAAACACGAAGCCTAAGGCTTTGGTCACCGTGGCAGGGGAAACCTTGCTGCAACACGTCATCGAGAAATTGGCGGAGAACGGATTTCACGACATCGTCATCAACGTGCATCACTTCTCCGAGCAGATCATCCAATATTTAGAGGCGAACAACCGCTTCGGGCTCTCCATCTCCGTATCCGACGAGACCAACTGTCTCTTAGACACGGGAGGAGGCATAAAAAAGGCAAGGCCCCTACTCGACGACGGCGAACCCTTCCTCATCCACAACGTAGACATTCTCTCGAATGCCGACCTGCGAGGACTCTACCAAAAACATTGTAGCCACTCCGGCGACGCCACCCTTTTGGTGAGCGAACGAAAGAGCAGCCGCCATTTGCTGTTCGACACGCAGAATCGGCTACAAGGCTGGAAAAACGAGACAACCGGCGAAATCAAGTCGCCGATACCCAACTTTCGGGCGGAGGATTACGCCTCCTACGCATTCTCCGGCATCCATGTCCTCTCGCCTTCCGTTTTTCGAGCCATGGAACACTATCCCGACAAATTCCCAATCATGGACTTCTACATTTCGGAATGCAACGAGATGAAATTCAACGCAGAAGTAGATCCAGAACTCCATTTGATTGACGTAGGGAAACTGAACTCCATCGAAGAGGCGGAACGGATGATGAAACAAGAATAAAAAAATCCTTGCAGATTCAAAAAAGAAACTGTAAGTTTATAGGGGAAGAGAAATTGAAGCATTTCCTAGGCATTTTTCTCTTTTCCAAGAACCCAAAGGATTAACAAAATCCGTAAAACACACAAAAAACAAGTATTTATGGAAAACATATTAGCGAAGAAAGAAAAAGTAACCTTCTGTCAGGAAGAACTCGAAAAGAGATTCAAGAATTTAATGAACGACTTAAACGGAGTAGAGGATGACCGTTCCAAATACAAGACGCTCTACCCTTTCGAATATACCAAACATGTAGAGATCAACAAGGCCATCATGCACCATGACATCGAAGAGATGATTGCCCACCTCCAATACATGAAGGAGAAAATCAAGCACGACGAAACCTTTCTTGCCGTTCGCTGAAACATGATAGTTACAAGAAATCCATATTTTTTGTAACTTTGTGCCTCAAGAAGGAGCGTTCTACAAATCATCGAATTGCCAAGCGAGGCGATTTATTATTCGCTGTAGGACCAACCACGAAAGAGACTTCCGAGCCATGCGAAGAGTCTGGAGAAAAGACAACAATTACGTACCCTAAAAAAATAAGCGTATGGGACACCATCAAATTGATAAATTGGACGAGAAAATATTGAAACTGATATCCAACAACGCAAGGATACCGTTTCTTGAAGTCGCCCGTGAATGCAACGTATCTGGAGCCGCCATTCACCAACGCATCCAAAAACTCCAAAATTTGGAAGTAATCAAAGGTTCGGAATTCATTCTTGACCCTACGAAGATCGGATACAACACATGCGCCTACATGGGCATTTTCCTTAAAGATGCGAACCTTTTCAAGGAAGTGGCTGAAGAATTACACAAAATCCCAGAAGTGGTAGAGTGCCACTACACGACAGGAAAATATGCCATGTTCATCAAGATTTACGCAAAGAACAACATGGATTTTCTCCGCATCATCCAAGAAAAGCTACAACCCATCAACGGAATCTCCAGCACGGAGACCATCATCTCCCTTTGCGAAGGATTCAAAAGGCAAGCTCCGATCATGAGCGACGAATTCGAAGAAATTAGCGATGAGGACTTCATTGAAGATTAATAGCTACAAATAGACCATACGAGACTCTCATTTCCAAGGGGGTCTCGTTAATTCTGTCATAACCCAACAAAACAAATAACCGAGAAACCCAAGACTCAACCATGTCGCCGATATTCATTGCGATCTATAGATTCTTTCAAAGACATAAGGGAATCCTATACAGCAGTATGCTTCTTTTATTCGCCATTATGGGATATTTCGCCCTAAAGGTCAATTATCAAGAGGACATCACGAGATTCATCCCCAACTCGGCCGACTCCCAAAGAATCAACGCCGTATTCCAAAACTTAAAGGTCAAAGACAAACTGATTGTCATCGTCTCTTCCGAAACAGGCAACAAAGAATCATTGATCGAAACAGGCGACGCGCTCGCTTCCCAAATAGACTCCTCCATCGGAGCCACCCACATCAACCAGATCACATCAAGAATCGACGGCGAAAAGATGTTGGCAGTCACAGATTTCATCTACGAAAACTTGCCCATCTTCCTAGATACCAGCGATTATCAGAAAATAGACTCGATAACGAAACTCTCCGCCTTGAAGGAGAAGATGCAAAAAAACTACGAGACGCTCGCCTCGCCTGTTGGATTGTTCGCCAAAAACTTCATCTTTAAAGACCCACTCGGACTAGGGAACAAACCCTTGGGCAACCTGCAAGGTATGCAACTGAGCGGCAACTACAAGATGGAGGAGGAACACATCTTCACCCAAGACGGAAAATCGATGATGATCTTCATCGAGCCCCGTTTCCCTGCCGGAAATACGACGGAGAACGCCAAACTGGTAGATGCCATCGAGCAATGCCTCCAACACACCGCCGTAGAGAAACCCGACGTCTCCGTGGAATACTTCGGAGGCCCTGCCGTAGCCGTATACAATTCCCGACAAATCAAGAGCGACACGGTGCTTACGCTCGGCATAGCCTTATGCCTCATCAGCGTCGTCATCTTCCTCTCTTTCCGGAATAAACTATCCTTGCTGCACATCATGCTCCCCGTCGTGTTCGGTGGTCTCTTTGCGTTAGCCCTCCTCTATTTCATCAAAGGAGAGATATCCATCATTGCCATCGGTGCCGGATCGGCCATCTTCGGAGTTGTTCTCAGCTACTCCATCCACGTCGTGGCACATCGCGAACATACCCGAAACAGCGAGGAGATCATCAAAGAGATGATCGCACCCCTCACCATCGGAAGTTTCACGACCATCGGAGCCTTTTTCAGCCTCATATTCACCAACTCGGAAGTGTTGCAAGACTTCGGTTGGTTCGCCTCCCTGACCATCATAGGCACCACCTTCTTCTGCCTCATCTTCCTGCCCCACCTTTTGGTCGGCGACGGAGATATTAAGCCCAACGGCTTCCTGAAAGTGGTAGAGAAACTGAATGCCTACCATTATGAGAAAAATACGGCACTCGTCATCGGCATCCTGCTACTCACGGCCTTGGGCGTATATTTCTCCAACGACGTGAAATTCAATGCAGACATGAACTCGCTCAGTTTCCAACCTCAGCACCTCCGTGCCACAGAGATAAAACTGGACGAGACTTTCCAAAAAGACTACAAAAACATCTATTTCATCGCCACAGGGGAGAACGAAAGCGAGGCGCTCCAAGCCTACTGGTCCATGAACCAGAAAATCGATTCGCTGAAAAGATCCGGAGCCATTGCCGAATATGCCACAGGAGAGAGCCTCCTAGTTCCGAGCGAGATACAAAAAGAACGCATCGAACAATGGAATAGATTTTGGGACAAAAAGAGAAAGGATGAACTCAAGCAGAACATCCATACGGCTTGCACAGAAACACCTTTCACCGATGAAAGTTTCGAAGAGTTCTGGGCGCTATTGGACAAAGAGTACTCCGCCATCAACTACGGCAGTGAAAACGGAAGTGCCAAGATCTATTCCGATTGGATCACCCAAGAAGCAGACATCACCATGGCCATCAGCCAAGTGAGATTGAAGGAAGAGGACAAATCCTCCGTCTATTCCCAATTCCAAGAAGATGGAGACATCGTCATCTTAGACAAGCCTTACTTCGCTTCCCGCTTCGTCAACACCATCAAAGACGACTTCTATTTCGTACTATTCGTCTCCTCCTTCATCGTCTTCATCTCCCTCTTCATCTCCTACGGGCGATTAGAACTCGCGCTGCTCTCCTTCACCCCGATGGCGCTCAGCTGGTTCATCATTTTGGGATTGATGGCGATTTTCGGAATTGAATTCAACATCGTCAACATCATCATCTCCACCTTCATTTTCGGTATCGGAGACGATTTCAGCATCTTCATTTCCGACGGATTGCTATACGAATACCGCACAGGAAAGAAAATGTTCAGTACCCACAAGACGGCCATCTTCTATTCCGCCTTTACCACCATCGTCGGCATGGGCGCCTTGGCGTTCGCCCAACACCCTGCCCTGCAGTCCGTCTCCTTCACTTCCCTTTTCGGAATGTTCGCCGTGCTGCTGATTGCCTACAGCATTCAACCGCTCATCTTCGACTTCTTCGTGACCAGCCGAACACAAAAAGGACAGGCGCCATGGACCATCTTCAGCCTGACCCTCTTCCTATTCATCTTCGGTTGTTTCACCCTGCTCACCATTCTCCTGACGATCTACGCATCGCTATTACACCTAATACCGATCAACAAAGAGAAGAAGAGATTGCACATCCATAAGCTGATAACCTACTCGATACGCTACATCATATTGATCTCCCGCTCGCTGATTCGGGAAATCTGGATAGATCGGGACGAAAGCCAGTTCGACAAGCCGTCCATGATTATCAGCAACCACCAATCCATGATCGACATTTTGCAGATTTTGGCCCTTTCGCCTAAAATCATCATGATTACCAAAGATTGGGTTTGGGACTCACCTCTCATGGGCCGATTGGTACGGATGGCTGGATTCTACAACATCAGCGAAGGCTACGAAGACCCGAGAAACGAGTTGCCCGACCTAATCAAGAAAGGCTACTCCATCGCCATATTCCCAGAAGGCGTCCGCTCAGAAAACGACGATTTGAAAAGGTTCCACAAAGGAGCCTTCTACTTGGCAGAGAAACTCCATTTGGACATTCTCCCCATCATCATGACAGGAAACGGGCAATGCCTGAAGAAGTCCGATTTCATGCTCCACCGCGGACGCATCACCCTCAAGATGCTACCACGCATCCTTGCCGACGACACCCAATGGGGAAGCACCTACCAAGAAAGGCAGAAAAGCATTTCCCGCTATTTTAAACAAGAGTATGAGAAGGAGATGGTCGCCAATCGCGACGTAATAGAGAATCCTTTCTATTACCACCTCCTCACCCGAAACTTCATATTCAAAGGACCTGTCACCGAATGGTATATGAGGATAAAGGTCAAATTGGAACACAACTACCACCTCTTCAACGAACTCATACCACAAGAAGCCCGAATCACAGACATCGGATGCGGCTACGGATTCCTTAGCTTCATACTCTCTTGGACCGGAAAGAATCGGCAAGTGACGGGTATCGACTATGACGAAGAGAAAATCGAGGTGGCCAACAACTGCTTCGCCAGAAAAGAGCAAGTTCATTTCTTCGCCACGGATGCCCTTTCGGCAGAGATGCCTACCAGCGATGTCTTCATCATGAACGACATGCTCCACTATATGCCTTACGAGAAGCAGGAGAGACTCATCGAAAAGTGCATGAGCCAACTTAGCGAGGATGGTTTCATCATCATCCGGGATGGCGACAAAGGAGACCCCAAGAAGCATGAGATGACCAAGATGACCGAAGTGTGCTCCACTCAGATCTTCAAATTCAACAAGACGGCCGGAAAACTGTTCTTCTCATCCAGTGACCAAATCAAAGCCATTGCGGAAAAGAACGGCTACTCCATGAGGACAGTGAGCAACAGCCACTACACCTCCAACACCATCTACATTCTAAAGAAAGAACAAACAACGAACAAATAATGACAGAAAGAAACTCTCCTGCCATCTTAGGGACAGGAAACATCAAACGGCTCCTATTGGAGTATTCCGGACCCGCCATCATCGCCATGATGACCTCTTCGCTCTACAACATCATCGACCGAATATTCATCGGGAAAGGTGTTGGTGCGCTTGCCATCTCGGGTCTGGCCCTAACGTTCCCTTTAATGAACCTCGCAGCAGCCTTCGGTGCCATGATTGGTGCAGGCGGTGCCACTTTGGTCTCCATCAAGCTTGGACAAAAAGACAAAAGAAGTGCTGAAATGGTCTTGGGAAATGTCTTCACGCTCAATGTCATCCTTGGTATCGTTTTCATGGCCTTAGGGCTCTACTTCCTGGACGAAATTCTCTACATCTTCGGAGCCAGTGAAAACACCCTACCCTATGCCCGCGACTTCATGCAGGTCATCCTCATCGGTAACGTGGTCACCCACCTATACCTCGGACTGAACAGCGTCATGCGTTCATCAGGAAACCCGAACAAGGCCATGGTCACGACCCTGCTCACCGTTGTCGTCAACCTCATCCTAGCCCCTATATTCATCTTCTACTTCAATTGGGGTATTCGAGGAGCCGCCACAGCCACCGTCTTGGCTCAAGTTGCCGCCCTCATCTTCGTCCTCGTCCATTTTGCCGACAAGCGAAACTTCCTCCATTTCCAATCAGGCATTTACCGATTGAAGAAACGGATCGTCTCCGGCATCTTCTCCATAGGCATGGCACCTTTCGTGATGCACGCCTGCTCCTGCCTAGTTATCATCATCATCAACAATGCGCTACAAAGCCATGGAGGCGACTTGGCCATCGGAGCCTACGGCATCATCAACGGTATCGTCATGCTCTTCGTCATGCTCGTCATGGGCCTCAACCAAGGAATGCAACCTATCGCAGGTTACAATTTCGGAGCGAACCTACACAACCGTGTTAGGCAGGTACTGAAACTGACCCTGATCTACGCCACCATCGTAACCTCAGGCGCCTTCCTGTTAGGAGAGTTGTTACCGACACAAATCGCCCAACTATTTACGGACGACCAAGAGTTGATCAAGATCTCAGCCAGAGGAATGCGCATCGTCGTGGCCGTCTTCCCGATTGTGGGAATGCAAATGGTTGTTGCCAACTTCTTCCAATCCATCGGCAGGGCGCAATGGGCCATCTTCCTTTCCGCCTCCCGCCAACTGCTATTCCTTCTACCGCTCCTTTTGATCCTACCGGCACACTTAGACACGGACGGCGTTTGGCTCAGCATGCCTATCTCCGACGGCATAGCGACCTTCATCGCCTGCGGAATGCTCTATTGGGAGTTTAAGCGGAAAAAGAAGAGCAAAGATTCGAATGCCCAAAGCGATCTCTAAAATTCACCTTAAATAAGCCATATCATGGAAAAAAAGAATATCATCATCAGCATAGGCCGTCAATTCGGAGCCGGAGGCAGAAGAATCGGGAAGGCATTGGCAGAAAATCTGCACTTCGACTACTACGACAACGAACTCATCACCACCACGGCGAAAGAGAACGGACTCGACCCCGAATTTTTCAAGAAGGCCGACGAGAAATCGGAGAAGAACTATTTCCTGCAACAGATCGAAGAGTACATCTCCGGTGGATTCTTCACGAACAGCCTGCTCTCCAACGACCAGCTCTTCAAACTCCAATCCGACACCATCCGGAAATTGGCCGAGGAGAAGCCCTGCGTCATCGTGGGCCGCTGTTCCGACTATGTGCTTCGTGACAACCCCTACTGCATCAGCATCTTCCTCCATTCGTCCGACGAAGACCGCATCGAACGAATCAAGCAACGGATGAAGGAAGAGAGCGACGAGAAAATTAAGGAGATGATGACGTTGGCCGACAAACGCCGCGCCCACTACTACAACTTCTACTCAAACAAATCTTGGGGCATGTCATCCACCTACACCCTATCGGTCGACGTCTCCGCCTTGGGCGAACCTGCGACCATCGAGTTCCTGCTCGGTTTCATCCGAAAAAAAGCCGAACAATTGGGCGTAGAGTTGTAAAGGCGCTTTCCAAACAACGGATTGCCACGATAAAAAACAGAAAACAGTAGGGAAAAGGTAGCGTTTTCCCATAAATTATATATCTTTGCAACGCAAATGGCTCCGTAGTTCAGCTGTATAGAATATCAGATTCCGGTTCTGAAGATCGCGGGTTAGAATCCCGCCGGGGTCACAAAAGGAAATCAATGGGTCATGATTGGTTTCCTTTTATTTTTACCTTTCCAACAAGAGTGGGCTACCATAGCACATCCTCGCAGAAGTAATAAGACGCAGGAATAGAAAGATTTACACTTTCGAATCAAGAGATAAATCGCACTTATCCTCTACCCAAGGAAATGTTCAGATTCACCGAAAAAGTGTTCTACAAATTCACCATTTAACAGATACTAAGAGATGAATTATTTGAAGATTTCAATTGCCGGACTAATCATACTGACCTCTATATTTTTAATCATATACAATACCATCCAGCAGGAAAAGCAGCTGCAGGATAGTTACGAGCAGGAGGAAGATAAATCTGGGTGGCAGAT
>JAFZKQ010000081.1 GCA_017553575.1 Paludibacteraceae bacterium
GAAGGCAAATTTCGCCACAATGGATGCCATTTCAGAAATGGGCATTAAGAACGATGTCATTGCGGCTCCTATCACTCAAATGGTGAAAGATTGTTTGGCTGATTCAGGCATGGATCCAAAAGCCATCATGAAGTGCCGTAACATGTTTGCCCTTGGTTTGGTTTGCTGGTTGTTCAACCGTGACACCAACATCGCAGCTAACATGTTGAAGGAGAAATTCGCTAAGAAGCCAGGTGTGGCAGAGTCTAACATCAAGGTTATCCAAGCGGGTTATGACTACGGACACAATACTCACTCTTCTGTATCCCACACTTATACGGTGGAGACAAAGTCTGCAAAGAAGGGTATCTATATGGATATCAACGGAAACAAGGCTACTGCTTACGGTTTGATCGCTGCTGCAGAGAAGGCTGGTTTGAAGTTGTATTTGGGTTCTTACCCTATCACTCCTGCTACGGATGTTCTTCACGAACTTTCTAAGCATAAGTCTTTGGGTGTGGCGACTGTTCAATGCGAGGATGAGATCGCAGGATGTGCTTCTGCTCTCGGTGCTTCGTTTGCTGGTGCTTTGGCTTGTACTTCTACTTCAGGTCCTGGTATCTGTTTGAAGTCAGAGGCGATGAACTTGGCAGTCATCATGGAGTTGCCTTTGGTTGTTTTGGACGTACAACGTGGTGGTCCTGCAACAGGTCTTCCTACGAAGTCTGAGCAGACCGACTTGCTCCAATGTTTGTTCGGCCGTAACGGAGAGTCTCCAATGCCAGTGATCGCTGCAACTTCACCAACAGATTGCTTCGATGCCGCTTACATGGCATGTAAGATCGCTTTGGAGCACATGACTCCAGTTGTTTTGATGACGGATGCTTATGTGGCAAACGGTTCAGGCGCATTCAAGTTGCCTAACTTGGCTGACTTCCCAGCAATCAATCCTCCATACGTTCCAGAGTCATTGAAGGGAACATGGACTCCATATATGCGTAATGCAGAGGGTTCTCGCTATTGGGCTATCCCTGGTCGTGAGGGCTTTACCCACATCTTGGGTGGTTTGGAGAAGGACAACAAGACAGGTGCTATCTCAACAGATCCAGATAACCATGATTTGATGACTCGTCTCCGTGCAGAGAAGATTGAGAAGATTCAAGTTCCTGATGTTGTGGTTGAGGGTGACAAGGACGATGCTGAGTTGTTGATTGTCGGCTTCGGTGGAACTTACGGACACTTGCATGCTGCAATGGATGAGATGAAGGCTGCAGGCAAGAAGGTGGCTTTGGCTCACTTCAAGTATATCAATCCGCTTCCAAAGAACACGGCAGAGGTGATGAAGAAGTACAAGAAGGTAGTTGTTGCAGAGCAAAACATGGGTCAGTTCGCTGGCTGGTTGCGTATGAAGGTGGACAACTTCGCTCCTTACCAATTCAACGAGGTCAAAGGTCAACCATTCATGGTAGCAGACCTTGTTAAGAGCTTCACCGAGATTTATAACAAATAAGTATAACCGATATAAAATCAATATATTATGAGCGAATTGAGCGCAAAAGATTTTAAGAAGGGACAACCACGTTGGTGTCCAGGTTGTGGAGACCACTTTTTCTTGGCTTCCCTTCAAAAGGCAATGGCAGAGATTGGTGTTGCCCCTGAAAATGTAGCGGTTATTTCTGGTATCGGTTGCTCCAGCCGTTTGCCTCACTATATGGCCACATACGGTATGAATACGATCCACGGACGTGCGGCTGCGATTGCCACAGGTGCGAAGGTGGCTAATCCGAACTTGAGCGTATGGCAGATTTCCGGTGATGGTGATGGTTTGGCTATCGGTGGTAACCACTTTATCCATGCCAATCGTCGTAACATCGACCTCAATATGATTCTTTTGAACAACCGTATCTATGGTTTGACAAAGGGTCAATATTCACCTACATCTCCACGTGGTTTCGTCAGCAAGTCGTCTCCTTATGGAACGGTAGAGGATCCATTCCGTCCTGCTGAGTTGTGTTTCGGTGCCCGTGGTCACTTCTTCGCTCGTGCCGTAGCGACAGATGCTCCTGGAACGATAGCTGTTTTGAAGGCTGCTCATGCCCACAAGGGATCTTCCGTTTGTGAGATTCTCCAAAACTGTGTAGTTTTCAATGACGGTACACACGAGAGCGTATATAGCGCAGAGGGACGTAAGAAGAACGCCATCTATTTGGAACATGGTAAGCCAATGATCTTCGGTGAGAACAACGAGTTCGGTTTGGTTCAGGATGGTTTCAACATCAAGGTGGTTAAGATCGGTGAGAATGGCATCACGGAGAAGGACATCTTGGTTCATGATGCACATTGTGAGGACAACACGCTTCAAATGAAGTTGGCTTTGATGGAGGGTCCTGACTTCCCAGTTGCTTTGGGTGTCATCCGTGACGTTGAGGCCCCTACTTATAACGATGCAGTTGCTGAGCAGATTGAGGATGTCAAGAGCAAGAAGAAGTACCACAACTTCCAAGAACTCTTGATGACTAACGATACGTGGGAAGTGAAGTAATTTGCTTCTGACGAATGATAAAAAGGCATCACTCCTAGGGGTGGTGCCTTTTCTGTTTTATAGCCTTGCCTTTTTATGTGAGGCTGTGGCCGTTGTTTAAATGTATTTTGAATTTCCTCCTATTGTACCTCCTTTCGTTGCCATTTTTTTGTAAATCGGTGGGGTTATAGAGTCTGCCTTTAAAATTTCTGTTTATATTTGTGAATTAATGGGGTAAGCCCCTTTCGTTTATTGTTTTATTAAAATAGAAGCTATGAAGGTTAGAGATATAATCGGTTTCTTTTGTTCGTTGTCGTTTCTTTTCCTTTTCTCTTGTTCAGGATGTTCAGATAAAAGCGCGGAGACGAAGAGTGCAGATGGCCAGGAGGTCCCAGATGTGCACGTTACGTTGCGAGGTGTTGTGACCAATCCTGAGGGGGCTTTTGTCCCGTTCGTTACGATGACCACTTGTGATGGAGAGGTGCAGACGGACAGTTTGGGCGAATTTGTTTTGGAGAATCCTAAGATAGTGGGCAATCGATATGTGGTGAGGTTCTCGAAGGAGGGCTTTTATGATTTTATCTATTCCAAAGAGTATATAGACTCTTCGGAAGTCTCTATTGTGATTGTCCCACAAGGAAACAATGATATCAGTAGGAGTGTTGCTTTTCAATCCAAGAAAGGTATCGAGGTGAATGTGAATGGCATGGTCGTGCAGATTCCGTCGAATGCCATTGCCTACGACGATACGGGCGAAGAGTATGACGGGGTGGTGCAAATGGATATGCTCTACCTCAACCCCGATTCGGCCAACTTTAAGCGTATGATGCCGGGCGGTGACCTCTTGGCGTTGCGTACTTCTCTCGACACGACTTTCCTCGTCTCTTGTGGTATGGTGAATGTCTTGCTTTCGGATGAGAACGGCAGGAAACTTCAGTTGCGTAAGTCGTCACAGGCTTCGTTGACCTATCCGATACCTGCCTCTTTGCAGAAAACTGCCCCTGATACGATGCCGTTGTGGTATTTTGACGAACAGAAGGGTTTGTGGATCGAAGAGGGTTATTCCGTGAAGGAGGGCAATGTCTATAAGGGTGTTGTGAACCATTTCACATGGTGGAATGGTGATTTCCCGAATCTCTGTGCGCGAGTCAACTTGAAGGTGACGATGAAGAATGGGCTGCCTTACAGTAATGGCCAAATTGATTTGTTGTTCCATTATTTAGGGAATGAAGAGAGTTTGAAATCGGCTATCAGGTGGGTTTTTCCCGAAAGGGAATGGTGTTACTTGGATTCAGAGGGATGCTCCCGTGGTTATGTCCCTGCGGGGGTGGTTGTCGACTTTGTCTGTATGGGGCAAGTAATAGGTAGTCTGGAACCTTTGCAGGCAGGAACAGAGGTGGATTTGTCGTTGATTTGTGAAGATGTGGAAGCCTTCTTTTTTAAATTTGAGGATAAGGTGGGCAATCCATTATCCTATCTCGGGTATACTGTAAAAGATAATCTTGTGAGTCATCGTTATGTTACAAATAGAGACGGATGCTCTGTGGTATTATGTAGAAAGGATTCAAAGATTGATTTGTTCTATCAATCCGAGAAGATAGCTTCTTGCTCTTATAAGAAGTTGTTGGAGTCGAAGGTTGACACACAATTGATAACCCTAGACTTCCTTCAGATTGATTATGAGATTAAAGGGGATCTCCCATCTTATGCGAATGTCTTCTTTTATGACGGAAAGAAGGAGTTCTCTTCTTTCATGAGGCAAACTTTGCGTCTCCCTGCTGGCAGAAAATATGATGTGGTGGTTTCTGGCTTCAAGGTGGGCGAGATTCCGAAAAAGGTGGAGAAGGGTCAAAAGTTCGTCTTCGATTTTCATCCGATGAAGGTGGTCAATTCCCGTTCTTCCGAGCGTATGGATTACCAGATCTATTTGGTGGGTCGTTCGGAGAAAGGGGCAAGACCTGTGCAAATAAGTGCGAACGATGGCTATGATATCGCTTGTTCTCCTATCATCAATTACATGAAGGAGTTGACGGTGACCATCCATTGCAACGACGTGATTTTTTCGCAGAAGCACAAGCGAAAGGATGGCTATTTCGAGCCTATGGTGATCGATTTGGCCAAAGCTGGTGCCCTTGCCGACGAGGTGGATTTCTATCATGGCGACTCTTTGTTGCAGTCCTATCGTTTGGGCGCTTTGCTTGCCGCCTATGTAGAGAGTGATACGGCCTACTATTTCTTCAAGCCTCAGGATCCTAATGCGAAAGAGCCGTTTGTTGCCGTGCTGAAATTGCCTAACTTCACGAAGGAGAAAAAGGCAGAGTATCAAGCTGTCTTTATGATTAAGGATGTCTGCTCTTCCTCGAATTTGCCGATTAAGATGAAGGTGTTGAAAGAGGGTAGGATGGAGTATTCCGCAAAGTCCCAAGTCTTGTATTTGAAGGATTCGTCGATGGCGAATATGGAGGCGAAGTTGAAACTTCCAGCCGTGGCATTGGGTCGTTGTGAGAAGAGTTCGCAGCTTTCGGTAGACCGTAGGTTCCCTGACTTGCTCTTCCCATTGGATTTCGTCTGTCAGCACTCGTATGAGTCGTGGAGCAACCTCTACGCTTGCAACAAGAAGGCTCCTTATTCGGAGGTTGAGCGGATGAAGAAGTTCTTGGAGAAGAAAGGCTACGACGAGAATATCTTGAAGAAGGTGACCAACGAGGATTACGAGGAGGCGTGGTTCCAAAAGTTGGATGATACGGGCGAGACTTTCCAAGTGAATATCCGCTATTCGAAGAACGGAACCTTGGATCCGTCGAAGCAGACGGTGAAATTCGTCTATTCCAATCTTAGGGGTGATTTGGAGAGTACGTCCGTGGTGGAGAACTGTCCATTGAAGGAGTGCCAACTCTTTGTCGCTTTTTCCAAGATGAATGTAGTAGGTGTTAAGGAAGTTTTCGAGAAGGTGAAGGAGAAAGAGGAAAAGGAGGCTGAATTGGCCAAGAAACAAGCCAAAAAGAGGAGAAGATGAGTAGGTTGTTAAGAAATATGATTCTGGGATTGGCGTTGGTGCTGGGGTGCATCAGCGTCAATGCCCAAAGCGATTTGGATTTTTCGAAGGTAAGACTGAAATATTCATTTCGGATTGCCCGTGATGCGAGCAAGACTGCGATGGATTCTCTTTCGGGCTTTTACAAGATCAGGAAGAATGGCGATGTGCGATTGACCCTCGGCAATAACGCTGCGGATGCTGCACGTTTCTATTATCAAGAACTGATGAGGGTGGAGAAGAACTCTGCAGACTCCCTTACCATCTATTATGTCAATAAGAACCAAAAACAATTGCTCTCGGGCGCTGACGTTGAGATATTGGGCTCCTACATTACCTCTACCAGCGAAATGCGTACGGCCTATCGTCTGGATTCCCTCCTTTTGAAGCCGAAGAAGGCTATGTTTCGACTGAAGCTGGAGAACAAGGATAGTGTGGTTTTCAATAGGGTCTATTACGCAGTTGACTCCTTGTTGTGCTATTTGCATTACCAAGATAAGAATTTGGTGGATCATACGGTGTTGTTGAACAAACAGGACGTTCGCGACACGATTCAATTTCCAGCCCCCATCTATCGACTTCGAAAGGTGGTTTTGGTGAATCGGTTGGATAGTTCGGAGGTGATTTGTCCTCGTTACTATTTGGCTAGTTCGAGTACTGGACGGGAGCTCAAAAATTCGCGTATGGGTGACTTGAGCGAGTTTAACCGGCGAAACATCCAATTGGCTTCCAAATCGAAGCTCTCGGTTCCTGTCTTAGCGTTCGATATGCCTGCCAAATTCAACAAAAAGTTTATCCCTAAGATTATTATTCGAGATTGGCCTTTCGAAGATATGGAGGAGAACTCGGAAGAGTAGTGAGTCCGATTCGATAGATCGTTCTTTATGGCTGGTGAACTTTAGGTTCTAAATTAAGCAGATTCTAAGAAGCATTTAATAAAAAAGCGGAGCCTCAACAGCCCCGCTTTTGTTATTTAGATAATCCGAAGATTATAGGTTCGTATTGTACTTCTTCCAGTCAGCAACTGCAGGAAGAACGCCCATGCCGATAACCTCGTCACGCATCTTGCAAAGGTGCTCGTAAGAAGCGTCCAAAGCCTTCTTCTCGTCAGCAGAAAGGTTAGGCTACCCGAAAATGGCACATTCTTCACGAAAACCCTTTTCCTGACCGAGAGGCAACTTGCTATCAAGCCACTTTTCGACCTGTCTGTTGGCAATTCCTAATTTGGGTGGCGCATTGACGAAGTCAGGAGGGATAGTAGTTGCCTTGATCATACAAATCACTTACAGAAAAAGGGATAAATCTTCTTTTTCTCTACAACTTCTGTATTGGGTCCTATCAAATATTCCATCATCTCATATTGGAGATCATATGGTGCGTACACATATAGATCGCTACTGTTTTTGATAGACAATTTGTATAAACCACCTAGAAAGGAAAAATAAATAAGTTCGGAATATCTTTTTTCAACTTTTTGAATGTCAGATTTGCTGAAGACTTTTTCTTCTCCATCTTTGGAATAATAATGTATTTCTTGATCTGCTATAGTTAGATAGCATCCTTTGTATTTTATTAGCAGATAAAACCATTGAGGAACTTCGATGACAAACAGGAAATTTAGGAAAAAGATTACAAATAAAACACTGGCAATAAAGATTGTTAAGTCTGATTCATATCTATGCCAAAAAGAGGGGATAATCTTTATTAGAGTGAAGGCAAATATAGAGGAGGATATAAGTGTTGATATTGTGAAATAAATATAGAAGGTTTTATTTACTAACTCTATTTTCTTCTCGTTTGTGACGGTATCTATCTCTTTAGTTGTTTTTGTCATGTTCTATATGTGTGAAAAACAAAAAACGAGTCCGATTAGAACTCGTTTTTTGTTGTGATATAGATTGCAAATTATAGGTTCGTATTGTACTTCTTCCAGTCAGCAACTGCAGGAAGAACACCCATACCGATAACCTCGTCACGCATCTTGCAAAGGTGCTCGTAAGAAGCGTCCAAAGCCTTCTTCTCGTCAGCAGAAAGGTTAGCCTCTGTGTAAGAAACACCGTTCTCGTCGATAGTTGACTTCATAGCCATACATACGTTCTTGTAACCGTACATACCGTCTTTTACGAAGCAACCTGCAGGCAAAGTGAACTTCTTACCACCCATTGCAGCCTCGATCATCTCGATAGCTACGTATGCAGGGCTCAAGTTAGAAGAACGACCACGGAGGGCGATGATGTTAGAACCGCCTTGGATAGTCTTTTGCTTGATCTCCTCGAACTTGTCAGCAGGGATGTTGTACTTAGAAAGAGGCTTGCCCATTACCATTACGTCTGAAGTAACAGGAACCATCTTCTCTCCGTGTCCACCCAAAGTAGCGCAACCGCTAACAGCGTATTGAGGGATACCGAAGTACTTAGCCAACTCGCTTTGGAGACGAGTAGAGTCCAAACCAGCCAAAGTCGTTACTTGGTTAGGCTTCAAACCAGACTTAACCAAAACAACCAAACCAGTTACGTCAGCAGGGTTGAAGATTACTACGATGTGCTCGCACTTAGGGCAATATTTCTTTACGTTGTCACCGAAGTCAGCAGCGATTTGAGCGTTACCCTTCAAAAGGTCCTCACGAGTCATACCTTCCTTACGAGGAGCACCACCTGAAGAGATGATGAAGCTTGCACCAGTCAAAGCCTCTTCAACATTGTCAGTGAATGTGAAGTTTACGCCCTCGAAACCGCAGTGGCGCATCTCTTCGTAAACACCTTCAAGACCTTTCAAATATGGGTCGTAAAGAGTGATGTTGTTTGTTAAACCCTTAACAGCTGCCAACTGAGCCATTGTAGAACCGATAGCACCTGCGGCACCAACGATAACCAATTTTTTGTTTGTTAGAAAACTCATAATATTAATAATTTGTAATGTAATATCCTTTTCCCACTTGCGTATTGCATACAAAAATACAATTTATTCGGACTATTGACAAAGAAAATGCAGATGCGTTTGAAAAATTTTCGATGCTTGGTGATAGGACGCAAGGATGGAGCGGGGAGGACCTTGCCGATTCTCTCCCTCGTTTGACACTTTCCTCTTGAAAAATCCTTCTTCAGAGACTTAAATACCGGTCGTCCGATCAAGCTAGAGGATCCTTTCCCGTTTGAATTTTTAGGGTGGTCTCCTTGCATTTAAACCATATTGGTCTGTTGGAAATGATCCGTTGGGGTAGGCTTTATGGTCAGTGTCCGCTATCTTTTCACACTAATTTCGCCCCTTGCTTCTCCATGTCAAGGCTTGTGACACAATATTACAGAATCCTGCACGGTTTTTAATAGAGAAATGGGCAAAACCGTCTTATTTTTGTCATGATAGATTAGCAACCAAACGGAACTATTATGAATAGATTGAAAAACACATTAGGATGGATGGCGGGAGCCTTTCTGGGTCTCTCTCCTAATTTTGTCTTAGCGGACAATCCGATTATCCAAACGTACTATTCCCCAGACCCTGCCCCAGTGGTCATAGACGATACGGTTTTTGTCTACACGGGCAACGATTTAGGCGGATCTTTTTTTACTATGGACGGGTGGAGAGTTTCGTCTTCTACTGATATGGTGAACTGGACTGACCGAGGTACAATCATATTGAGTTCTAGAGATTTTCCAAATGCAAATAAGGATGGCGACTGGGCTGCTCAGGTCATCCGTCGTAATGGCAAGTACTACTACTATGTGACGGTGTCATCTTCGACAGGAGGAGGTTATGCTGTCAATGTGGGTGTGGCAGACAGACCAGAAGGCCCTTTCAAGAATGCTTTGGGGGATAAACATCTGGCAGGACCGAACTGGAGTTATATCGACCCAACGGTGTGGATTGACGATGATGGTCAAGCCTATCTCTATTGGGGAAATTCAAAGTTGTTTTGGGCAAAACTCAACGAAGATATGATCTCCTTTGACGGGGGGATTCACGAGGTGGATATGAGCCGTGGTTTTTCGCCTGGTGGTTCGTCCGTCTATACAGAGGGTCCTTGGATTCACAAGCGTGGCAATAAGTACTACATGCTATATGCTTCCCATGGAACAGGAAACGGAGGTGAGAGAATTTCCTACTCTACCAGTGATTCTCCAACAGGCCCATGGTCGTGGGGAGGACTGATTATGGAGCCAAGTACGGGTTCCGCCTTCACAAACCATTGCGGTATCATTGATTTCAAGGGACGTAGCTTCTTCTTCTATCATAACCAACGTCGTGTCCCTGGTGCAGGCGGTTATAATCGTACGTCAGCCGTGGAGGAGTTTACGTGGAATGCCGATGGGTCAATCCCTCAATTGTATATGAGTGACGAGGGTGTGATCAACCCTGTCCATTTCGTGGATCCATTCAAACGGGTGGAGGCAGAAACAAAAGCATGGAGCTACGGCGTGGGTGCCGATAAGAACGACAATGGAGTCTATATCACCAAGATCCACAATAATGACTATATCAAAGTTCGTTGCTTGGATTTCGGGGATATGGGTGCCGACTTTTTCACGGCTTCAGTCTCCAGCAGGGGCGAGGCCTCCATCGAAATCCATTTGGACAAGCAGGATGGCGAATTGATCGGTACGCTGAAGGTGGAGAACACCAACGGGGCTTGGCGTGAATTGGAGTGCGAGGTGGCTAACACCATTGGCAAGCACGATATTTTCTTCGTCTTCAAGGGCGCAGCCAACACGGAACTCTTCAATTTCGACTATTGGTATTTCACCAGCAATTCGGTTATTGTCCCTCAAACCCCTTACAAGGGCGAGGCGCTTTCTATCCCGGGCAAGATAGAGTTTGAGGATTATGATGAGGGAGGACAGAACCGAGCTTACTACGATGCGGATATGGAGAACCAAGGTAAGGAGTATCGTGAAGACCGTGTGGATATTGTTTCGAACGATGAAGGCTATGCCATCGGTTATACGAACGAGGGAGAGTGGTTGGAGTATACCATCGACGTGAAGAAGACAAAGGAGTATGATTTCGAGGCACGGGTGGCTTGTGGCTTGAATACGTCGGGCTTCCAACTGCTGTTGGATGAGAAGGATATTTCTGGTGAGATCGAAGTCCCTAACACGGAGGATTGGGACACTTACACTGTAATCAAGGGAAAAACTTCTGAGATGACGGAGGGTGAGCATATTTTGAGGGTCTTGTTGACCGGAACGTATGCCAATCTGGATTGGATTCATTTCCTTGGTGATGAGGTTACGAATGTCGTCGATGTGAACAAGGGCGACCTCCAATATCCTCTGCAAGTGAAGGTTTATGATTTGATCGGTAAGTTCTTAGGCACTTTAACCATCACTTCCGACAACACCACTGAGATTGCTCGGCAATTAAAGGATAATGGCTATCGGGACGATGCCTACCTGTTGCAAACTAAAGGCTTCCGTCGTGTGATTGTCGTAGGAAAGGAATAATAACAGATGATTCATGATAGGAGAGGCTTCTTCCAGATAATGGGAGGAGCCTCTCTGTTATGTTGGGTTTCCGTAAATTCAAAATTGTTTTTACCGACCGCATTTTTTATCTTTGGAGAAACTATTTAATCAATGGAAATGGAGGAAGAGGCTATCATAGATAAGATAGATAAGTATCTGTCGAAACCCTATTGGATTATCGATGTGTTGCCCATGCAAGTCCCTGCTAATGGGGAAGGTCAGTATTTTCGTATAGAGGAGTATGTCCGGCACTCTTCTTTGATGGAGACTATTTCGAGGAAGTTCTTAGCCCTTCTGTTGAAAATAAACTGTTATGAGGCGATGGACCTTTTCCACGCAGTAGATGGATGGGAGCATAATCCTGCTCCTGAAAGGTTGGAGCAGTGTTTGATGGCGCACGATTCGCTCCATGTCTTGTTTGCTTCCATGGATTCCCTTATCTCCATCAGTGGCGATGACTCTTATATGACGCTTTATACCTCCGACGAGAAGGTTGTGGAACTCCTTCGGCCATTGGCGGCATCCGTAGGCTTGTTTGTTTGGCAGCCCAAGGCGTGAGGTTTAATCCTCGCTTGTCTTGAGGATTAGGGTGGTTGCGCCAAGTGTGATGATCTCTCCGTCCGAGATGATTCTCCTCTCGTTTTTTTGGAGGATTTCGTTCATGACAAAGGTCCCCACCAAACTATCGTAGTCGCGGATGGTGTAGACCACCTCTCCGTTGGGTTGAGGCTTTACGTTGATGATGCAGTGTTTGCGGTCCATACTCCTGTCGTTCGTGTCTATAGGGGCATTGATCTCAGTTCCTTTACACCGTCTGCCGAAGAAATTGTCGCCCTCCATCAAAGGGATAATCTGCTTTTCGCAAAAGACGTTCTCTACGACGATTATATGGCCGTAGGGCGATTTTTTAGGGGCTTCCTCTTGCTTGGATTTGAAGCGGACGGTGAAATCCTTTCCGCAGTTCTCACAATGGAGGATGAGCGTATTGCCGACCTCGATGCGGGACTCTTCAAATTGGACGAACATGTCGCACTTAGGGCATCTTATCTTTCTCATGATTTGAGTCTTTTTACTTTAAATCCAACTCTTTCAGCATGGCGAATTCCTTCTTGAAATTGCCTGTGAAAATATCATTCTCCAACTGTTTCTCGATTTCGTCCATCGGCCAAAAACGACCTTCGTCCAACTCTACAGGGTCTATCTGGAAGGGACCTTCATAAATGGTGCGGTAGGAGTAGACCAATTCTCGTTCCACGGAACTCTCCCACAGATAGGTGTAGTTGAACGTAGGGTCAAACTCTTGAATGCCCAACTCTTCACGAGCCTCGCGGCGAAGAGCCATCTCTACGTTTTCGCCCAAATCGATGTGTCCGCCTACTGCCGTGTCCCATTTCCCTGGTTGAATGTCTTTGAGGGAGGAACGTTTCTGTAAGAAAAGCTCACCTTTTGAATTGAAAATATGCAAGTGCACGACGGGATGCAACAGCATGGAGCCACTGTGACACTCTTTTCGAGTAGCAGAGCCGACAAGATTGCCTGCCTCGTCTACTAATGGGAATATCTCTTCTTTTGCCATATTCAGTAATTTGGGACAAAGATAGTGCTTTTTGGCCTTTTCTC
>JAFZKQ010000082.1 GCA_017553575.1 Paludibacteraceae bacterium
ACCTGCATCTTCTTGCTTCTTAGAGCAGATGAAAGTACGGTTCTCAACACGAGCCACGTCACTTGGATCTGATTGGAAATAGTAGCTGTTTGGACGTTTCTTCTCGTTCAACTTCTTAGCCAAACCGTTTGCTACACACTCGTCCATCAAACGAGTAAACTCCTCATCGGAGCCATCGCACAAGTAGACGTTCTCTGGCTGACAGATGTCTGCCCACATCTTAACCCATGCGTTCAATTTTGCATTTTTAGTATTGATCATAATACAATTAATTTGAATTATATGACTTTATATTCGCTCTAATTAAGTAAGAATGATGCGTGGAAGCGTTACCCGTCATTCCAAGCGGGTGCAAATATAGGAAAAATTTTTTTATTGCTCTAATAGTGGAATGGGGGAGTTCTTAAAAAATCTTGTTTTGTGACAATAACTTACCTCGAAAGTGGGCTCTTTCTTTTGAATGGGATGGTTGGTCGGACTTTCTTTGCCGAATGAGGCGTTCTTTTCTGTGGAACTATGTGGTTTGTAAGAGGCTATAACCCACAAAAAAAATCCTTCCAGCTCAACTGGAAGGATTTTCAACCCGTATTCTTTCCCAAATACGATTATCTGCCTGCCGGCGCGCTTTCGTAGATGGTTTCCAATGTATAATTGCTATCGTTAGAGTGGTAGCTCTTGGTGAGCACGTCGATGACATCCTTTCCGTTGTTGATGAAATCGCCTGTGCTGTGGTTGATGATTCCGAACGACTCTTTTCCTGTGGTGGTGGCACCGTTGTCCCAGAAGAAGATGGATATGTGGTTGGCACGTGCGGCCTTGGTCACATATTCGATGTAGTACATACGGAATTTCTCTGAAATTTCATCCCTGCGGTGTACGCTACCGAACTCTCCGATATAGACAGGGATGCCCTTGTCTACGTAGGTCTTCTTTAGGTTGGTGAAGATGTTGGTCACATTGGATTCGTCACCCCAATTGGCTTTCTTCTCGTTGAGCGCAGTGTGGCCCCATTGCGTGTTGACATCGGCAATGGCGTAGTCGTAAGGGTCGTAGAAGTGTACGGATACGAGTAGCTTGTTCTTTGCCGGATCTTTCGGCAAAACCAAGTTGCTCATGGTGAGGTCTGGGTTGGCACAGTAGCCGGGAACTCCAATATAACGGGTGGCGTTTGCGCCTCCGGTTGAGCGGATGGCATCCACGCAGACTTGTACCCACTCGTTCAAGATGGCATACTGCTTTCCGTTGTCTTTGCGGTTCTCGCCCCAACCCCATCCACCGTCGTGGATCTCATTCATCGTCTCGAATATGAGGAAGTCTCCTGCATATTTGAATCGGTTGGAAATCTGTTTCCAAAGAGCTGTTAGCTGTTGTTTGATGGCTTCGTTTGCAGAACTGTCGTTCACGGCTTTCACGATGTTCAGCCAATGCTTGCTTTCTGAGCCGTCGTGGTGGATGTTGATGATGGCTTTTAATCCGGCTTTCTCCGCGTATCCGACGAGTTCGTTTACGCGATCCATCCAACGCTCCTCGATTTTGTAATCAGGAGCCTCCCCGAAGTGGCCCAACCATGTGACAGGAATCCTGACGGACGAGAATCCTGCGGCTTTTAACTTGTAGAAAGCTGCTTGTGTCGCCATCGAATTTCCCCAACATGTCTCGTTGGCTGCTTCATCGCTAAATGCATCCATCTGGTTGCCGAGATTCCATCCTAAACCGATGCTTTCAGCAACGGTCACAGCGGAGGTGCCGTCGATCTGGTTCGTGTTCCTCTCCCCATTTGCGACGATCTCGGTTTTCTGCTTCTTTAGCTCTGCTTTCTTTTCCGATTTGCTCTTGCCCTGGACATTTGCCATTGCACAAAGCACAGCTATTGTTAAAAGTAATTGTTTCCTCATGGCGTTTGCTAGTTCGTTATTATTAATCTATATTTTACGCTTCCTTGGGTAGTGTCTGTATCCTACCTCAGCGGATATAACAAATATACCGAATAACTTCCGAAGTTCCAAATGTGAAAGTGGCTAATGTGGCCCTTTTTTATTGATTGAGGTTAACTAATTGAAGGTTTTTTTCGGGGTGCTTTTTTGTGAAACTATTTTTCTGCCCTTGAAAATGATCTTCCGCTCTCTTCGGGAGCTTGGACTTCCCTTCTTTTGTGTATCTTTGGATTGGAATGGGGCCCTGTTGGTCTCTTTCCTTAATTATATATTGCTCTATGATGGAAAAGATGTCGAGAAACTTGTTGTTGGGATGGATATTCCTCTTCGCTTGGCTTTTTGAGGGAGAACTGGTCTCTTCTCAAATATATCGTTGCGGCTATACGGCTGAGGATGGCGCGCAGTTGGAGTTTGTCTTGCGTGACTCTTTTTCGGTCGTGAATTTTGGGCGTGTCTTGTCTGTCCATAGATATAGGAAGGGGCAGGCGGGCGATAGCGTTCTCTTCTTTTCTCGGGATTCGCTCCATCGTTCCTATGCGTTGTCGTTTCATGGCTTGCCTAAGGATAAATACATCGCACCCCGTGTCGTGGAAAGATGCGGGAATCGTTACCTCGTTTTCTGGATGGAGCGGAGGCGGACGGATGTCACCCTTTTGAATGCTGAAATCCATTTGATGGTTCTCCCTTTGGGGAAAGGGCAGAGGGCAGAACTTGTGGTGGAGGGCCGTCCCATGGTTTTGGCTATGGACAGTCTGACTTCGCAAACGGAAAACCGCTTTTTCGTCGATCGGAAATTTTTTCTTGCTGGGGATAGTTGCCTTGCCTCCTTCTTGTCCGATTGCCTCGTCGAGTCGAAACTCTTTGCTTCGTATGCGGATGTCCCGTTGAGGCATGTGCGGAATTATGGGTTGGCTTGGGAACGCCTGAATGGTGTTTCGGCTTTGTCTGATATGGAACGTGTGAATTTTGTCTACTATGCTCAGCCTTTCTTTCCAATGAAACCTACGCGGACGATCGAGAGTGAAAACTTCAAGGTGGTCGCTTTCCCCTATGGGGATCTTTTGGGCTACGACAAAAAGAAAAAGCTCTATTTTGTGATTTGGGCTTCCGAAGCGTTGCCTCGCGAAGATTATAGTTCGGCTCTTGCTTGGAAAAAGGGTTCTTCGAGCGAACTCCTTTTGCTGGGTTTTTATGATCGGACGGTGCGCTACTTGAATTTGGAGACGGGAGCATTGACGACTGAATAGGCCTATCTTCCTTTTGCTGCTGATGGGCAGAAAAAAGCGTGATGGAAAAATTATTGAAAAAAACGGTTGGCCTTTTCTCTCCGTGGCACGGTTTTTGCCCCTAAACGGTTGAGTCGAAGATGGAGCCTCTTTTCGCTAAATTTCCTCTTGAGGTGAGGAGATTTTCTACAAGATGAAGCTCGTTCTCGGACTCGCATCCTAACTATTTCGTTTAACTAAAATTCAATAGTGATGGTTATTTTAGCTTTTTTTGCATTCGTATTCGTACTATGTATGGTATGGTGATAGGCTGACCGAAAAAGTTCTCTTGAAAAAATCGTTATCTTGCCTCTCGCGTGAGGCAACAGGAACTTTTGGGGTTTGCCTTATTGCCCCTTATCCGCCGATTTCCATTTTACGTCGGTCGTTACTAGGATAGCTCCATTTGCACCTCTCACTCCAAAGGCGGAGGAGGCGGCATTGGTGGCTTTTACTACTTCTACGTAAGCAACCTCTTTGACAGGAATGTCGAGGCTTGCCACTTCAACTCCGTCTACGAAGTAAAGTGGGGTGTTGCTCATGAAGAAGGAGGAGGCTGCTTTGTGCGGACTCTTCACGAGGACGGCGTTCAGCACGAAGGTCTCTCCCGTCTGCTCCAATTCGGCTTTGGTGTAGATAATGCCTCCGTAGGTGCTTGTCGGTCTTCTCTCTTCCTTGCTGAGCAGGATCTCCGTCTTCTGCTCGTTTCGTATGATGTTTACGATGGAGTTGCCTTCTAAGGGAACCACAATGCTTTGGTTTTGGATGGATTCAAAAAACAGGGTGTCTTTATCGAGGTCGACATTCTTCAACTTGAAACGACCTTTCTTGTCCAACTTGGCGGTGTCTTGCTTGTTGACTACCCAAACCTTTAGGCCTTTCATGTTTTTGTCGGCATAACTATATTGTCCCCGAACGACTCCGCTCTTCGCTTCTGCCGTTGCGATGACGAACAAAAATGCGGCGATGCTTAAAAATCTCTTTTCCATGGTATTGCTTTTTGAGGGGGAGTCTCTCCAATCCCTGGTTTAACAATGATTCGTTCCTTTTATTTAAGGTTCCTTTTCCGTCTGGATACAAGAAGGATGCCGTAGGTGAGGATCCAACTTAAGCCTGCGCATAGCGAGGCAAGGACAAGGCTTCCTATAATATATTGCGTCAAGTTTACTTTGATGCTGTCGAATGATATTTCATCGAGTTGAGGGATGACGTCGTTGCCTGTGACCCATCCTCCAAGGGCGAAACTACCGAAAAGGATGAATGGGATGAGGGGTGGAATGCTGATGTTGGAGCAAATGAGCGCAATCCAATGGTTGGCTCGTAGCAGTCTGGCCACGACGAGCGTTGCCGCCATTTGCCATCCCCAGATGGGCGTGATTCCCATGAAGATGCCGATGGCCACGGATAGAGCTATCTTGGCGTTGCTGTCTTCGCTTTGGGAAAAGTAGTGGGTGATCTTCTGCAATCTCTCTTTGTTTAGCGAACGAAAAAAGTTCCGTGGCTTAATCCATAAGAAGGCAATGAGGACGAAGATCGTGTTCAGAATGCTGATGCGGGTGAAATCCCGTAGAGGCTTGAAGTGGGATACGCGCTCTTCATTCGGTGCGTAATAGACCTTGATGGGCTGAGGAATGACTTTGACGCCGTCCCAAGCAGAGCGTACCAATATTTCCAATTCAAATTCGTAACGGCTTGTCGCGTATTTCTTTTCCGCCACCTTGTCGAGCGGGTAGAGGCGGTAGCCGCATTGTGTGTCGGAGAGAGATTGCCCTGTCTCCGCCTTGAACCAAAAGTTGGAGAACTTGTTGGCGAAGGTGTTTTTGGAGGGCATGTTCTCCTGTTGGATGTTTCTTGTGCCGACAATCATCGCATCGGGGTTCTTCTCTATGACCTCGATGAATTTCGGTATGTCTTCGGAGAAATGTTGTCCGTCGGAATCGATTGTGATGGCATAGCGGAAGCCATCTTCGTGAGCCTTCCGGAGGCCTTTCTTCAGGGCTGTGCCTTTTCCGCCGTTGGGCATATATTCGATCCTCCTTATCCCGTCAATGCTGTTGATGATCTCGTGGGTCTCGTCGGTGGAGCCGTCGTTCACCACATAGATGTCATTGCAATAGATTTTCGCATCGGAAATGACTTTCTCGATGGTCTTGGAGTTGTTGTAGGTGGGTATGATGATGCAGCACCTCTCGACTTCCATCCGTTTTTTTATGTCGTCTCTGCTGTTTTCCAAAATTCGCTGTTTTTATTAGGAGTGTTGCCTGTTGGGTCAGGTTGAGGCCTTTCGTCAACAAGGTGGTTTTTCAGTTCTCCTTGATCATTGTGGCTTTGAGTGTGAGGAAATTGGCTTCTTGACTTTTGACGGTCGCCTTGATGATGAAATTCTCCTCCTCGGGTTGAAGGTTGATGGCAATCTCCACTTCCTGTGTTTGGGTCGGAACGATCATGGCGGAGAATTTGCAGTTTGATATCTCTGCATATCTTATTTTTCCTCCGATGATCTCCTCGGCGCATTCCTTGATTGTCTGTAGGGTACATACTCCTGGCACGACTGGCATGGCAGGGAAGTGACCTTCGTATACTTGGTGCTCTTTGTTGAGTAGAATGGCAAATTTGTAAGTGCCTTCGTCTTGAGTCCGTTCCTTGATGGAGAAGAATTTATCTTTTAGCATATAGTCCAACTTATTCATTGCAAATATAGTAAAAAAAGTGTTAATTGTCTTCCTTGAAAGTATTACTTTGGCTTTGTTTTTGTATAGAATCTTTTTCTTGGGCGACTTTGTGCCTTTTCCATTTTTTTCTCTTATCTTCGTGCGTGAAATAGAGTGCCATTTGATGATTGATGGTTCACTCTGGATTTGAATGGTGGCAGATATACTTCCAAGGGAGTATTGTGCTATCGGATTTTTATTTTTAGAACCCGCCTTAAAAGGAAACGTTAATGAGAGAAAAGACTGATCTAAGGCTTGCTGTGCTTATTGATGCTGACAACATCCCCTATTCTTGTGTTAAGGATATGTTGGATGAGGTGGCAAAGTCTGGCATTCCTACGATAAAACGAATTTATGGGGATTGGACTCGTCCTGCTCTTAACGGATGGAAACCATTGTTGTTGGAAAATGCAATAACCCCCATTCAGCAGTATGGTTATACTACGGGAAAAAACTCGACGGACTCGGCCATGATTATCGATGCAATGGATATCCTCCATTCGCAGAAGGTTGACGGCTTCTGTTTGGCTTCGAGCGACAGTGACTTTACCCGGTTGGCTACGCGCTTGCGTGAGTCGGGTATGTTCGTTTTGGGCATTGGCGAGAAGAAAACGCCGAAGCCTTTTATTGTGGCTTGCGATAAATTCACTTATATAGAGGTGATTCGTCCAGGAAATGCGGAGGCCGGCACGCCGAATAAGAGTGCAGACCAGGCCAAGCAGAAGGGTGAACCTCTTGCCGTGGGAAGCGATATTGTCAAATTGCTGAAAAACACGATTGATGATTTGGCCGACGATAACGGCTGGGCTTCTTTGGCTGAAGTGGGTAGCATGATCAATAAGATAAGGCCTGATTTCGACCCTCGAATTTATGGCTTCTGGAAATTGACTCCTTTGATTAAGTCGCTCCCTCATTTCGAAATTGATGAGCGTGAAACGGAGTATTCAAAGGTTCGTCATATTTATGTGCGGAACAAAAAGGCAGTTGCTCCTTCTAAACGGGGCAGAAGAATCAAATCAAATACGTAGATCGTATTTTACGGAACATCGGAAGAATGAAAAAAATAATATTTCTTATCGCCCTAATGATGGGTTTTTGTGCCGTTTCCATCGCTGAGAGTACGGAATCGGTCGTCCGTGATTTTATTGCATTGGTAAAGAGTGGCAATGCGGAGAAAATGGCGGACCGTGTTATCTATCCATTTACTCAGGATGATTCGAGAATCCTTCAAAACCAGTCGGATTTTATTCGCCACTATCGTGAAATTTTCGATACGGCCATGGTGCGTATCGTGGTTCAGTCTAATCCCAACAGGGACTGGACGGATATGGGTTGGCGTGGTATCCGCTTGAAGGATGGCGAGGTTTGGATTGACTCGGACGGTATGCTCTTGAGCGTCAATCATGTGGTGGAGCGTTTGCCAAAACCTTTGCTTGCCAATACGAAGACTCAATCTGAGGAGAAGGGCAATGCCTCTCTCTCTGCTGCGCAGACAAAGCAGATGAAGGAGAAGGCGGAGAAGGAGAGAAAGGAACAGGAGCATGCCGCTGCTAAGGCAAAGGCTGAACAGGAGAAAAAAGCGTTAGAGGAGAAGAAGGCTGCGGAAAAGGCAGCGAAGGAGTTGGCTGAGAAAACAAGACGCGAACAGGAACAAAAGGCCAAAGAGGAGCAGGAACGGAAGGCTTTGGAAGAGCGGAAGGCTAAGGAGAAGGCACTCGTCGAGTATGTGGAGAAGACTAGAAGGGAACAGGAACGGAAGGCTCGCGAGGAGGCTGCTGCCAAGGCGAAGGCTGATCAGGAAAAGGCTTTGGCTGAACAACAAAAGGCCAAAGAGAAGGCTGACCGTGAATTAGCGGAGAAGGCAAAGAAGGAACAAGAACAGAAGGCAAAGGCTGAAGCTGCTGCCCAAGAAAAGGCGGCTGCCGCCAAGGCTAAAGCGGAGCAGGAACAAAAGGCTCAGGAGTTGGAGATGAAGTCTAAGACGGATGCTCTCTCCAAGAAAAATGTGCCTGACGGGAAAAAGGTTGTGGATGATAAGCATGCCCAAGATATTATCCTCAATGAGATGGCTGAAAAAGCAAGGAAAGAAGCTTTGCTAAAGGCTCAGAAGGAGAATCGCACGGTTGACCAAAGAACGTTGGATTTGGCAGCGAAGACTGCGGTGGAAAACTATAAGAAGGAGCAAGAGCAGAAGGCTGAGGAGGCTAAGGCTTTGGCTAAGAAGGAGCAGGCTAAAAAAGAGGCGGAGGCTAAACGTGCGAAGGACATTGCCGCAAATCAGGCTGCAGAAAAGGCTAGACAGGAAAAGATACTGAAGGAGCAAGAGGCAGCGAAGAAAAAGGCGGAAGAAAAGGCTGCTAAGGAGGCTGAAAAGGCGAAGAAGTTGGAAGCCAAGGCTAAGACCGAAGAGGAGAAGAAGGCAAAAGAATTAGCTGAAAAGGCGAAGTAGGATGCCGAGAAGGCTGCCAAGGACAAGAAGTCTGAGGCTCAGAAGGTGGCAACTACGACAACGCCAGCAAAAAATGTAAAGACGCCAGTCAAAGAAGACAAGAAGGCTATAAAGGAGCGTGAGGAGAAGGCAAAAGCAGAAGCCAAGGCCAAAGCCGAGGAAGAGAAGAAAGCGAAGGAATTAGCGGAAAAGGCAAAGAAGGATGCTGATGAGAAAGCCGCTAAGGAAAAGCAATCCATAAAGGAGCGTGAGGAGAA
>JAFZKQ010000083.1 GCA_017553575.1 Paludibacteraceae bacterium
ACCGCTTAAAAGTACAAAATTGAAAGCAATTCACAACAATCCAGGGCAGTTTATCAATAAAACAGACAATGTTTAAGACCGCTTAAAAGTACAAAATTGAAAGCAATTCACAACTGGAAGTGCTCATTAGCCGAAATTCACGGTAATGTTTAAGACCGCTTAAAAGTACAAAATTGAAAGCAATTCACAACTAGGGCTTTATGGGCTTGTTGCTCTTACTAAATGTTTAAGACCGCTTAAAAGTACAAAATTGAAAGCAATTCACAACTCGCCCCTATGGCACCCGCAAAGTCCCTGAAATGTTTAAGACCGCTTAAAAGTACAAAATTGAAAGCAATTCACAACTGTGTACGGCGTCGCTGGTGATTCCCTTCCAATGTTTAAGACCGCTTAAAAGTACAAAATTGAAAGCAATTCACAACCATCAAGCTCCTGCAGAGCGAGATGGAGACAATGTTTAAGACCGCTTAAAAGTACAAAATTGAAAGCAATTCACAACCGATAGCCGGACGTAACCCTTATTGGCTTGAATGTTTAAGACCGCTTAAAAGTACAAAATTGAAAGCAATTCACAACGATATCTCTCGCCTTGATGATGCCCATGAAATTTTTAAGACCGTTCAAAATTACGAAATTGAAAGCAATTCACAACATAAGCGAACAAAAGACTCTATTTTGACATAACATTTAAGGCCGTCTAAAAACAGATATCTGAAAGCAATTCACAACTATACTCTCCGTGAGGCGACGGAATAAGAAAATGTTTAAGACCATTCAAAAACACAAAATCAAAAGCAATTAAAAAAGGCGTTGCAATAGAGCAACGCCAATGTGTAAGGAGTTTGCTTGAAATTATATCGCGCACGTTGTATTACACACCACAAACATACAACCTTTTTTTAATTCAAACAAGAGACTCCATGCTTAACGTATCACCAAACGACGCCCCAAAAGCGTCTAAAACAGAGTCAATTGCATAGGCATTTTCGACTCGTCCGTTTTTCGTTTCTGTTTTTTCTGCCCAATAAAATTTTGCATGTTGCCGAATTGTTTATCGGTCACCCTCAAAATGCTGACCTGCCCCGATTCGGGTAATATGTTCCGAATCCGTTGGGTGTGGACATCAGCACTCTCTGACGATGCGCAATGACGGATATAGACGGAGAATTGCATCATGGTGAAGCCATCCCCCTGTAGCCGCTTTCGAAAGTCGGCATAAACCTGCCGATCTTTTTTGCTCTCTGTGGGGAGGTCGAAAAAGACAAATAACCACATAATCCTATATTCACTGAGTCGTTTCATGGTACAAATGGTTCTATATATTGATTTTCGAAGAGACTTTCCAGAAAACTCTGTTCGATGGATCTTCATCCCATAGAGGCGGAAGGGTCGCCTCCCCTATCGCAACATTCCCAAAAACAGCGAACTCTTTCAAGAACTAGGGTTTCAACTGCCGCTTAAAGCAAATCTTCAAACCCCTCGTTTAGTATCGGATAGTGTATTTTGCGGGATTCGCCAGCAAAGCATTTATAAAGGGAGGCCGTCGTCTGCCCCACCGCCACCATCAGCGGACTCTGTTGACCGTTGATGGTCACATCGAGGCCCGGTATGGTAAGAAGCCGTTGCTTATGTTTTATGGTGATACTATCCGGATAACCCATTTCATCGGTCATCTCCACCACCAAAGCATCCACGTAGGGACGGTAGGGCTCCATGATGTCATCGGCCAAGCAGTAGGCATTGTAGCGGTTGTGATGATGGATGCCCAAGGTAGGGAGCAGTCCGCTCGCCACCAACGAACGGGCAACGACAGCGCGGAGTATGGCATAACCGTAGTTAAGGAGAAGGTTGGGCGAGACACCTTCCCGGCCACGGGTGAAATCAGGGATGGCAGGGAACAGGTTCTTCCAATAGAAGGCAGCCGCACGCCCCTCCAAATTGTCCGCATCGCCACTTTTCACCTCTCCGACCCACCGCTTCATGTTTTCCACCTTTTCGCCTCGTTTGGTGGCAAGCACGGCGGCTTGGTTGGCAATCTTCTGCTGTATGGTCTGTTGCCAAAGCTGTTTTTTCAAAGGGAGGGAGGCATCGATCTGATGCCTAAACCGCTCGCTCTGTATCGTGTTGCCTTCCAAGGGCAAGTGCAGGCCGAGGGGGAGATGGTTGGCGTCGCAGGTGATGACGGCACAATTGTTTTCCAACAATTCCACCATCAAACCTTGCGTCAAAGTGATCTGCTGACAGTCCAAGACCACCACGCCGATATCTTCGACAGGGATGGTAGTGACAGCTTCCGACTTCATCTTTTCAGGCAAGTCCGATTTTTCCACCTCTGGTAGTCGAATCACCATCTGATGATTCCGTAGGGACAAGTAGGCTGGATTGCTAAAGCATAACGTACGTTTAATCATAGGCTACTCTATTTTAGGGTTATCTTTATCGGGCAAATAATTATTAGGCGTTGAGACACTTCTGCCTAATTCTTTTTCCGTCTCTTTACGAGCCACACCAGCCACACTACCACCACGCTTGGCAATCTTTTTGCTTTCTTGAAAGGTGTCTGGGTTTTCCTTTTGAGAGATTTCTGTGGTGACCCGTTCACCGAGCATGGTAAAGATCAGTTCCAAATCATCCATGTGGTCACGCAGATTTTGGTTCTTTTGGGTTAATCCCTTAAACTCCTTGTATTCTGAAGGCGTCATGCCAAATGTAGCCTTGCTAATCTCGGCAGTGAGAATAGCATAGTCACGTTCTTCGGTGATGCCACGGCGTTTCCATTCATCAGTTAGGTTTTGACGAATGGCTATTCCACGCAAACGTTTGTCAATCCAATCTTTCGGGTATCCTTTTTGCTCATAGAGTTCCTTCATGCGTTCTTGAGCCAATTCTGGATTTTCTATCTCGAGCATACGTTCATAACCCACCTGCGCCAACCATTGTTTGAATGGTTCCGCCTTGGGCGATGGGATGGACTGGATGATGCGAAGCAGATTGGATGTTTCAGCACAATCAGTAGCATATTTTTTCCCATCTGCAGCCTCGAATTTCAGTTGTACGATTTTTTCGTACAACTGAAATCCCTCCTTTATTAATTTCTTTTTCAGGTCGCTCCAATATCTTTTAGGAATCGAACTGTCAGTTAGCACAGCGATTGTATCAACAATCGAAAAATACCACTGGTCACGAATCTCATCGTGGTACGCTCTAATCTTCTTGTCTTGAAATAGTTTGATGTTACTCATAGCGTTTTTTATATGTTATGATTTTTTCAAGATTTTCTTTATATGCATATTTGTCTGGGGACAAATTGTCCCCAGACTATGGATTAACATATACCGTCAACGATATTCAAAGCCACAACAAACTACCTATCGATGATGCCATAGATGAGTAAGTTGCTTTGAAGTGAGGTCATAATTTCTTGAATTCTATTCCTTTTGCCGATAAAACAAAATCAACATCTTTTAATAAGAATTTTATCGTATTTACTCCACATCTGATTTTTTCAGGCATATTATGGTAATCTTTAATCGACATACCCTTACCCAAATCAGTAATAGACAACGCATTAGTGTTTTTCTGAAGAACAATTCGATTTCCATCATTTTCAAAACCACGAACAACATATAACCGTTGAGATAAAGCATCCATATCCATGTCGGTTAATTCTTCGGGTATATCCTTATAGATTAAAATCATATCACCTGATACTATACGCTGCGTTAGTTGCAATTTATTTTTCTTTTTGCTTATAACGCTTTGAGGAATATCTTCAATACCAGCTTTCCTATTTTGACTTATATCGAATAAGCTCCATATATGATATTCCTTTTCTGTTCTCTCCTCATTCTCATATTTACACATCATATACAAATCACCTATCTCTGCATAGAAATTTTGTTTGTATGGAGTATCCGACAAATAAGTTTGTTTTTTTATTGAAAGAGGATTCTTAACAGACGTATGGCATCTGATATGTCTGATTTTATTTACTTTACAATCATCCGAATAATCTATTATACCATTATCATTCTTCTTGAACATATAAATGCCATTTTCATACGCTTCTTTAAATGAAGTATTTTCAGGGAATTGTCCCTTTATTATTTTAAACAAATCCTTATCTACAATTGCTTTTTCCAGTTCCTCCCAATTCTTAAATCCTTTGTCTTGGTCATTTTTTTTATATTTTAATTCTCTCCTTACAACATAGTGTCGAATATTATTAAGTTCGATTGCGCCATAGAATGTATCCCCATGCAATTGCCCACGAATGCAATCTCCCTTTACCCATTTATTTGTCCAATCACCATTTCCATTCCTCAAATACACCTCCTTTCCTCGAACACGAGCTTTTCGCTTTGCAGGTGTGAGTGTTTGATCTTTTGAAATATGACTTACTAAAATGTTATTCTCAATGAAAGGGACAATATCCGATATATCACCTGCCAATCCACAATTTTTTCTTTCTCTTTTTAATTCATTTTCAAGTACAGAAGTATCTTCTGCGAACCGTTTTTTCTCTTGAATTTTATAAAAGATTTCAAGCATTTTGTCTCGTTGCGCTGCTGTTGGCACCAATGATAGTATTGTGGCATCAATGGCATGATGAGAGTGTTTATCTCTGCTTTTCTTTTCATCAAGACTTTGAATGCCAAGCATTTTTCTGAAGTTGGCTGTTACACTTCCCTTTTGCACCTCCACTTTATTGAATACTGTTTTAAGATAGTGATAAACGTATTTAGAGATGATACGAGTATCAACCAATTGATTATTACGGAATCCAGATGTCACCTCCGTCATAGTAAACCTATCAACTTTGTTCTGCCAATAGTCTAACTCCATTTGCCACAAATGCTTTTGCCGTATGCAATAGTCTTTTCTATCTTTGGTTTGTGCTTTTTTTGACTGAGCTTTCCAAAATTCCACATTGTCTTTTAGTTGCTCAACTTTGTCAAACCATGGTTGCAACCGAAGTTTTATATCTTCATAATTTGTAAGCCGTGTAGGAATTTGGTTCTTTTTTACGGTCCTATTAAAATGTGCATCACATATAGTCAAGTTCGCCAACGAGTCATCAAATGATTGGCTTCTCGGAATTGTATGTTCAATGTCGAAAGCATTATCGTCAAACAGATTGGTGATGTTAATCGGTTTTCCAGTGTAAAGACAACAACACCCTTGCTCTAACCATAAGCGGTACTTTGTTATGTCCTTTTTATACCCTAAATCTTTTTCTTTCAACACTTTTTTCTCTTTATTGTCAGAGGATATACGTGTTGCTTCCAGCATATCATGCTGCTCACATATTAATCGAGCTTGATCAATGTCGTTGTCATTTATTTTCCTTTCCGGGAAATATTCTTTGATGATTTTTTCGTATTCCTTGTTTTCTGCTTCCCTTTCTCTTTGATAGGCTTCAATAGCCCATCGCATATTGGCATCATTAAATTCGCGTGCAGTCTCAACAACAACCCGTGTTTCTTCGTCTATTAATGCATTGCCATTTTCATCTACCGTTTTTAGCATAGCATTAATTTGCCTACGCAATATATGCAATACGCGCATTGCCATTGGATTTTTCAGAGCCCCTATCACTGGGCTGCCAAGTAATTTCATTCGCCTGCCATCTTCAATCAAAGTGTCCTTAGCAGGAGAATAGAACTCAATCATTGAAGGATGGTAAATTCCTTGTAAATCCTTTGATGATAAGTAATTGTACGTATTTTGTAGGAAATTTGCCAATGAATCGGTCACTTTGGGCAATTTAAAATAATCCCGATTTTTCGATGCGAAGAACTCTTTATACAAATCGGCGACTTTCTTCAATATTTGCTCTTGCTCTGATAAATCTTTTTTGGCCCAAGTCTTTTCTCCAATAACGGCAATCGACGATTTCTTTACATCAAGCAAATCAGAATCTGCCAACTTGTAAGCATAATCTTTGCGTGCAAATTGCTCATCAATTTCCAATGATTTATAATTAGCAATTAGTTCATTTGCAATACGATACAAAAGCTTCTGCTCACGATTTGCAGCAATAATTGCATCAATTTTCGATGTAATTTCATCTTCAACCTCAATCCACTTTTCTTTGAAAATGTCGGGCAATTTTGCCAATAAAGTGGCATCTGTGTAAATCAAGCCTTTCTGTAAGAAACGATTTATGTTTCTTATAGCTTTTAAACTCAACATTCCATAGCCTTGTTGAATGGCCCCATATATGCGAATTAATTGTTTTGTTTGGCTGTCATCAAAATGCAATTTATTTTTTGCAAATTCTCCTACATATTCAGGTTCATCAAACGAAAAACAAACATGCCACAAATCATTGGCTGTGTATTTTATTCTTTTTATTTCTCCTGTTTTCTTGTTTACTTTTTCTTCTCCTGATTCATACTTCCAATTCTCCCAATCATCGCCAAGTAAATTTTTCAGTCTGCCGGAAATTTGACAAACAGACACATTCGTTTTATCTTTATAATAAATCGTTTTTGACTGATAATCAATATTTTTACAAATCTTTTCTTCTATCCATTTCCGAATATCTTCAAATTTAAATGAGCCACGAGTGAGCAAGAATTTTTCTTTGTACAATTGTTCTTTCTGTTCAATGGTAAGTGTTTCTTTCAGATCCTCACCATACCTGATGTTATTGATCAAACCCCAAGCCCTAAACTTCTCAAATTCAGGATGACTGATTGGACAACGCGATTTGCTTGGCTCAAGTGTACATTTGCCCACTAATCCTTTTTGAGAGCGTAATGGTCGCTTATAAAAGATAGTACCTTCTCCTTTTTTCTCACTAATAAGTCGCTTGTAAAACTCACTCTCTTTATCTAATCCTTTCTGAAAATCAAATATTTGTATAATCTCATCTTTGTATTGCGAACGCACCGCTTGATATTCACTATTACGAACACGAACACCACTCTTTTCCAAATGGGCGAATGCGCAACCTATTGTTTTAAGTTGGTTTTCTTTCATATACCCGACCAACTTTCCTGACTTTTTCTCTTCCGATTTTTTTAAGGCCTCTGTTAAATCCACATCTTGACTATCTGCAAGTTCTGCGGTCTCTTGTTCTTTAATGGTTTCGCCTTTACTACTTCTAAATCCACGACGCTGAGCTATATGATATATAGCTCTACCCAATTTATATCTGTCTACCTGATTCGTAAAGTCAAATTGTTTTTCCATCAATTCGGCTCTCAACTGGAATGGGCTTGAATAATCAGACACACCATCACCATTGAAATCTAGGCGCACCCAACGTTCAAACTCAATCGCATCGATAGGATATTGACGTTTAAAACCCTTCTCCTTGTCATATCTACTCCACTTTTCAAAATCGGACATGGCTAATGGACAATATCCATTTTCGATTAACACTTTTAGGGTTGCCCATATTCTATATTTTCGAGCCATATATAGTCTTCTCGTAGAACGCTTGGCCGTACGTTTTGCCGCATACGAAAATTCTCCACTTTTTTCTTTTCCTACTCCAGATTTGAATATGACAGAACTAAAATATTCTAGTTGATCAATAATGCTTTCACCTTTATCTTTGTTGCGAAGAGAGATGCCTATTGAATTTGTTCCTGGGTCTAGACCTAAAGTTTTCATTGCCATTTTCTTTATATGTTTTTTCAAATTTATAAAAAAAAACATATCTTTGTGCAAATTGAAAGACTTTTCACAATAAGGCTATAAGCCGAAGAGTTCTTGGCCCTGCGTACTCCGTAGGGCTACTTTTTTATTTCACAATATCTTTATCAGCAAAATACTACGGGCCACAATCAACAGATACTCAAACAAGTAGCGTCCGCCGAACAATTCCCCACCCCCTCAGAAGCAAAAACTTTCCCTTCTGCGAACCCTAGGAGTCCTCTACGTTCGACTACGGCAAGACAGGAATCGTCAACGGATTTGATTCATAGAGCTTTCCATCCGCCATCACCTTGGCTGGAGAGATGGTGAACGTTCCCGCTACTTTAGGCTTCAAGATATAAGTATACGTCGTACTTCCCATAACCACAGGCTGCCCTTTAATTGAGGTGACAGTTTTTTGCCTCGAAACAGAGGGCCCCACCAAAATCTCAAACGCATCACTCCAATCCGGAACTTGAAAGTTATCCGCGTCTGGACTATCCAAAGAGAATGTCACCCGAATCTGCTTCCCTACAAAGACTTTATCCAAAACAGCTGCAACAAACTTCTTGTCATTCGACTGCCCACCAGAAAAGACACTCACCGCCAACGCATTAGAGACGTACTCCTTTCCATTCACCGTCGCCTTGGCCGGCGCAATAGTAAACGTTCCCTCTTTCTTGGGGACTACGACATAGACATAATTCGTAGTAGTAAATTTCGTCAGCTGCCCATTTTGCATGGAAGTTCCCGATCCACGTTGAACTCTCGGTTGGGAAGAGACATTAAAGGCTTCATCCCAATTCCCGGCTTGAAAGGTATCCGCTTCATAATTCTTCAAAGTGAAAGTCACTTCAAAGGGCATTCCAACCACCACTCGTTCCAAAGCAGAAGCAACCAACTGAATTGACTCGTCCGGTATAGCGGCCTCACTCGAAAGGGAAGAGGGAGCTTCGTTCGATTCCGTATAACTCTCCGCGTCCTTCGGTATATATGATTCTTCTTTTTCAGAGAAAAGATATACCACTGCCACTACGGCTGTAAGAACCAAAAGCAATATTAAGATGATTGTTCCTTGCTCCTTTTTTCTCTCTTCGTATTCATATTCATCAAACTCTCTTTCTTCCATAAGATTCTAAATTAGTCAACTTTATTTTTTATTTCGGCTGGTGCTACGGCTAAACTTTCCACAACTGTCGTGCGATTTTAATGGATATTCCTAATCTATGTCTACCAACCAAATAGTTATCTCTCAACGCAAATTGTTTTCCACAAGCAACCACAAAGGCAGAAAAAGGTATACGTAAAAATACGCATACCTTCCTTATCGTCCAAAGTTCCTTTTCTTATTTATAGCCGTAGGTGAAAATCACCTGATTGGCCAACTTTTCAGCGACCTCCTTGCCAAGAAGCGCCTCCACCAACTTGAGTCCGAACTCAACTGAGACGCCAGCTCCACGTGCCGTGATGAACTGACCGGAGATCACTACGTTGTCCGTCTTGACAGAAGCGCCCCTCAAATCAGGCTCAAAGCCGGGATAGCAGCAAGCGGACTTTCCGTCCAAGAAACCACGCTTTCCGTAAACCATAGGGGCTGCACAAATGGACGCCAAATACTTTCCATTCGAAATATATTTATCAAACAAAGAGTTCAAGGGTTGGAAGGCATCCAAATTCTTCGTGCCTGGCATTCCGCCTGGCAAAATCAGCATATCGCCATCGGTGCAATCCACCTCCTCAAACAAGGCATCGGCCAAGATTGTCACTCCGTGAGAACTTGTGACCTCACGCTTGCCCGTAATAGAGACCATAACGACCTCGACACCGACACGCCTCAACATATCAGCAGGAGCCAATGCCTCTGTCTCCTCAAATCCTGTTGCCAAAAATTCAAAAACTTTCATTTATGTGGGATTTAGTAAAGAATTCAAACTATCATTTATAAGAGAACTTGTAGGTAATCGTACCCGTCTGGTTGTTACCCTTCGGATTGGGGTTGAACTTCGCCTTCATCGCCGCCTTACGCGCCGCCTCACGCATCGACTGGTCCACAATCTTCGTACCACGGACAGGCTCCGCACTGATGACGTTTCCATCCTTGTCCACCGTGATCTGCATCACGATTTCACCCTCTTCGGTCATCCGACACTGAGGCTTGGAGAGTTGACCCACCAAACTACGGCCGCCCAACGACCACGAAACACCGTTGCCCGATTTCGCCGAACCCGAGGTTCCCGAATTGTTGACGTCACCGTTCACATTGCCGGCAGATCCAGTCGAACCACCGCCGCCATTACCCGTTGAGTTGTCAGCGTTGCCCAAGCCTCCGGCTCCGTTTCCGCCGAATGCGTTCTTGGCACGGTTACGGATCTCCTGAGCCATACGCTCCTCAGCCTCACGCTTTGCCTTCGCCTCGGCTTCCAGACGCTTCTTCTCCTTCAACTCCTTCTCCCGTTGCTTCTTCTCTTCGGCAAGACGACGCTCACGCTCGATCTCCTCTCTCGTTTTCTCCTTTTTCTTCTTCACCTCAGGAGCCTGATAAGACTCCTCGATATCTTGCGTCATCAAGTCTTCATTACCTGCGACCGGTTCACTTACAGGCGTCTCCGCAGCCGCAGCGGCCACCTCCTCCACCTCCGAGGCGGGAGTCGGCTCAAAGAAACCTTCGCCACCTACCTCATCGACACCCAAAGAGACAGCCAAGCCCTCCTCCGTATCGGGGATGACCCTCGACAACGAGCAGAAAAGCAGCACCAGAAGTAGAACCACGAGGAAAAGCCATGACCCTACAAAACCAGCAAGATTCGACTTACGATAAAGATCCATTGACTATCAATTTCTATTTGGGAGGAATCCTCCACCCAACGTATTAAACATAAGGGAAGAACCTATCACTTAGGACGGGTCGCTATCACCAATTTGAACTTGTTCACGTTTGCGATGTTCAAGATTTTGACCACCTCACCGTGCGGAACCGACTCGTCGGCATAGAGTGCCACATACATGTCCGGCTCGGCCAATACCTGCTGCTGCAAGAAGGGTTCAATCTCCTCCAACTGAACTAAACGCTCCTTATCCTTGTTTGCGGCCACATAGTGATTGAGATCCTTGTCGATGATAACACGAACCAACGGCTTAGCCGAAGTCTGCGATTTGCCTTGAGGCAAAAGCAACTTGATGGCACTCGGATGAACCACCGTAGAGGTCAACATAAAGAAAATCAAGAGCAAAAATACGATGTCGGTCATGGACGACATATTGAAACCCGCTTCCGCCTTATTCCTTCTTTTCAATGCCATAACTTATACGAATTTAAATTAGTTAGTTTGCTGGCTCGTTCAAGATATCCATGAATTCAAGAGAGCGTGACTCCATGTCACCCACCACCTTGTCTACTCTGGAAATCAAATAGTTGTATGCGAAGTAGGCTATCACACCAACCACCAATCCTGCCACCGTCGTAACCATGGCCGTATAGATACCTCCTGCCAAGATGGTCACATCGATATTGCTACCTGCGTTCGCCATGTTGAAGAAGGCCTCGATCATACCGATAACCGTTCCCAAGAAACCAATCATCGGACCACCGCCGGCGATAGTCGCCAACAACGAAAGACCGCGCTCCAACTTGGAGATCTCCAAATTTCCCACGTTCTCGATCGCCACTTGCACATCGTTCATCGGACGACCCAAACGGGAGATTCCCTTCGCAATCATCCTTGAATAAGGAGTATCCGTCTTTTGGCACAACTCCTGCGCCGCATCAATCTTACCGTCATGGATGTAATCCTTGATCTTATCCATAAACAAAGGATCCTTCTGCGATGCATGCTTGATGACCACCAAACGCTCAAAGAAGATGTAAACTGCCATTAGGCAAAGGATAAGCAACGGAATCATGATCACGCCGCCCTTAAGAGCCATGTCGAACAAACTCAACTCAGCCACCTGTTGCTGTTCGGTCACCTCAACCGCCGCAGCAGCTTGTAATAATACGTTCAATAACATTGTATCTATTTTTTAATTTTTCTCAAGACTCAACTTATCTATCAGATTTTATGGAGATCATGCCCCATGCGCTCTTTTTTGGTCTTAATATAGAACTCATTGTACTTGTTAGGTTCTATCTCGATAGGGACATTGTCCACTATATCAAGGCCGTAACTCTCCAAACCGATACGCTTCTTCGGATTGTTGGTCATCAAACGCATCTTCGTGACGCCCAACTCACGCAAGATCTGCGCACCCACTCCATAGTCGCGCTCGTCTGGCTTGAATCCCAAATGGATGTTGGCATCCACCGTATCATAGCCGTTCTCCTGCAACTTATAGGCACGGATCTTGTTCATCAAACCGATGCCTCGACCCTCTTGGTTCATGTAGACAATGACACCTTTGCCCTCCGCCTCGATGCGCTTCATGGCAAGATGCAACTGCTCGCCACACTCGCAACGCAACGAACCGAAAATGTCGCCCGTCGCACAAGAAGAGTGCACGCGAACCAAGATAGGCTCATCGACCTTCCACTCACCCTTGATGAGGGCGATGTGCTCCTGTCCATTCGATTTCTGACGGAACGGAATGAGTTTAAAATGTCCATACGCCGTCGGCATATCCACCTCATCGCCCTTCTCGATAAGCGACTCGGAACGTAAGCGATAAGCTATCAAATCCTTAACGCTGATAATCTTCAAATCGTATTTCTTCGCCACCTCCATCAACTGAGGCAAGCGGGCCATCGTACCATCTTCATTGATGATCTCCACCAACACACCGGCAGGGTAAAGACCTGAGAGACGAGCCAAATCGACAGCCGCTTCCGTATGTCCGGCACGACGGAGGACTCCCCTATTCTGCGCACGAAGCGGGAAGATATGTCCTGGACGAGCCAAATCGGAAGGACGGGTATTCGGATCACAAAGCGCCTTAATCGTCATGGCACGGTCGTGGGCAGAAACACCTGTCGTACAGCCGTTTCCAATCATATCTACCGTTACCGTGAAAGGCGTTTCGTGCAAAGAGGTATTGTTCATCACCTGCAAATCGAGGCCCAACTCCTTACAGCGGTCTTCCGTAATTGGTGCACAGACCAAACCCTTTCCGTTGGTAAACATGAAGTTCACCTTCTCCGGCGTAATCAGTTCGGCCGCCGTAATGAAATCACCCTCATTCTCGCGATCCTCATCATCCACAACAATCAAAAACTTTCCCTCCTTGAAATCAGCAATCGCCTCTTCTATCGTATTCAATTTATACATAAACCAATTTATATTAAACGGGATATACCTCCCCCATTATTTACTCTCATATTCATCCGTGGAGCCCTTTAGCGCATTGTCCCCCTTCTTCTTTTTGAAGAACTTCACAATCGCCTTCACCACAGTAAGTTCCGTCAAGGAGACGATTCGGTCCGTCGCCGCCTGATAGGTCAAGAAGACACCAAACGGGAAGAGCACAGCCGTACTCAACCAGATACCGCACCACACGTGCCATACACCCTCGCGCGCCATCTTATAGCCCATATTATCAATAATATAGTAGATGACGAATAGCACGACGGAGATAACTACCGGCATTCCCAAACCTCCCTTTCGGATAATCGCACCCAACGGAGCCCCGATAAAGAAGAAGACCAAACAAGCGAACGAAAGCGTAAACTTACGGTGACGCTCAATGTCATGCCTTCTCATCGACTTGGCATAGGTGAACGACTCCATAGCGGAGAATTCCTCTCCAGCCTTCTGACGATCCGCCCAAGAAACGAAACGGTCAAAAATCTTACTTTTCTGTTCCAAAGAAAGACCTTTCCACAACTCGTCGATGGAATATTGCTCGTAACTAGCCAACGAATCTCGGCTAACCGGCTTAAAATCATAAATCGAACGGTTAAAATAGCTACCCCGATACTCCATGAAATTATGATTTGCCAAGCTATCAACCTTATGCTTCAACGAATCGACAGAGTAGGTCAAGGCTGCCAAATCCTTTGCCATATACTTGTTGGAAGCCACGGAAGCGTCCGCCATACTGAAGTTGGAATCGAATTCAATCAAGATCTCCTTAAAAGCGAAAGACTCCCTTCGGTAAGGAACCGTCACCATGGAATTGCTTTGGTTACGCAAATTCTCGAACGACTCGCCCGAATAGAGGTCCAAAATCAACGTACGCTTGTCTGCCGACACACTCATACGTCCAGAGTCGGCCGCCATCACCTGCGCATTCTCGAAACCATTCGAGAAATCGTAGATCATCAGATTCTTCATCAACTGACGCTTAGGGTCTTTCTCCCTCACATAGATATTGTAACCTGAGATTCCCCGATAGAAGGAGCCCTCCGGAATATCCACATCCGGCGTCTTTTGCCTCATGGAATAGAGCAACGTATAGAGTTGCGTCTGGATGACAGGCATCGCATTGTTAGAGAAAAAGAAGGCTCCGATACATACCAACGTAATAAACGCTATGAAAGGCCGCATGATACGGAACAGGGAGATGCCCGCCGCCTTCATGGCCAACAGTTCCAGACGTTCGCCAAAATTACCAAACGTCATCAATGAGGAGAGCAGGATGGCCAACGGCAAAGCCATCGGAACCAACGAGAGGGCTGCATAATAAAAGAATTGAGCCAAAACAGAAAACTCCAATCCCTTACCCACCAACTCGTCCACATATTTCCAAAGGAACTGCATCAACACGACAAAAAGGCAAATGAAAAACGTTGCCAAGAACGTCCCCAAATAACTCTTTATCAAAAACAAATACAACCGCTTTATACGCATTTTCCAATAAACTATTATTCCTTGCAAATCTACTCTAAAAAAATGAAAAAGAAAAGGCTATGTTTTACTTTATGACGGATGAATAGCAAGAAGATGCCTAAATTTCCTTTCGAAGCCCATGCGGAAGCAAAGGGCCATTCGCCGCGTCGTCTCTTCCAACGAAGAAGGCGAGATTGTCGGTTGGCTTCAAACGAGGGCTTGCAACGCAAAAGGTCCCCGAATCATCGATTCAGAGACCTTGTTTCTCTTGAATAAAACCGTCCTCAACGAAGTGTCACAGGATATTCGTAGGGTCAAGCAGCAGCTCCATGCCTTGCCGACATTTTCAACTCCAAGACTTTTCCACAATCTTCACGAAATGACACAGTAGGCACCTTTTCGAAGGAATAACCCTCTGAATCAAAGAGACGTAGCATTCCCCCGTCCTACAAAACCATGCCTGTTCGCAGACACAATTTTGCATCCGCACCTACCGAAAAAGGGTTCTGTCCCATTGTTTTTACAGACCCGTAGCCATCTTCAAGGCCGAAATTTGCGTCTCCCAGAGTTTTGTTGCCTCCTCGCGCTCATCGGGCTCCACGAAATCGGTAATGGTCAACACGACATCGTTGGTCAGTTCCACGTAAGACATTCTGAATTCGAAATAGGGCTTCACTGGATCCTCCACATCATCGTCCCAACGGAACTTCACATAAGCCCCCACGCGATTGTTCAGCAAGCGGGCCGTTTGGGAGGTCTTTCCCCAATAAAACTTAAAAACATTGGTATCCGCCTCGTCAAGCTCCACTTTGTCCGCAAACCATTCACCCAAGCCCGAAGGCGTACTGATGCTGTTCCACAATACACTCATCGAAATGTTGCTAAAAACATACTCCAACTGAAACTTTTCCTTCATAAACGGTCTATTTGTGGTGGATTCGATAAATTTAGTTTTTGGGGAAATACTGCGTAAGGGCTATCGTCACTCATCTCCTGTAGTCCAAACTAGAAACACCCTGCTTCCCTCTATCTATACCACCTTTATTTGTACATCAAAATGGTTAAACAGGACTTTTCGAGGAAGGCCTCAAATGGTCCTGCAACAAACGAACCCCACCAAGAGCCATATTTACGGCACATTGGTCAGCATTTGTCTTTCTCTCTTTTCGTTTTGCAATATATATAAAGTGGTATGAATAAAAAAATTTTCCATCCCTAAATACACACCATTTCCCTAAAAAAAGCATACAAATATCAATATATAGGGTTTTTCAGGGCTGAAAAGGCATTTTTCCACCAAAAGATTTTGCTTTTCTAAAAAAAGGGCTTACCTTTGCATCGCAATTGAGAAACAAACAATCTCGGTTGATAAATCGCGGGATGGAGCAGTTGGTAGCTCGTTGGGCTCATAACCCAAAGGTCGTCCGTTCGAGTCGGGCTCCCGCAACAATAAGAAGAGGATGTAGCAAAATTGAATTTTGGCACATCCTCTTCCTATTTTTATACCCCACCCTAATTTTTCACCGAAACTCTGTCGTTTCCTTGCGCATCCGAACCCCAAAGGGGTAGCATAACACAGATACGGGGGCAAGCCCGTGGGTAATGCGAATGGAATACGAACGTGGATGGGTTTCCCAAATGGTTTTATGCCGATGGATGTATTTACCGATTAGGAGTTCATTTCCACCCAAACCGCCAAACCTTGTCATTTCTAATAGAGTACTCCAATGCCGCAATCGTATGGCAGCCCTGCTCCAGAATGTCCGGACAATAGGCATATTGTTCCAACGCCGCCTCCCTCGTATAATAGGCTGGACGACTAAGCACAAAGTTGATGTGACTGCCACTAACCACCGCAGGCACAGCCCCATAAGCCTCATACCAATACTTCGAAATGGCCATCTGCCGCTCGACAGAGGGACACGAGCTCCAATCGCCGAATGGCACATAGGCCCAGATTTTCCAAGGATCGGAAACGGGCACTTTTACGATATAGGCCTCGTCCGAACTGGAGACATTAAAGAGCGTCTCTTCGGTTTTATCTTCGGAAGAACCACCAAGCGGCATCTCGGAGAAAGATTCCCAAGTGTCGTTACATTTTTTGCAATCCTCCAAGATCTCAGCAAGAAGCTTTTTTCCGTCCGCCAACTCCATATCGAGCATCTTTGCGTGGTAAGCCTCCACCGATGCCTTGATTTGCGCTTCGTCTTCCAACTTATTCGCCACATGGAGTTTCAAGATCTGCAACACAAAATCATCGACAACCACCACCATCGGAGTATAGCCGTTCGACTTTCCGTCCATCCGATACTCATTGTAGAGTTCGAACAAATCCGACATTTGTTCCTTCCTGACAGGCACGCATTCACAACCAGTCAGCAACGCCAGCCTCTGCGAGGAATCGCCAAAGCCAGAAACATCGGAATTTGTTGTAGATGGGTCGAAGCCAGAAATCTCTGCATTCGTATCAACCTCTATTTGAGAAGGTTCCACAAAATTCAAATCGTTTCCAGCCTCAACCTCCCGTTCCTCCGTTTGTCCTGTGGTCAGGGATAGCTGACGATTCAACAAACTACCCAACAAATCAGACTGCGCCCGTTGCCGCTCCCTCTGATAGTTCAACAAGCTATATATCAACGCACCAATCTCTTTTGAAGCTGCGACGTGCGGTTTCTCCTCTTCTATTTCTATGGAAATCTCAGGTAGAGAGGCAGGGCACAAGGGCGGTTCCGGAGAGACAGCAGGGCATTCACTCGGTTGAATCTTCTTCTTCGCTCTCCTCCGCTCGTCCCAATCGACATAGCACCAACAAAGAGCCACCGAAACAAGTGCCGCCAACAAGTCCAATTGGAAATACATAGCAAGGAGAAAGACGATTACGCATGCCCAGCCTTTCCGATTGCGAAAGCACCCCTCCCCTTTCGGTTCCTTCAGAGAAGCCTCCTCGGAGGAAGGCTGTCCATTCGACTGAAGTTTCATCTCTGGCTCCTCCCCTTTGTCCGGATCAATATATTTCCAATAAAGGAAGAAGATGAGTAGCTCTGCTATAAAATTAACATTCAAAGCCGTAGCGACCGCAAAGATGATTAGGCTTACCACTATTTTCCGGATTCTTTGACTCATACCCTGTAATTTAGATTTGTAGACTGAAATTAGTAGATTATCCGCACAAAAAAAAGTCGAAAGGCAAATTTCTCCGCCCTTCGACCTGTATTTATGAATCTGCTCAATCAACAGATTACATGTTCATACCGCCATCCACTTGGATAACTTGACCAGAAACATACGATGACATATCAGAAGCCAAGAAAGTAGCCACGTTTGCGATGTCGTCTACTTGTCCACCACGACGCAAAGGAATTTTCTTCTTCCACTCTTCGCGAACCTCGTCTGACAATTGAGCTGTCATGGCTGTCTCGATGAAACCAGGAGCGATGGCATTCGCACGGATACCCTTAGGGCCCATCTCTTGTGCGATAGACTTAGCCAAAGCGATCAAACCTGCCTTTGAAGCTGCATAGTTTGCTTGACCTGCATTTCCGTGAACACCTACAACAGATGCCATATTGATGATGCTACCACCCTTTTGACGCATCATAACAGGCACACAAGCATGAATGAAGTTGAACGCAGACTTCAAGTTTACAGCAATAACTGCATCCCATTGAGCCTCAGACATACGCAACATCAAACCGTCCTTCGTAATACCGGCGTTGTTCACCAAAATGTCAATTGAGCCGAACTCCTCCTTCACTTGGGCAACAACTTGCTCCGATTGAGCGAAATCAGCAGCATTGGAAGCATATCCCTTTGCCTTAACACCGAAAGCAGCGATCTCTGCCTCAGTGGCCTTACCATTCTCATCGATAACCAAGTCCGTAAAAGCTACGTTTGCACCCTCGCTAGCGAACTTCAACGCAATAGCCTTACCTATACCACGTGCAGCTCCTGTAATAAGGGCTGTCTTACCTTCTAACAATTTCATATTTTTCGTTTTAAAATTCTATACAAAAATAACCTTTTCTTAGAACATACACAACCGAGGCGTCCAAAAGTTAAATCTTCGTCCCTCAGAGCCTCCTCACGCCTTCTCGATCAAGACGGTCGCATAGGCGGCCATACCCTCCTCGCGTCCGACAAAACCCAGATGTTCCGTTGTCGTCGCCTTGATGGCAATACAATCCTCATCGACGCCCATCACACGAGCCAGCGTCTGCTGCATCTTTTCTATGTGGGGATTAATTTTAGGACGTTGCGCACAAATGGTCGAATCGACATTCACCACCGAATAGCCCTTCGTCTTTATCAAATCAATCGTTTTTTTCAAGAGGATTTTACTGTCGATGTTCTCGTACTCCTTACCCGTGTCCGGGAAATGGTAACCGATGTCACGCATGTTGGCCGCCCCCAAAAGGGCATCGCAAATAGCATGAATCAAGACATCCGCATCCGAATGACCCAAGAGCCCCCTGTCGCACTCTATCTTGATGCCCCCCAACCACAATTCTCGTCCTTCAACAAACTGGTGGACATCGTATCCTTGACCTACCCTCAACATGATAATTATGAATTAAGAATTATGAATTATGACTAACCACGACACAAAAAACGACGGGAAAGAGTCTCTCCTTCCCGTCATTCCTATTTTGTCAATTATTTATCGTCTTCCTTGCTGTTGTTCATGATGCCTTTCAATCCTGCAATGTCGAAACCAAGCGTGAAACGCAAAGTCTGGTCAAGCGGACTGGTCTGCGCCGTAGACATCAAATAAGCGGCGTTCAATTGGAAAATGCTCAAGTTGAAACCAGCACCAAAGGCCCAATACTTACGGTTACCCTTGTTCTCCGACTCGTGGAAATAACCGGCACGAACCAAGAATTGCTTATTGTAAGAATACTCAGCACCAACTGACCACATGATCTCCTCCAACTCTTCACTGCCTCCGCCAGGAGCATCCGTGAATGACTTGAAGATTCCGGATACAGGTGAAGTGTGATAATAGTCGTCCCATGCATCTGATTGTCTCTTTTGGAAATCAGCCTCCGACTCTCCTTCTCCTTGCTCCAATTTCGGAGGAGTTGGAACCAACAACTTGTTCAAGTCGACTGAAAGTGATACCGAGTTGAAATCGTCAAATGGATATTCGAAAGATCCTCCCAAACGCAAATTCGTAGGGATGAATTGGTTCGTCTCACCATCATCATAGGAAACCTTAGAACCGATATTGGAGATGTTTATACCGAAAGAGGCATACGATGGTTTGTTGCCCTCACCACCCAATTCAATCGGCTTACGATAGTAAGCTGCCACATCGGCCGCCATGGCCTTTCCTGCCGTCACAGTCTCATCGTCAGTCATACCGTTGGTCAAATCCGAATAGATGAAACGCAAGGCAACTGCTGCCGACCAATTCTCGGACAATTTACGAGAATAAGCCAAGTCGAATGACATCTCGTATGGATTACAAGTTCCATCAGAAATGACTTGTCCGTCTGGACCAGGAGCCTGCGTCAAATTAATCTCACCCATTGAGAAGTAACGGAACGAAGCACTCAACGCCTGCAAGTCATCCAATTTATAGTAACCGCCCAAATAAACGAGGTCTATGTCGTTGACGATCTTACGCAACCAAGGCGTATAAGAAAGTGAGAAACCTCCGTGGCTCTCCATATGCGCATATTTGGCAGGGTTCCAATATTGAGAATTAATGTCAGGAGAGGTTGCCACACCCACATCTCCCATACCACCTCCCCTTGCATCAGGAGCTATAGACAAAGATGGGACAGCCGACTGCAAAGGATTGAATTTGTTTTCCTTCTCGCCCGCCACTGCTACCGAATTGGCAACACCTAAGACACACAATGAAACTAACGCTAATCTTTTCTTTTTCATTTCCCTATTGTAAATTATCTATTTCCGGGCTTCTGCTTATCCAAACGTAACGAAAGCATCGGCAAAAGCCTTTTGTATAAGGGAATCCCAACATTCCCCCAACTTATTAACTACTATTATCTCTTTTTATTGTGGTAAAACCATTAAATTTTTGGATTTTTCTGTATACCCTGCCGAAGTGGAGGTGATGCCGACCCGACAGACATAGGAGCCTTCACGCAACCTTGCCCCGTTGGACATCTTCAAATCCCAGTCAAATTCCAATACGCCGTCGGTGACATCCGAGGCTGGCTCCGAACGATACACCATTCTGCCACCCAAATCGAAGACCATCAGACGATAGGTGACCTTCTCCGACGGACGGTCATGAGTGACGCGGATCGTAACTTTGTCCTTTGCAGGGTTCGGATAGAGCGCAAGCTCCTCCATGTCAATACGCAAGCCCTTCACCACATCAAACTCCATCTGACGCGTGGTTGAATTATTGAGCAAATCCCAAGCCTTGAACGTAAGCGTATAATGCCCCTCCTCCAACTCTGGGAACTGGTATCTCACATAGCCGGAGTTGTCACTGCCCATATCGTAGGAGAAATAAGGATTGAGAACCACCACTTCCTTCGAATCATTCAAAGCCAACGTGAGGTCATGACCGATGCCTGCGCCTGTCGTATTGATACCGTTCGGATCTTGGATATAGGCGTAGAACGTAGGCGTCTCATGCACCTTAACCGACCGAGTGACCAATTCATTGTTCATATACAAAGCCACCTCCGGACCTTGGAGATCCGAGAAGGAGATGGTATCGCTACCGCCCACATAGAAATCTTCGTACGCGCCCTGTGCATCGAACCCGTTCTCCTCATCATACGCATAGTAGGAGATGCGGCCTGTGCCATAGCTATAAACAATGTCCTTCGGAACACGGAAAACTACCATAAACTCGCCATCCTCCACCTCGGCCACACCCGAAAAGAGCAAGTTCGGACGCGCCGTATAAGCGAAACGATTCTCCAAAATCTGCTCCTCCGTATCATAGAGGTTGGCTCGAGTATACAATGTCTGTTGTTTATCATAAACCGTGACATGTACCTTTCCGTTGAAAGTCGTAATCTTATTTCCCTCTTCATCCAAGATGGATCCCCACAAACGAACCGAAGAGAGCGCCCTCAACGTATCGGTAAGACAGCCCGAATCCGTCTTCAATGAATCAGTCGAAACCAACAACTCCGGATAATTCATCCTCAACATCGGATCGCCCATAAAGACGAAAGCCAACTTATTCGAATCGTTCGGAATAGATTGTTTTGAAAGGCGAACCATCTCACCCAACCTATACGGACGTCCATCCTCATCACGAGCGAAGAGATAAGGAACCAACGCACGATTGAGCCTATCGTTCCTGTCATCATACACCGTACGGGTCGAACTATAGATGGCGATGGCGCCTCCGTCAGGGTTCAAGACCAAATCCTCTCCACCGGAAATCGTCAAATCATCGAACTGGGAGAACTCACAACTGGCCGTAAACCAGAAACCTAAATTCTTGTTATGCAACGAAGCTGCCTGCGTTTGGGTGAAAACCTTCTCGGCCGACCATGTCGTCTTCGAGCTGTGTCCCACATAATTCAAATAGGAGAAGCCCTCATCTATAGCATCCGACAAGTCCTTTTCAAGGTCAGGGAAACGAGCTCCGTTAGAACCTACCGCCCTGAAATAAGCATCGAAATAGAGTTTCTTAACCTCCATGGCAGGATTACTTCTATAGATAATACTCTCAATCGTCTCCGAATAAGAGAAGAACTTCGTCTTGCTGGTTTTACTCTCCTCATTATCATCAGCGACAAGCAACACTCGATTCTTCCAAGTGCCATAGGATGAGTTGTCTATATAATTGATGATTTTATCCACCATGCTTTTTGCCTGCTTGACTGAAGCCACCGGCAAACGTCCGACACCAATATCCATCTTGGAATTCGCATTCGAGTTTCCGCCTTTCGTTCCTCCTTCATCATCATCCAAGAAGCCGAAATAGTCGTCCGTCGTATAGGAAGAGGTCTCGTCGAGGGACATGAACGATTGGTACGTCAAGACAAAAGCCGTCGAAGGATTCGAATTCGTGGCCAAAATACCTTTGTTGTCAAAACATCCGTCGCCAAAGAGCAACAAATATTTCCTTCCTCCCTCGCGATCATAAAGCATCTTCATCAGCCAACGATAGGCCGTAGCATCGGGTGTTCCAGAAGAGAACTCATTATAGACCTCCTCCGTAGAGACCACTGCCACATTCACCCCGTCCACCTGACGGTGCTTCTCCGCCAAACGCTCGGCCTCCGAAACGAAATCCGGATGGGAGATAATGACGAAATCCACATTCTTCATGCCATGAAGATTCTGATTCTTGACACTTCCCACCAACTCGGCCGAAACGAATCCTGACCCATCGGGATCAACAGCGACAAACTCCTGCAAATCTTTATGGTTGACACAGAAGACCAAACTATCGCCTGCAAAAAGAGTCGGAACGCCCTTAATATCAGCAGGATCGGTCACATTCCAAATTTGAGTCGTTGATTTCGCCTTTTTTACGGAGAACTTGACATATTTATCATCAAAATAAGACTTGTAATCCGGATTACGGAAAAGGAGATAGCCACCCACCATCTGAAGTTTCGCATAAGCATTCAACAAGATACGGTCAACTAGGGCATAATCTGCTGTATTCTGTCCGAGATATTTCAAATTCACAGAGATCTGCTCCGACGTCGGTTTTGTCTCCAAAGCTATAGCCCCCAACGAGGCACGCACATGAGATTCTGCTTGTACCAAAGAGAAAGATACAGATCTCTGCATACCCTCACACTCCACATTCAAAATCGTTTTTTTATCGGAATAGGCTGCAGAAGAGACCAACACCATCATATCTTTATCCTTATTGATATTCGGAACAGAGAAGGAGAAACTCTTCGTATCGTCTTTGTGCATAATGTCGCTATACCATACTCGACCCGAATGGACAAGGTTAAGTTCCTCCTTATGGTAGACATCGGCATAGAGGTATTCATTGACCAAAGGGACACTATCCATCGCCTGGTATTTGCCATCCACCTTGATTCGCTTAGCAGTACCGCTATCCGTCAAGAAATAGTACCCCTCGTCCGCATAGTGATTGAACTCACACCTATATATCTTTTGGTAAAACCACTTCGTAGTACCCTTCACATAAAAGAAGAGAGCCGAGCCGTTATCATAGGCAGGCACAGCCGGCAAGTCATCCACCTTAGGGTATGAAAAGTCCTCTTCCAATATATTGCCACCATAGCCATAGACGCTGACCTTAGAGGGATCAGAAAAGCCCATCGATTTCAACTCTTGGTAGGAAATCTTACAAACACCCGTTTCCTTAACACGAATCTTAGCCCACTTGCCCGAAGCGAGAACAGACTGATTCGAATAGGTATGTATCGTCGCATAAGAAACGAAGAAACTCACCCAGAAAAAAATGAATGACAAAAAAACTTTCATAATCAAACCTTGGATAAAAAGAATGCCCTTGAAAGACATCTTCTGATTTACACTTCAGGATGGTCTCGCCACCCGTTTTCTTTTGTTATTACAACGAAAAAAAACACCTATTATTTTTGCAGAGAGTCCACAAAAACAGAAAAAAAACTCACTCAACCCTGAAATCCAACATTTTTCGGTCGGACAAATAGCCCTCCAACCTATCTCCGATTTTCACAGGCCCAACTCCGACGGGTGTCCCCGTAAAAATCAAGTCGCCCGTTTTCAAGGTGAAGAAACGGCTGACGTAAGAGACAATCGCATCCACATTGAATATCATGTCTTTTGTATTTCCTCGTTGCACGGTCGTCCCGTTCAAATCGAGATGGAAGGACAACGCCGAAAGGTCGCCCAACTCCTCTTTCGGGATAAATTCGCTCACAGGCGCTGAATTGTCGAATCCCTTGCAGAGCTCCCAAGGTCCACCCTGCTCCTTAAACTTACGTTGAAGATCCCGGGCCGTGAAATCCACGCCCAAACCATATGCGTCATAGTAACGAGGAGCGAACTTCTCCGAGATGTTCTTTCCCATCTTCGAAATCCGCACCACCACTTCCAACTCATATTGCACGTCCGTCGAAAAATCGGGGAGGAAAAAAGGTTTATTCTCTCGAAGCAAGGCCGTCTCAGGCTTCATAAAAATCACAGGTTCCGTCGGAACCACCCGATGCTCCAATTCCTTATTATGCTCCAAATAATTCCAGCCTACCGCCAATATCTTCATCTCGACTAATCTTAAAAGTTAGGGCAAATCCTTAAATTCACCTTTAATGCAAATTTCCCTTCCGTGAATCTGCTCCGTCACACAACGTGGCAAGCCTTCATAACGAGGTGTTTATGCCAAGGCATCCCCAAAACGCCACAGAAACAAATCCCACTTTACAAAAGTAACTAATTTTTGTATTTTTGCAGGCAAATAAACTATATTTTCTAAAGATGAAAATGAACGATTGGAAAGACCAACTCAGCCAACTTGCAGAAGGCGAACTCCATATGAAAGAGGAACTCGACAAGCTAAAAGAAGAGGCGCCCCAAGAGGGTTCCCTTGGCAAGCAACATTTTAGGGTGGAATTGGACAAAGCGGGTAGAAAAGGCAAACAGGCTACCCTCATCACCGGGTTTGAAGGCGACGACGAGGAGCTCAAGCAACTGGCGGCCGAATTGAAAAAGTGCTGTGGTGTCGGCGGTTCCTGCCGTGGTGGAGAAATCCTCATTCAAGGCGATTTGCGGGACAAGATAGGAGAACTGCTCTCGCAAAAGGGACACAAGGTCAAAATCATCCGTTAAGCCCCTCTATTGGAGATCATAGGGAAAGCAGAGGGCAGGTCACTCCCCTGCCCCCTCCATAACTTCAGAAAGCAACTCGTCCGCAATCCTCACACAATCAGGACACGAGCAAGCCTTGCCTTTGATCTCCTTACATGTCTTATATCCGACCCTCTTCTCAAAACCAGAGGCAATCGAACCGAGTCCGCGACGTTTCAACAGCGTATCTGCCGCAAAAAGGGCGCCACAGAGTCCTCCCTCCGCACGACCTCCGCCCCAAGCACGGAACTCCTCTATCTCCGCATCCGACACTTGGAACTCTTTTTGGAATCCCTTCATGATGGACTGCGCACAATTCAAACTTTCTGGTGGCCTGTGAAAATACACAGCCGAACACTCCCTCTCTTTTTCCATAAACTATATCTTTATTGAGTATACTTTACAATAGTAGCAATAATTTTTAATATTTCGAAATTCTCCCTCTTTTTCAGCCTCACCTGTTCGCAATTTACTCCCACACCCGAAGGGTCCGGGCATTCCGCTTCTCGACACAACGCCTCGTCACATTCACCCAACTTAGACAATGGTCCAATATAATGGAATCGGAGGTCACCACATTTGCCTTTTCCCACAGGGCTTTGTCAACCTGCTTGAGAATTTGGATATCCAAGCCGAACGGATAGTCTTCGCCCACCTCGGCAATAAGTGTTTTCAGTCGCCCCGAGTTTGAAACGGGCTCGTCCAGCAAGATGTTAACCTTCGCCACGCCCATCTCCTCCAATGTATCAAAAAGAATCCTCACCGCCTCCCCCGTCTCAGGGATTATCTTATAAGTGCCTCGCAGAGCCGCAAGGTCGCGGATAGTTCCATCCATGCCGTCAAACAGCAAAGAATCGCTCAGCATAACCTCCAAGGAGATGACTGTGTTGAAGCCGTCGATCCAAACCTCCTCCCCTGCCACTGAAGTCCGCTCCTTTAATCTCCTGACGCTCAGTTGCTCAGTCGTAGCAATACTGCGTGCGATGGCAAGCCGCTGACGTTCCGAAAGCGAATAGTGCGTCCCTACAAAGGTGGAAGCCTGTTTCAGGTCGTACCCCTCGTTAATCAAATAGCAGATATGCCGTGAAGCCATCCGCATCTTTTCCAAGGCCGACGGAGAAAAGTTTCTTTCATCCACCGGCAAATATCCTCGTTTCGCATCCATATCAACAAGTTTTATGTGAGTTTAGTTCAACCCTCTAACACCCTATCCAACTGCGACATAGCATACAAAGGACAGATGCGCACCTTGCGGATGTCGCCCGTTTCCGAGTCGGTGTAGGAAAACTCACTCCATCCCTCAACCTATTACAACACATAACCACCGTTATATCAAAGACATAAACATACGAAATTAAAAAATCCAAACATTTAAATCACCGATTTTTATAATTTTCCAAACATTTAGCCACAACCCGCTTCATTTTCCTTGTTCAATATGACAGACAGATGGTCGGCATCAATGCCCATTCCCCAGACACCGGTTCGGTCAACTATTCCAAGTTTTTTCTGTCGGGCGGGGTCACGTGGGTCGTGTTTGATGTATTCCGACACAAGCGAAAAGTCGGGCAACTCAATGCCGTGCGCCCAAAGTATATCTTCCATACGGACGATGGCTCTCATAGTCTGTTCTTCGCCAATCTTAGTCCTGTAATCTTCTGCATCACAGATATTTCCCATCTCAAACGGAATGTTGAGCACGGTGTCTAACTCGCCTCTGACGTTAGGAATGCTCTTGTAGAGTGCCGTGAGCGCCTCAAACTCCTCACGGGTGAGGTCGGTACTCTGAACACTGACATCCTCAAAGTTCTTGTATTTCAGGATATATCCGGGTACAACGTCGCCGTATTCCCACCAACCGTCAGACCAAGTTTCCTTGGGCCACTGCCACATCTTTCGGGCAACAACTGTCCAATCCTTGTCGGGGTAAAGCGTTAGCAAATACCGCTCTATGCACATAAAAACGTAGCACAGACGGCCAGTCATCGAGATGTTTTCAAATCGTGTGTCTTTATTATCCATTAAGATAAGTTGTATAATACGTTTTAATCATAAAAAACTTTGACCAAATCCCAAATCGGCTCGGTGCAGTAGATCTCTTGATTCGTTTTCTTTGCATACGAAGAAACCGTGTTCTTTTCCGCACCACTGTCCAAAAGATATTTAAAAATCCTCAGCAAATCCTCGTTCTGTTCTTCGGAAGGCTTAATCCTTGGATATTTCGGGTCGGGATAGACTCTGTTGGCGGCAAATAGTACGCGTGAAATAACTCCATTGTTGAAATAATCGGTTTTGCTCAAATCTGCGCCATGTTCCACCACCGCTTTGAGAAAATCAAACGCCTCGTCAGCATCTTCCTTGCTATGTATCAGTCGGTAAGTGTTTGACTGTTCGTCCAATTCGTAACGCCGCGCATTGTAAACCGCCACCAACGCCACATCAAAAAAGACCGGATTAGCCAAAGTTTTGCGATGTTTAGGCGATTCGATAAAATTGACATCAGCACCGTGTTCCAACAAGTACCAAGCAATCTTTCGGTGCCACCCCGTAGTAACAGCCACCTGCAACGGCGACATTCCTTTGGTGTCGTTAGGTTTCATAGGGGCAACGGCATTGACACAAGCGGGATTTTTCTCCACGCAGGCTATCACGTCGTCCAAACTATCATTGCGTATCGCTTCAAAAATTTTCATTGTTATTCCTCCACAAATTCTATTCTGCACGGCATTGCTGTGCTCCCATCATATTTTGGTGTGTTCTCCTGCAATATTTCAAGCAAGAGAGCGGAGGTGGCATCGTCCGACAAGTTACCATTCATAATATTCTTGTTTATCAAAAGGTTCGGATTTGTCACTAGGGTATCCATACTCCTTTCTGAAATTTATTTCGTAGCAAAAAATACACTTTTCTGAGGTTTCATGCAATTTTTTTGTGATTTTTTTATCCACCTCCACAAACACAAAATTAAGCATCTCCGCAATAATGCTTAAAAACATTTTCGTATCTTTACCATATTAATTTAAACATAATACATTATGACAAAACACAACCTTGTCACTGCAATTTCCGCCATGGTCATCACACTTGGCAACGGGATGAGAGCCGAGGCTCAGATCTTCCAATCTTCGGGTAAGTCCGCCGCTGATCTTTCTACCGAAGAGATTATAAACCAAGCCGAAGGCGACTTCAACAAAGACGGCATTAAAGATTTATTTATAAGCAATTACAAAGGTAGTGCATTCTATTTCGGCAAGGCAGACGGCAGTTATAGCCTTTTTCTCGATTCCGACTTGTCGGTAAGCAGCGACTCCAAACTCTCGGTAACCGACAAAGGCGTGCTCAGAATCCAAACGCTCCAATCCGATGTATTCCTATTCCGCTATCAAGACAATACTTTTTTGCTTATAGGAGGCAAACACGACAACGAATCGTACAATTTTCTCACCAACAAAAAGGTAGAAACCATTGATTCAGGCTCATCCAAACGCACCGAAACTTTCGATATGCCCAAGCACCCTCCGTTTAAGTACGGTTGGTTTCCGCTCGATTGGAAGGCTCTGTGGGATGGCTTCACTTTTATTACAGAAGACGGCGGAATGAAGCCCGACGATATGATCTCACTCGGCATTTACCGCCGTATGCAGTTGGAAGAAAGAATCAACAACCGCAACATGTGCAACCTCGACACTGATTACGGCAGAGACTATCCCTCATTAGACGAAAAAGGCGAAGGCTCGGCTATGGGCACCGTCGAGAATCCGTTCTCTTACAATTCGGACTGTACTGTCACTTTCAAGAAACAGCCAAACGGCACTTTCAAAATCCATGTGCAATACCTTATCGAAGAGCGCGGTTACGAAGGCGAATTGTACAAATATATCAACGAGCACCCCGAGTATGAGAATTTAGACTTCGACGAGCAACTGAAAAAAGCAGGACTCACCATCCCCGAACCCATAAAGATTGAGGAAGACTTAATTTTCAACGGGAAATTTATAGAACTAAAATAATAATGTAGAGACGTGCCACGGTGCGTCCCCACGCAAAAAATTAACTCTATTATAAAACCACACATTTTTATCATCTCCGCCCTCACATTGGCATCCTGCGGTGGCGGCACGCCACAGCAAGAGGCAGGCAATGCTGAACAGGTCAATCAAACTGAACAGGCCTATCAATATGTAGAGCCTCAGGATTCTGTCGCAAAAATCATTTGGGACAAACTCAAAACCGACGACCCGCATATTTCAACTATTATTGCCACAGCGGTAAAACTCAACTATATGCCGCAGTCGAAAGCTGAAAAGAATGTGTCTAAAACCTCCTTCGACTACACCTACGAAGGCCCATATATCGAGGGGCAAGGCGAAACACTTACTGCCAAAATCCGTCTGCAATGCTATCAAACGCTTGACTCGTCATGGATTGCAGTTGTTGACGAAACTGTTTTGGGCGACCAAATAGACTCCAAGGAAATAACTCAAAAAATATGGACTGTGAAATACAAAGACGGTCAAGTCTCTGCCACCGACGCTAAGCAAGTGTTTGACAACAACTTCTATTCTTTGGAAACTCTTCGCAAAAGACCCGAAGGCCGCGACACTGTGGTCTTTGAAAACACTGCGTTAACATTTTATTCTTTAAGGAATTGGCCTATCAAATATACATGGAATGGCAAAAATTTTGATTTGGATTCCAAGATTCTGTTCAACAATGTAAATACGTATCACGGCTCGTTCAACAATTACTACAATCTTGATCTTTATAATATTATAATCGGCGAACACTACGATTATCTTGGCGACGGAGTGCTTAAAGACCCGTCAGGCAAAATCCTCGCGAAATTTGACCTTGTCGACGGTAAGGTAACAGGCTATACCATAGTAGACTCATCGTGCGCAGTGGTTCAAGGGTTCAACGGCTCTTATCCCGGCATCAGAACCGAAGGCTTTTCAAACAAGCCTATTGCATTGGGCTTCCCAATCAAGAATGTTCTCGACTACGATTGCGGACAGTGGAAAAACATGAAAGACACTGCGGTTACCAAAGGAATGAAAGACGGTAAATATATTATTACTCAACAACTCAACCATTCCGAATGTAACGGAATCATACTCGATGTTTTCATTGATTATGTTGCCAAAGACGAAAACTCTCTTATCGAATCCATAAAAGTTTACAGCAAGAGTGAGGCGAATTAACCGCCCTACTCAACAAGGTCGATAAGTCTGTAGATTGTTGCCTTTGGCAAAGGGACAAAACAAATAAAACAATGTCGCTTGTAGAGCCGATGTGCACACCGGCTCTACAAGCGAATTCTAAATCGACAACTAATTATTAATCAAAAACTATCTGTTGCGGCCACGCACCTAGCAAGAATGACGAATCACAAAAAGATTTTGCACCACTCGTCAAAACGGGCAATGGTCTCGTCACCGAACTTCAGCAACTTCGTCCGTGCCTTCTCCACCGTATATTGCTCGCCAAGATGCGTCTTAGAAAAGAACTTGTCCGCAAAACAAATCAACTGTTCCTCTTTGGAGATCGGAAGCATATCGCGATGGGGCAACGGAAGATTCTCCTTTAAAATATGCGCCAACGACAAGCCCGTTCCCGTATGTCGCTCACACACCAATGCATGGAGAGGATACCCCTCCAGACGCATGATTTCCGCCCCCAAATAGCCATGACATATATAAGGATGTTCCCCGAAACAATGCAAAACAGCCGCCGCCGTCCGGAAAATGCCAATGTCATGTAACATGGCCGCCTCGGAGATGAACGTCAAGTCAAGCCCCAAATCCGGATGCTTGCGAGCCATCGACAAAGCCAACTCGGTCACCGAAACAGAATGGTCTACCAATATATTATAGGCATCACCGCCCTTCTCGTAATATTTCTCTATTATCTCATACGGATTCATACCACAAATTTTTAAGGTGGGTTCAACAATGTGCAGAAAAACTTCCGCACACAATACAAGACACAAAGAAAATTAAATAATTTTGCAACGACAAGAGTCCACTCCTAATATAATAGGTAGTTCCGAAGATTTGATTTCGGCAAATCCCCTATCCTTTTGGACTCATCTATTAAATAAGAGACAAAATTTCCACCATTCATGGAATTAACAGACACACATACGCACCTCTACGAACCAGAATTTAAGGAGGACATCGACGAGGTCATCGCCCGACTGAGGGAAAATCACATCACCAGGGTACTATTGCCCAACATAGACAGCGCCAGCATAGAACCCATGCACACGCTCGCCGACAGCCACCCCGACCTCTTCCATTGTATGATGGGACTACACCCTACCAACGTAAATGCAAATTACCGGGCAGAACTCGACATCGTCGAATCCTGGTTGAAACAACGGAAATACTGCGCCATAGGGGAAATCGGCATTGATCTCTATTGGGACGAACAATACAAAGAGGAGCAAGCCATCGCCTTCGAGACCCAAATCGCTTTGTCCCTCGAACACGACCTTCCGATCGATATCCACTGCCGCAAAGCCTTCGAGGAGACGGCCGCCTCAATCCGAAAATTCAAGGGGAAAGGAGTCAGAGGCGTATTCCATAGTTTTACGGGCACGAAAGAAGAAGCCGAAGCCATCTTCGAATTAGGAGATTTCCTTTTAGGGATAAACGGCATCGTCACATTCAAAAAAGCGGAGATTGCCCACACCTTGGAGAGCGTTCCATTGGAGAAAATCATACTGGAAACCGACGCTCCTTACCTGGCTCCAGTACCCCACAGGGGAAAGCGAAACGAGAGTTCATACCTCCTCCACATCGCAGAAAAAATAGCCGAAATAAAGGGGATAAGCGTAGAAGAAGTGGCAAAAACGACAACAAACAACGCCATCAAAGCCTTTTCTCTATAAAAGTTCAAAAAAAAATATCCAAATATTTGACTGAATATAAAAATTTATAGAAATTTGTGCCTACTAAGGTCTAGCAACCACAATAGGAGAGATGCTCGAGTGGCTGAAGAGGCACGCCTGGAAAGCGTGTATACGTCAAAAGCGTATCACGGGTTCGAATCCCGTTCTCTCCGCAACAAACAACAAAAAATCAAAAAAAATTAATAACTAATCAAAAAAGAAAAATGAAAAAAGTATTTGCAGTTTTAGCAATTTTGGGAGTTTTTGCGTTCGGCATGACTTCGAATATCTTTGCTCAAGATGAAGAGTACTCGTCAGAGGATCAAACGACAGTACAAGAAGCCCCAGCTCCTGCTCCTGCTCCTGCAGCAGTAGCCGCAGCTCCTGCACAAGAAGCCGCTCCTGCACCAACAACGCAAGAACTTGGCACATTCAAGACTTTGAAGATTAAATTTATCGAGGGTGGTGCCGGATTCATGGCATGTGTAGCACTCTGCTTGATCTTGGGTCTTGCACTTTGTATCGAGAGAATTATCTATTTGAGCTTGGCATCAACCAACACAAAGAAGTTGCTCGAAAATGTTGAAACAGAGTTGTTGGAAAACGACGATGTAGAGGCAGCTAAAGAGATCTGCGCTAACACTCGTGGTCCTATCGCTTCTATCTTCTATCAAGGTTTGATGAGAATCGACGAGGGTGCTGACGTAGTTGAAAAGGCAGTCGTATCTTACGGTGGTGTTCAAATGGGTCTTTTGGAGAAGAACGTAACATGGATTTCCCTCTGTATCGCACTTGGACCTATGTTGGGATTCATGGGTACCGTTATTGGTATGATCGGTGCATTCGATAGAATTCAACAAATGGGTGATATCTCTGCAACAATCGTTGCCGGTGGTATCAAGGTTGCCTTGTTGACAACTGTGTTCGGTTTGATCGTAGCCATGATTCTTCAAGTGTTCTTGAACTTCATCTTGACTCGTATCGAGGCTTTGGTTTCAGAGATGGAAGACTCTTCAATCTCATTGGTTGACACTGTCATCAAGTACAAAGCTGGAAAATAAACCATAAAATACGGATTGTTTTAAAATAAATGAACATGGCAAATAGAATTCCACAAATAGCACTAATAGCAATGCTTGCCATCTCTGTGATCGTTGCGTTACTGTTCTTTTTGGGTGGAGATGTAGATCCAAACGCTGAATACTTGGAGCCTAACAACACAGGCATGTTACTGGGTTGGGCATACTTCCTTGTAGGCGCTGTATGTGTTGTTACATTGGTTGCAGCAGGCATTGGATTTATCACAAAAATCTCTTCTGACGCAAAGGCAGCAACAACATCATTGGTCAGCATTGTCGCATTGGCTTTGTTGTTGTGCATCACATACTTTGCAGCAGACACTCATCCGCTTCCACTCGTAGAGGGAACGGAACAATCAGAATTCGACCTTAGAATTTCCGGCATGTGCATCGTTTCTGCATTTATCTTAGCAGGTATCGCAGCTTTCGTATCTTTGTTCGGATTCTTGGCTAAACGATTTTAAAAAAGTAGCATAATGGGTAAAAAAAGAGAAGTACAAGAAATCAACGCAAGCTCAATGGCCGACATTGCGTTCTTGTTGCTTATCTTCTTCCTTGTAACTACTTCCATGGCGACAGACAAGGGTCTGCTTAGAGTCTTGCCTGCTCCGATGCCAAAAGACAAAGAAATCGTTGAAGAAGAGGTAAAGATCAAGGAGAGAAACATCCTCCAAATCCTCGTCAACAGCAACGACGAATTGATGGTAAACGGACAGCCAATGGACATCTCAAAACTTAGGGAAAAGGCGAAGGAATTCATCGTCAACCCTAACAATTCAGAGGAGTTGCCAGAAAAGGAGATTATCAACGTCGATTATTTCGGAAACGTTGGAGTAACAAAGAGCCACGTAATTTCGCTTTTGAACGACCGCGGAACTTCCTACCAAGTTTATCTCTCAGTCCAAAACGAGCTGGTTGCAGCTTACAACGAGTTGAGGGATGAAATGTGCAGAAAGAAACTCTCAATGTCTTTGGAGGATTTGGCTAAGTCAAAAGACGAAAAAGACAAAGACAAATATGATGTGCTCGCAAAGAAGGTTTACCCAATGAAGATTTCAGAGGCAGAACCTAAGAGCTACGGAAAGGAAGGAGGTAACTAATGGCTAAATTCAGAAAAGGAGGAGGCAGAAAATTAGGAGCTATCAGTACAGCTTCATTGCCTGATATCGTGTTCATGTTGTTGTTCTTCTTCATGACGACGACAACCATGAAAGAGGTAACCTTGAAGGTAGACCAGAAGATGCCAGAAGCAACCGAGTTGACAAAAATGGAGAAGAAGTCTTTGGTAAAGTACCTTTACATCGGTACGCCAAAGAGAGAGTTCAAGAAGGCATTCGGAACAGGTTCCAGAATCCAACTTGACGATGCATTCGCCAATGACCCTTCTGAGGTAGAAGAGTATATCTCTCGCCAACGTTCTACAATGAAAGAGGCAGACCAAGGTCAAATGATCGTTTCCCTCAAGATTGACAAGGACACAAAGATGGGTATCATTACTGACGTGAAGCAAGCTCTAAGAAATGCCTACGCATTGAAGATTAGCTACACGGCGACTCAAAAAGTAAACAATTATTAATTGTTCCATAACTAAATTCAAAAAAGGATGCAGAAATCTGCATCCTTTTTTGTTTTCTTTCCCTCTCCCACCCCTCACCAAGGAGAAGGATGTCGAAAAAAAAATAATCATATTTTTAGCGAACTACCTTTTTTATTTAGGAAAAAAACTCTAAATTTGCGCCCAATTATTATCCATAATTATAAATGTCGGATGCGTTTTGCCCGAACACGTCCGGCGGTGAAAGATTAATAAAAACATTAAAAATTTTAAGCAGTGGATACTTTAAGTTACAAAACCATTTCTGCTAACAAAGCAACAGTTACCAAAGAGTGGGTTGTGATCGACGCAACTAACCAAGTTTTGGGACGTATGGGTGCTAAAGTAGCAAAACTTTTGAGAGGAAAGTACAAAGCAAATTACACACCGCACGTAGACTGCGGAGACAATGTGATCATCATCAATGCTGAGAAGCTTGTAATCACAGGAAACAAAGCAACTGACCGTATCTATTTGAGATACACAGGCTATCCAGGTGGACAAAGAGAGTACACTCCAGCCGACTTGTTGAAGAAGAGCCCAGCAAAACTCATCCGCAAAGTTGTTAAGGGTATGTTGCCAAAGAACCGTCTTTCTGACGCTATCATCAACAACCTTTACATTTACGACGGACCTGAGCACAAACACGAAGCTCAACAACCAAAAGTTATCGATTTAAACTCAATTAAGTAATTAGCATGGAAGTATTTAATGCCATCGGCAGAAGAAAAGCCGCAGTTGCCCGTGTCTATCTTAGTGAAGGAAACGGTGTAATCACTATAAACAAGAAAAGCTTAGAGACTTATTTTCCATCAGGAATTCTACAATATGTCGTTAAGCAACCATTGAACAAGTTGGGCGTTGCTGAAAAGTTCAACATCAAGGTTAACCTTGACGGTGGTGGCTACAAAGGTCAAGCTGAGGCTTTGCGCCTTGCCATCGCACGTGCATTGGTTAAACTCGACCAAGAGAACAAGAGCGCTCTCAAGTCTGAAGGATTCCTTACTCGTGACTCACGCGTCGTTGAGCGTAAGAAACCAGGTCGTCCTAAGGCAAGAAGGAAGTTCCAATTCAGTAAACGTTAGTCCTTGGAGAGATACCCCACCCTTTTCTTTCGGGTTATCTTTTTTAAGTATATGCGTTTAGTATCTAAACTTCGCAGACTCATCAAAGCATGACTACTGCGGAGCTGATTTAACAAAAGAATGTAAACGATTAAAAAGAAACAAAAAATGTCAAGTACTAATTTTGATGAATTACTAGAAGCAGGTTGCCACTTCGGTCACTTGAAAAGAAAGTGGAATCCAACGATGGCTCCCTACATCTTCATGGAACGTAACGGTATCCATATCATTGATCTTCACAAAACTGTAGCAAAAATCGACGAGGCTGCCGCAGCGTTGAAACAAATAGCAAAATCGGGCAAGAAAATTCTTTTTGTAGCTACTAAGAAACAAGCTAAGCAAGTCGTTGCTGACAAGGCTAGCTCAGTTTCTATGCCATACATCACTGAGAGATGGGCAGGTGGTATGTTGACCAACTTCCCTACGATCAGAAAGGCTGTTAAGAAGATGACTTCCATCGACAAACTTACTAACGATGGTACATTCGACAACCTTTCAAAGAGAGAGAAATTGCAAATCTCTCGTCAAAGAGCAAAATTGGAGAAGACTCTCGGATCTATCGCTGATTTGACTCGTCTCCCTTCTGCTTTGTTCGTTGTTGACGTTTTGAAGGAGCAAATCGCTGTTAAGGAGGCTAAGCGCCTTGGTATCCCTGTGTTCGGTATCGTTGATACGAACTCAAATCCTAACGACATCGATTTCGTTATCCCTGCAAACGACGATGCTACAAAGTCTGTTGAGGTAATCCTTAACGCTCTTTGCTCAGCTATCCAAGAGGGTCTCGAGGAGAGAAAGGTTGAGAAGCAAGAGAATGAGGCTGCTGAGGCTCCTGAGCAAAAGAAGGACAGAAAGCCAAAGGCTGCTAAGAAGAGCAAGATCTCTGAAGAGACGGATTCTCTTAATGCTAACGTAGCAAGCAAGTTCATCTCTAAGGAAGACTAATTCATCCAATCATAAGCCACCCTTCGGGGTGGCTTTCTTAAAAGCAGAATAGGGTGACCGCCAGTCGCCTTCCGTCCTGCTTTTTTGGTTTTATTCATTTAACAATCTAAAAAATTATCGATATGGCAATTACATTGGCTGAAATCAGCAAATTGCGTACTATGACTGGTGCAGGTATGATGGACTGCAAGAACGCATTGAACGAAGCGAATGGTGATTTCGACAAAGCAATAGAGATCATCCGCAAGAAGGGTCAAGCTATCGCTGCAAAGAGAAGCGACCGTCAAGCCGCTGAAGGTTGCATCTTGGCTGGCGTCAACGGCAACTACGCTGTTGCTCTTGCCTTGAAGTGCGAGACTGACTTCGTTGCAAAGAACGCTGATTTCATCGCATTGACACAACAAATATTGGATTTTGCATTGGCTAACAAGCCTGCTGACCTCGAAGCTTTGAAGGCTGGCGTCATCAACGGCTCTACTATCCAACAACTCGTAACAGACCGTTCTGGTATCACTGGCGAGAAGATGGAGTTGGATATGTTCTGCTCTGTTTCTGGCGAAAGCGTAATCGCTTATGTTCACCCAGGAAACAAGTTGGCTTCTATCGTCGCTTTCAACTTGGCTAACGTTGACAACGCTGTTGCTAAGGATGTTGCTATGCAAGTTGCCGCTATGAGCCCAATCGCTATCGATCCTTCTGGCGTTCCTGCTGAGGAGATCGAGAAAGAGCGTGAGATCGCAGCTGAGAAGACGAAGGCTGAGATGGTTCAAAAGCAAGTTGACAACGCATTGAGCAAGGCTGGTATCAACCCAGCTCACGTTGACTCTGAAGCTCACATCGAATCTAACATGGCTAAGGGTTGGATCACTGAGGAGCAAGCAGCTAAGGCTCGTGAAATCAAGGTTTCTGCAGCTGAGCAAGCAGCAGCTAACTTGAAGCCTCAAATGCTTGAGAACATCGTCAATGGCCGTATCAACAAACTCTTCAAGGAGAAGACTCTTCTTCAACAAGAGTTCATCAAGGATGCTAAGATGAACGTTGCTCAATACATGGACAAGCAATGCAAAGGTTTGACAGCTACTGCTTTCAAACGTATCACTTTGAACCAAGAATAATTTTTCTTCAAGGATAAGGAAGCACGCCTATTCCGGCGTGCTTTTTTTATTGGTTCCTCTTATTCCCTGAATAACGCTATTAATGCTTAGGACGCAAAATGGAAAAGAACTCGATAAAACGAATATCCCGCCTCATTGATTGGGGAATCTCCGTTTGGGATTCCATCATGAAGGCTACCCTTTTGCTTCCATTCGCCAAGATAGATAAAAACACCTATCTCAATACTGTCCTAAAGAGACACTTGTCTCCTGAGGATGTAAAACGGGCATTGGAGACCGCACCCACAAAGGTGATGGGCGTAAAAAACATCTCCAAACTGGCCCAAAAGGAGGCGAGAAAAAATGTATGGTACGCCACACTCCTATCGTTCATCACAGCCATCCCTACCAATTGGCTCATGTGGCCAGCCATCATTATAGACTTGCTTCAATTCCAAATACATGTATTCCTCATCTCGCAAAAACTGCTATTCCTCTATGGAAAATACGATATAGAGAAGGAATCGCAAGTAAACGAAAAGGCCAACCGACTCATGCTGATTGTCTCCACCATCATGATAGGAAAACAAAAGCTCTCCAGAGTCGCCAAAAGTGCCGCTGGAATGGTCGGAAAACAGATTGTGGAAAGGTATGGTACCCGACTGCTCTCTAAATTCATCATATTCAATACGCTTCGCCAAATCGCGAAATGGATGGGCATCTCCCTCACCAAGACCATGCTCATCGAAGGTATCAACATGCTCATTCCTATCATCTGCGCCGCCATATCCGCTCTCGTCTCCTATGCGCTCATCTCTCCTATGGCAAAGAAACTTCAATCACACCTAAAACAAGAGTTGGAAAAAGAGTTGAATGCAAAAGAGGAAAACGCTGAGATTTAAAATTCCCAAACGAAGGGAATGGCAACACCTACCCTCTAATTTTCACCTATTCACAAAAAGTTACTATCTTTGGACAACGAGGAACGCACACAAGTCCTTTCCCCTCAAAAAACATTTTCACACTAGCCTCAACGACAAAAAAAATAATGACATGATACCATTCGTCGAAAAACCGATTACAAGAAGCCCCCTCCGAAGAACCCTTGGACGGGAATTCTACATTTTAAAGCGGAAAATCAGTTGGTACTTTTCCAGGACGACCTATGCAAAAGTAGATCCGAAACAGCATTGCGGATATACTCTCATCAAACATAAATCGACCCTTCTTCGAAAGCTTAAGGATGTGGACATGCGCCTCCAATACAATAAAATCACCAATCTAAAACTAGCCATCCGCCCCATCGACGGAGTCGTGATCAAGCCCGGAGAGACCTTCTCCATCTGGAAGATGGTGGGACGCCCGTCCGCCCGGAAAGGCTACAAAAGTGGCATGATGATTCACAACGGGAAGGTATCGGAAGGCATCGGCGGCGGTCTCTGCCAATTAGGGAACCTCATCTATTGGATGGCACTACATACACCCCTCACCGTCACAGAACGCTGGAGACATAGCTTCGACGTGTTCCCCGACGTGAACCGAACTATTCCGTTCGCCTGCGGAGCCACCTTGGCCTACAACTACATCGATCTCCAACTGAAGAACGAGACAGACAAGACATTCCAAATCAACCTGTGGCTGGATGACGAATTCCTCCACGGATGCATCAAATGCAATCAAGAATTAGGAGTCAAATACGAGATCTACGAAAGCGACCATCAAATCGTCCACCAAAACTGGGGAGGTTACACTCGCCACAACCGCATTTGGCGAAAGGTCACGGACATTCAGACCGGCGAATCCTCCGATGAACTCATCTCCGAAAATAATGCTATCATGATGTACAACCCACTTCTAGAGATGCATAAGGAGTGAAAAGGACGCGCAAGGACGCCTTCCCCGATTCAGGATTAGTCAGCAGCAAGCAAAACGACAAAAAAATGAGGGTGCATCAGAACCTACAAAATTCGACACACCCTCTTAATGCAAGGCATTCGGCACCATCCACACCAGTTTCAAATGCCCTCCTTATTGTTATCAATCATCCGATTCAGGGAACTCAATGCCCACGAAATCACCCGAGCCCTCCTCTCTTTCAAATGCCGAGCCGTAAGGAGCATTGAGCAAGGAGATTATGTCTGGGTCGTAATTGGCAATGGTATTCAGCGAAAACATCTCAATGTTTTCAGGATCATCAACATATTCTTGATCCTCCTCGCCCGAAAAGAATCGCCATCCACTATCACGCTCGTTATCTGGCTCCTCTCGATACATATACCCTACTCTTTTGCCTTCGCAGGTTATCTTGTCCGTCGCCAAGCAATAGCCGGGCATAGAAATCAACTGAACGATTTCCTCCTCTTTCTTCTTAAACTCCTTCATAACCACCTTTTGTCAATTCCACTACTTTTTCCAACAAGGCATAGCCACTTGGCTTCCGTCTTTTGAAATCACCAAATACAAGCAATTCTTGCCCATATAGAACGGCATGGATTCCTCCTTGCCCTTCACTTTGGTTGTCAGAACCGAATTTTTCAAAGAATACGTACCATCCTCCTTTTGCTCCCTACCGAAGAAAGATACCGAACGAGTCAAAACTCCATTGGGTTTAAATGTATAATCCATCGACATCATTCCCATCATCGTAACCGAATAAGTTCCGGAGAGTTTCACGCCTTGATTCCAATCCTCCTTGGCCGTTCCTGGCTTCTCCAAGAGAAAAAGAGGAGCAAACGGCATAAGTTTCATCAAATTCATACTCTGATTAATCTCCACCAGCATCGTATTACCCGACTTTGTGAATGAGAAAATCAAACTATCCTCCGCATACCCCTTCAAAAACTCATCAAAACTAGCCGACAAAGAATCCTTAGCGTCTCCCAATTCTGCCTCAAGCTTCTTCTTTGTGGCAGCGACCAATGCCTCGTCCCTTTTCATGACAAGTTCGCTACCCTTCACTGAATATTTGCCATAGACGGAATCGTTGGCATAAAAAGTTCCATTCGCCTTAAACTCAACAGTCTCGACACCGCCCAAAATACCAAACAACAAATTATAGTTTTCGGCCGTAGCGGAAGAAAGTTGATTCAAATTTTTTACATTCCACTTGCCTACGATACCTGCCGCAAACGACGAGGTCAATGACAAAAGCACACTGATTACCACTAAATAAGCTTTCATTATCCTTTCTTTTTAAATTTAACAAGACAAATATAATACTTTTCGATTAACGCACCTTAAAATGCCAAAGGAATAAAAAGCCCCACACCGAAGTGCAGGGCCTGCCTCTGAGTTCTTATTTATAGAACCGCCATTGACTAACCATTTACAATTAACGACTTCCCAAAATCCGTCATTTCTTCCACAAAGGCAAGACAATCTGATCACCGTCCTTAGAAACCACCAAATAGAAGCAATTCTTGCCCATATAGAACGGCACAGACTGCTCCTTGTCCTTCACTTTTGCCGTTAAGACCGAGTTCTTCACGGAATAAGTACCCTCCTCCACCTTCGTCTTCTTGCCAAAGGCGGCGACCGAACGGATCAAAATGCCATTAGGTTTGAAGGTATAATCAACCGACATCATTCCCGCCAACGAATACGAATAGGTACCAGACAACTTCACGTCTTGATTCCAATCATCGTGCCTGTCCAAAAGAAAGAGAGGTGCAAACGGCATGAGTTTCATCAACTCCATACTCTGGTTTGTCTCAATCAACATCTTATTGCCCGACTTCGTGAACGAGAAAATCAAACTATCCACCTCATAGTCTTTCATGAGCTCATCTACACTCGCAGACAAAGAATCTTTGCTATCGCCCAATTGCGCCATAAATTTCTTTTTAGCCGCAGCAACCAAAGCTTCGTCCCTCTGCATGACAAGTTCGCTTCCCTTCACGGAGTATTTGCCATAGACGGAATCGTTGGCATAAAAAGTTCCATTCGCCTTAAACTCAACAGTCTCGACACCACCCAAAATACCAAACAACGAATTATATTTTTCGGCCGTAATGGAAGAAAATTGATTCAAATTTTTTACATTCCACTTGCCTACGATACCTGCTGCAAACGACGAGGTCAATGACAAAAGCACACTGATTACCACTAAATAAGCCTTCATAATCCTTTCTTTTTAATTTAACAAGACAAATATAATACTTTTCGACTAACGCACCTTAAAGAGCAGCTATCCAATTTTAATCCTTTCAATTCTTCTGCACAACAGAAAGACGAGAACCACGCCAATCGTATAGGCAACGAGGTCGCTCCACAGAAAGCCTTGCCCCAAAACCAAATGTCCGAGTGTAGTGGAACGTAGCTGCACAAGCCAAGGCCAGCGGATGAGTTGGGAAAACTCCACCAAATAAGAAGCGAACAGAGTCATCACCGCCACGCGACGCAAATCCGCCTTCAGTAGCACGAAGCGGAAACAGCAAAAGAGCATCATTGCCCATAAGGCATCGCCCGTCGCTTCGGGAATGGCAGGAAAGCGCCGTGAGGCCAGTCCCACGACAATCAACAAGAGAACCAAAACGAGATATAGGAATCTGAGTTTCATATACGTAGAATATATACAAAAAAAGGGAAACATCACCTGCTTCCCCTTTTCGTGATCGAGAAGGGATTCGAACCCTTGACCCACAGCTTAGAAGGCTGTTGCTCTATCCAACTGAGCTACCCGACCATCCTTAATTTGGTGGTGCAAAGATAGAGACTTTTCCCTTGCCAGCAAAATAAAATCGAAGAAATATTGCCCAAAAATCAGCGAATCTATCCATTCCCCCCATTTCGAGAAAATCTCTTAGGCAGGGAAAGCATCGCTCTATTGGGCACTTAAAAGAAAGAGCCGTGCCTATATTAAGTTTTTATCTCTATATTTGCGATACAAAATTGATGCGACTCGCAATAAAGGCTACGAAAATAAAACACATAGTATGAAGAAACTTTTATTTCCCTTGCTCCTTATCTCCCTCTGTTCGTGTGGAGGGAAACAGGAAAAAGCCAATGACACAACAGAAAACGCCCCATCAGACAATTCTATTGTTACGGACTCGATAGTTGATATCGCAACAGAGAAACCACTGCTTTCTGAAAAAGAAGACTACACGCCTGCCCCAAAGCGCACTTCCGTCCCAGTGCAAGAATACAAGGTAGACTATGATAGCTATCCATCGGAAACGCCCAAGCAAGTTTTTCTTCTTGATGAATTCTATGGCAAATATGGACCGACATCCTCCCAACCACTCGATGCGACACTCAATGCTTTCGAAAATTTGTCAGAGATCACCGACGATGTCATTGCCGAGATTGAACAATTTTATAAAAATCTGGATGAAAGAGGCGGTACTGAGGATATGATTATCGCTGCTAACATCAAGCGCAACCTCGCTTTCTACAAGACCATAAGAGAATATTCTGAGATTTCTGCAGAATCCATACAAGAATTAGTTGCTTCTGAATATGCAAAGTGGAATTTATTGGCTGACAAGGTTAGTCGCATAGGCATTGACATTGTTTATCTGACCTATTTTCAAGGTTCCATGAGCGGACCTGTGAGTGCCCAATTGGAAGCCTCTATTCAGGAAATTGGCTTTTATAATGTTAATGTACTGAAATGTCGTCTAATACGTGATAGCAACCACTTGAAAGAGGGAATTCCTGAAAAAATAGCCGCAGAGGCCCTGTGTAAAACGATTGACTTAAACCTTGAAATGTTAAACCGCCCTGAAGTTTATGAGGGAGAAACGAGGGAGGAATACGAGAATTCATTCAAGGAAGCAGAATCCGATCGAAAAGGGCTTGAGGAACTAATCGAGGATTGGCTGAAACTCCGCTATGAGATAAGCGACAAGGTGGATTCCGATACCTACAGGCCGTATATTGGCTCGACTGGCGTGCTGCTTATAGATATGGCGGCAGAAATCAATATGTAATTGGCAAATTGAATTGAATGAGAAAGAGATGATTAATAAGAGCTAAGCATTTGATACAAAAATAGGGCCGTCTCTGGTGTGGACGGCCCGCTTGCTTTATATGACTATGAATATATTCCACATCAGAACGGATACCCAATCGCAAAATGGAAGGCGAAATCATCCGACCAATTCAGACCCTTGAAACGCCATTGCTCCGTAGAGACACGGGATGGATCATAGGCCTTCACGCCGACATCAAAACGCAACAGGAAGAACGTAAAGTCAAAACGCAAGCCGGCCCCGTAAGCCAACGCTATCTCCTTGTAGAAAGAATCGAATGTGAAGGCACCCCTAGGTTGGGACTCATACTGACGTATGGTCCATACATTTCCAGCATCCACAAAGGCCGCCATCTCAATCTTCCAGAACAATTTCGTCCGATGCTCTATGTTGGCATCGATCTTCACGTCGCCTGACTGCTTCACGAAATCGTCCTTGTTTTCCGAAGAATAACTACCAGGTCCTAACGTACGGACAGACCATCCCCTCACACTGTTGGCACCTCCGCCAAAGAAACGTTTTTCAAAAGGCACAATCTCCGCATTTCCATAAGGATAGGCCAAACCAAAGCCTAGATGGTAGACCAAGATATTCTTCCTATCAATGTACTTGCTGCGGGCAAAATGCGCCTCTCCCTTGACATACTGCGAATAAGGGATGCCGGCAAACTCCTTCTGTCCGTTTTCATTGGGTTCACGACCTGAAAGTTCGAAAATTCCCTGCAAAAGATTACCCGCACTCTCGACCGCCACCTTGTAGTAGGTCTTGTCCCTACGACGCTGACTCGACTTATCGTCGAAGACAAGCGAGAAACCGGAACTAAGAATGAAGTGGTCGGAATAACTGTTCCTCAAAACCGAATATTTCGGCGCACTATACAATGAATCGAAATCCGGGTGCGTATTGATATTTACATAATTCAAATCTACAATGTCGAAACAATAACGGTAGAACCTACGCATATTCCAGATATAACGAACTCCGATTATGGAGGAGTACTTCTCGTAAGTATTCGGCCGCGTCTGATAATTATAGGACAACTTGAACTCGGTCGAAGCACTGATACGTTGACGGAACTGTCGCGTCGTGAAAGGGAACATGAAACGAGGGAAATTGATGCTCATCTCCGCTCCGATATCTTTCGTATGGTCACTCAAGAAATTGGTAATGCCGGAATAGGCCTCCTGCTCATAACGCCCCTTCAAGTTGAAAGTCTCCGAACCTCGGAAAATATTCTTGTGGGTATATCCTCCCGTAACGGCAAATCCCAAATCACCCCATGAATTGGTACCCTCCAAATCGAGGGAGAAGGACTGTGCCTTGCTCGGACTAATCAGGACGAAACAATCCAACTGACTCGAACTGTCTCCCACGGCCACGAACTCAATATTAGTCGAACGGACCGCCCCCAACGCATTCAATTTCGCATAAGTTCGGTCGACAAAGAAACTACTATACGGCAAATAAGGATAGATTCGCAACTCCTCATCCAAGATTTTCGGACGAAGAATGGGTCTCCCCTGCGAAATAATATTCACATTCGGCTTATACCTCAACGTATCATAATGGAAATAAGGAGAATATGAAGACTTCGAATCTTTCAAAACCAAGACATTCACATCACGCACCGTATACCGCTTATGATGCACCTCCGCCAAAGTTCCATCGGGAAGGGACTTCAAATAGGGCTTCAAGCTGAGCGTCACATCCACCTCATGGCTCTTCAGCGAACTGTCCGCCGTGTAAACTAGATAGTCCTTGTTAAAGTAGTAGTAACCACGTCGTTTCAGCAACCGGTCTATTCTTTTCCGCTCTTCATCCAACTGGTCAATATCAAAGAGCATTCCCTGCTTCAAATAGGAATCTTTCTTGTTCGACAAAGCAAACAAGGAATCGATCGCCGGATCCGAAGCGAAATTATAGGATATGTTCCTCAGACGGTAGGGTTCATTCGACTTCACATAGTAAGTCACCTTCGCCTTCTTGTTGTTATAGTCCGTCCAAGCCTTGACCTCCGCATTGCAATAACCCTTCGTACGCACGAACTTCTGAATCTCCTGCTCCGACCGGCTCGTCAAATATTCATCATAGATTACAGGAGGCTCACCTATGCTACGGAACTGCCGATTTCGCCACTTGGTAGAGTCGCGACCCGACATATTGTAGAGAGAGAGATACAATTTATAGAGACCAAAAACCTTGAAATTAGGCTCTTGGCGAAGATACATCTTCAAATCGCTCTTGCTGATAGACTCTTCATCCGTCACAAAATCGACCTTATCCAATAGATATTGCCCATCGGGGACAAACTTCGTCGGAGAACAAGCCGACAAGAGCAAGCCCATAAAGAATATGCTTATACAAAGTTTGAAAAACTTCATCACTCAAAACTTACAACATCAAAAATCACACAAAGATAGGCTATTCCACGCTTGCTAAGAAATTCCGAATCCATAAAAAACTTATTTTCGTAGGTCTGTATCAGCCTTTTTTGTTAATTTTGCTTACATTTTGGAATGTTATGGGGTTCATTCGTCCGAAAGTCCTCAGACCGAGGTCAGGCGAATGGCTATATTGCCTCCTGCAAAACGGGATGGACCCCTCAACAATGTTCTGAATCAAATGCCAACAGTCTAAAAAACAGATTCTAGACAAAATCAAACGCGAAGGAAGAAAACTAAAAACATAAGAAATGACTCTAATTAAATCTATTTCCGGTATCAGAGGCACCATAGGAGGCGCTGCCGGCGAGGGCTTGAGTCCTCTCGATGTAGTAAAATTCACAGCTGCCTACGGCACTTGGATCAAGAAACACAGTCAATCCAACAACTATAAAATCGTGGTGGGACGTGATGCCCGCATCTCCGGCGAGATGGTAGACCACCTCGTGACTGGTACGCTCATCGGTATCGGCATGGACGTTGTCAACATCGGATTGGCCTCAACACCAACTACCGAAGTTGCCGTACAAAAGGAGAAAGCCAACGGAGGCCTCATCTTGACGGCCAGCCACAACCCTAAGCAATGGAACGCCTTAAAACTCCTCAACGAGAAGGGAGAGTTCCTCAACGACAAAGAGGGTAAAGAGGTGCTTGCCATCGCTGAAAAGGAAGATTTCACCTTCTCGGAAGTGGACAACCTCGGTAAGGTAACCAGAAGAAACGACTACAACCAAATTCATATCGAAGATGTACTGAAGTTGAAACTCGTTGATGTGGAAGCCATCAAAAAAGCGAATTTCAAAGTGGCAATAGATTGTGTCAACTCAGTCGGCGGTTTGGTACTCCCTGAATTGTTGGAACGTTTGGGCGTAAAGAACGTCATCAAACTGAACTGCGAACCAACAGGACACTTCGCCCACAACCCAGAACCTCTTCCTGAACACTTGACAGACATTTCCAACCTCATCAAGAAAGAGAAGGCTGATGTCGGATTCGTGGTTGATCCTGACGTCGATCGCTTGGCCATGATTTGCGAGAACGGAGATATGTTCGGTGAGGAGTATACGCTCGTATCCGTGGCCGACTACATCCTTTCCCAGACTCCAGGAAACACAGTCTCCAACTTGAGTTCCACACGTGCCCTCCGCGACGTGACACGTGCACATGGAGGCGTATACAATGCAGCAGCAGTAGGAGAGGTGAATGTCGTAACCAAGATGAAGGAGACAAACGCCATCATCGGTGGCGAAGGAAACGGTGGAGTCATCTACCCAGAAGCCCACTACGGACGTGACGCCTTGGTTGGCATCGCACTCTTCCTCACCCTCTTGGCTAAGAAGGGGCAGAAAGTTTCCGAGTTGCGCAAATCCTTCCCTGAGTACTACATCTCCAAGAACAAGATTCAACTCACACCAGAAATCAACGTGGACTCCATATTGAGCGCCATGAAGGAGAAATACAAAAACGAGGAGATCAACGACATCGACGGTGTAAAAATCGATTTCGCAGACAGATGGGTTCACTTGAGAAAATCAAACACAGAACCTATCATACGCATCTATTCCGAGGCTGCCAACAAAGCCGAGGCTGATAAATTGGCTAATACCATCATCGCCGACATCAAGGCTATTGCGGGAATATAAATAAAACAAACGATACTAAAACAGGTTGCATTCTTTGAAAAAATGCAACCTGTTTTTTTATTACTATAAGGAGTAACCATGTCTATAGAACCGCTAGTCATTAAAATCCAACTCTTCCGTCACCGTAAATGTCCGACCACCCGTCACGAATGTAAACGTAATATGATGTACTTGGGATAGGGTCGGTTGAGGAAATTTCAGTTCGAAAGAAGAAAACTTCCACAGATGGTAATCCTCCGAACAAAACTCAGACAACGGTTTATTCAATTCAGCTCCATTACCATTGTAATAAATCCAATAGGAATCTTCTTCCCTAAAATAACCATGTAAAACAAAACTACCATAAGAAAAGCCTTGGAATATGACAAGATCCGACAAATCAGAACCAGCCACATGATTTTTATCGTAATCGGCATCGGAAACAACAGTAATAGATTCTATAGGATTTGCCAAAGCTTTGTGTCCCTCCACATAGACATCCTCATTATAGGTTGTATCTGCATATCTTACCATCAAAGAATCAAACAAATGCTCTCTCTGTTCCCAATCTGCAAAATTGCGATAAGCTAAAGGCGCAACATGATAGTTGCCCTTAAAACCCATCCTCACACTCATTGTATCACCCACTGTTTCGACACCGTAGGTTTCCAGCGTATCAGGATACACATAATCAGTTATGAAAGATTTTGAAAAAAAGCTCTCACCATAACCGTCTCCTTGTTCACAACCAGACAGATTTAGGCATAAAAAAGGAAATAC
>JAFZKQ010000084.1 GCA_017553575.1 Paludibacteraceae bacterium
CAGATCGGGACGACGGAAAAAGAAGTTTCCGCTGTGCACGCCACCCATGCTACAGCCTGTCACCAATGCTTTGTAGCCAAACGAATTGTTAAGTTGTACAGCACGAGCAAAAAGTTCCTCGGTGATATACTTGAACCAACGTTCCTGCTGTTCGATTCGATAGCGAGGATCCCCATTCTCATCGCTCCAAGTCTCCAAGTCAATACTATCAGGAGTTACCAACATCAGTTTCCCCGAGTTAATCCAGGGCTCCAACTCATTCACCATTCCAAAGCTCTCAAAATCATAGAATCGTCCATTCTGAGGTGCGAAAGCAAAGGCCAACTTACCTCCCGGTCTTCCGTAGGTTTTGAATTCCATATCTCGCCCGAGATAATGGCTATATTCTTTATAGTAATTAATCTCCATTCCTAAATAGTTAAGTTACTTTTGCTGGTGTACAAATTTAATAAACTCCAAAGTCTTCTTCAAATCCGCCGCATACGCCGTGTACATCTGGTTACCCATTTGCGGAGCCATCATGTCGGGCATACGCTCGCACATGAGCATCTTGTCTCCGTAACGTTCCATAATCTCCTCATGGCTATGCACATAATCATGGATATCACGCCTTGACGCGAAGACACAATATTGATGATGATTGCTATCAGGCAAAAGACGTTTGTTGGATGTCACCATATCGGCCCATATCTGATAGACGTCGGTACTATGCGCCCAATCCATCATATCGGGTGTATATCCGCCTGCGGGACGCATATTGACCTCCAAACCCACAAAACCACCCTTCTTGCCAAGTCCCGGCTTGTCTGCGGATAGTCGGAAGAACTCCAAATGCACAAAACGGCTCTGTACCTCGAAGGCTTTCACCGCCGCACGACCCAACCGACGAAGTCCAGCAGGAAGATCGGCCGCCGTGTAATACATCAAATCCAATTGGTATTTGACAATATCGGCTACCGAAGGAGGCCACACCGTCATACTCTCGAAGAGCGGATTCCCCTCATTGTCCACGATCGCATCATAGGAACAGATGTCACCCGTCACAAATTCTTCGATGACGTATGGGAAGTCGGGCTTTCGATTGAAGAAGTCCTGCAACTCCTCTTCGTTCGTAATCTTGAACGTATCCGTGGCACCGACCCCGATTTCTGGTTTCGCAAAGACCGGATACCCTACAAGTTTCACAAATTCCTGCGCCTTCTTTATCGTCGTGACATGCTGGATGCGAGCCACAGGCACACCCGCCTTACGATAAAACTCCTTCATCTGATATTTGCTTTTGTAGTTGGCAATTTTATCAGATTTTATACCTGTATTGATGTTGAAATCCGAGCGAAGGCGAGCATCCTGTTCCAGCCAAAACTCGTTGTTGGATTCTATCCAATCGATTTTACCGTATTTGAACGAGAAGAAGGCCACAGCCTTGAACATCTGTTCATAGTCTTGCATCGAATCCACCTTGTAATACTCTGTCAATGAGTTTTTCAGGTTGTCGTTCAATGCATCGTATGGGCAGTCACCTATACCAAGAACATTCACTCCATTCCTTTTCAACCTGTCGCAAAAGTTCCAATAGGTGTATGGGAAATTGGGCGATATAAAAATAAAGTTCATCGTTGTTGTTATTAAAAAAATGGTCAACTAGTAACGTGCCTTGCCGGCGAATTACCCTTAAATCATAACTTTATGAATGTCATCCTCCTCACAAACCATCCACACGAGAAGCCCTGCGTCTTGGCAGAACGTGGCACATGGAAGGGAATCTTATTCCCCAAACAAATGCGTTGACAAGTATCTCAAGCCTGTGTCAGGAAGGAGGACCACAATATTCTTTCCCTTGAACTCTTCTCGCTGAGCCAACTGAGTAGCGGCATAGAGCGCTGCGCCTGAAGAAGCCCCCACCAACACACCATCTTTCTGAGCCAAGAGACGTGCGGCCTCGTAGGCTTGGTTGGTATGCACCTCGAAATAGCCGTCATAGACCTTACGGTCCAAGTTAGCAGGGATATACTCCTCCTTGGTGTTCTCAAATGGGTGGACGCCCGTGATCTCCTCTTGGTCAGGACGTTCTGGCGATTGGAAAGAGTCCTCGGTAGGTTGCACACCGAAAATCTTTACGTTCGGATTCTTCGATTTCAAGAAATTTCCCACACCCGAAAGAGTACCGCCCGTACCCACACAAGCCACGAAGGCATCTACCTTTCCGTCGATGTCGTTCCAAATTTCAGGACCCGTTGTATGGAAATGGACATTTGGATTGGCAGGGTTACGAGTCTGGTCGGCAAACCAGATGTTCTTTTCGCCTGCGACATGACGTTCCAACGCCTCGACGCACTTGATGAAGTCCGGACCATACTTTTCAAAAGATTCAACAACCTCAGGAACCTCTGAGAGCTTCACCGTCTTTCCGCCCAAAGCGTGAATCACCTGAAAACGCTCCTTCGACACTTGGTCTTGGATGTAGACACGGAAAGGATAACCCTTAGCCGCCGCGATGGCTGCCAAGCCCACACCCGTGTTACCGCTGGTGAGTTCGATGATGGTATCGCCCTTCTTGAGTTTTCCCTCACGTTCGGCCGTCTCCACCATGGCAAGGGCGATACGGTCTTTGACCGATTGATTTGGGTTGAAATACTCCAACTTGGCGATTAGGTTAGCGCCAAGATTCTTTGCCTTATTATATCCGTTAAGTTGCAGTAGCGGGGTCTTACCCACCAACTCTGCTATTGATTGATGAACATTTGCCATATAATCCTCCTTTTTTGTATTACGATGCAAAGATAGTACTATTTTCCCATTAACCTACTATATTGATAGGTTATTTTAATAAAATAATATAATGCAATATATAATAGACTAAAAACAAACGACTTATAATACACCCTTTGGAGATAATTAAAATACAATTTACCCATTAGGCAAAATAAAGAAACAAAATTGGCGGGAAGAGACATTTTATAGAGAAACTCTCCTCTTTGAGAAGCCTCCTCCAATGTCGCCCCCGCCCAATGAGCAAGCCAATGCCTGTCATTGCCTCAAAAACAGAATTGCAAACCAAGGAATCTATTTCTGCGCTTTCACTGAAGCCTTTTCGCCAAGCGTCTGGATAACCTGCACCAAGCCAATGAGCAAAAGCACCGTGATAATCATGACATCCGTCTGATAACGATAGTATCCAAAACGAATGGCAAGGTCGCCAACACCACCGCCTCCCACGATGCCAGCCATAGCCGAATAGCCCACCAGCGTAACGGCCAAGACGGTGAGTCCACGAATCATGCCACTGAAGGCGCCAGGCAATAGGACATTGGTGACAATCCTGAACCATGTGGCTCCCATTGCCACAGAGGCCTCAATCACGCCCTTATCCACCGCATGCAAATTACCCTCCACCAAACGCGCATAGAAGGCGATGGCAACAATACCCAACGGTACCGATGCCGCCTCAGGCCCGATGGAGGTACCGACCACCAAACGAGTGAATGGCAACAGCAACACAAGCAAAATAACAAACGGCGTGGACATGACCACATTCAAGATGAAACTCACCACCAAATTCACCACTCTATTTTTGCATATACTATGCTCGCTCGTAATATAAGACAACACCCCCAATGGAACACCCAACAGGATAGCCAAGAGAATAGCCAGCCCGCACATCTCCAAGGTCTCACCGAACGCCGGCAACAAGTTGTCAAGCAGTTCCGAATAATTAGTTTCGTTCATTTATCACCTCCGTTCTATATGTGTTTTTTCTCAAATAATCTAAACTCTTGTCCAGTTCCTCTTGCGCACCAATCAATTGGACAATCAAGATTCCAAAGGGTTTGTCGCTGATATACTCAATCTTGCCGTGCAGAATATTCACGTCCACCGCATAATGCTTCACCACGTTGGAGACGATGGAATCCTCCGCCTTGTCACCGTTGTAGATGATTTTCACCAAAGGCTTCGACGGGTCGCTCGTCAATCGTTCCGGAAGATCAAGGTCGAAAGTGTGCGATAAAAGCGCCTTCGTGAATTCATGCTGAGGTTTCGTGAAGACATCAAAGACCTCGCCGATCTCGACCACCTCTCCCTTGTCCATCACCGCCACACGCTGGCAAATCTTCTTGACCACATCCAACTCATGGGTGATAAGCACGATTGTAATACCAAACTTGCGGTTAATCTCTTTCAAGAGTTGCAAGACATCGTTGGTTGTTTCTGGGTCTAACGCCGAAGTGGCTTCGTCACAGAGCAGGATCTTCGGGTTATTGGCCACTGCACGAGCAATTCCCACGCGTTGCTTTTGACCACCGCTTAATGTATTCGGATAGACCTCCGCACGTTCTGTCAAGCCGACAAGCTCCAACAATTCAGGGACACGCTGCTTGATTTTCTCCCGACTACGTCCCGCTATCTCCATGGCAAACGCCACATTTTGCGCCACCGTCTTGGTGCTGACAAGGTTGAATTGCTGGAAAATCATACCGATGGAATGACGGAGACTTGCGAGTTCGGGTCCCGACAACCTGCCGATGTCGCTACCGTCCACTATCGTCCGCCCGCCCGTAGTCCGCTGCAACTGATTGACCGTACGAAGAAGCGTGCTCTTGCCGGCACCGCTTGCTCCCACGATTCCGAAAATCTCACCCTTCCCTATTTCGAAGGAGACATTTTTGACAGCATCTACTATCTGGCCTTTCTTATCTGGGAACGAGACACTTACATTGTCAAATTTTATCATATCTTCTTTCTTTTTTGTGTTATAAAAGATGCCCGATTTCCCAATCGAGCATCTTTGAAAAGGGTTGAATATAAGTTATCTGTTTTGGATATTCCACTTCTCGACATACCATTGAGGGCGTTGGAACCTATCAAACTCATTCTCCGGATTCTCAAAATAGTTCTTGAACTCCTCCGACTCATACGCTTCCTGAACATCCGCCACAAATGAGGCATCAGCATCTTCCGTACGCACGACAAACCAAATAAGGAGTTCAGGAGGCAAAGACTCACCGACGATGGAAGAAGAGAGTTTCAAGCCAGAAGATATGGCATAGTTGCCTGGGATTACAGCCAACGCACTACCGTCTATGGAACGTGGCAACTGAGCAGCCTCCAACGGAACTATTTTAAGGCCAAATGGGTTCTCGTCTATATCGTTCTCGGTCGCCGTCTTATCATCGACGGTTGCCTTTATGGTAAGCAGACCGAGCGAACGAAGGAAACGCAACGCACGTGCCAAGTTGACTGCATCATTCGGAACAGAGACAATCCCGCCCGGCTTAAGTTGAGTTTTCAACTCGTCAACACTCTTCACTTTGTACTTATCAGAATATAGTCCGAGAGCTGCCGTAGGCACTGAGAAGGTTGCCGTCAAGTCCACGCCCTTCGTATCACAGAAATTCTGCCTATACAAGGTGTTTTGGTAGATGTTGGCATCTATCTCACTGTTTGCCAAAGCAAGGTTTGGAGTCACCCAATCCGTGAATTCCACAATTTTCACGTTGTAGCCCTTCTTCTCCAACGCTGGCTTAATCGTCTTTTTAAAGAGGTCGGAATAAGGACCAGGCGAGAAGCCTACTGAAAGTTCTTTTTTACTATCCGTTGATTCCTTTGAGGCATTGCCGCAAGAGAAGAACGAGAATGAAAACACTATAAATAATGCGACTGCGAATAAATTGTTCTTTTTCATGTGTTTATAATATATTTAAATTAGACAATAAGTTTATATGTAGTTGTTAAGATTTAGAAGAAAAATGTAGTGGCAATAAGTCCTCTCACACCCGATACGTTATGCGTATCCTTCACCTTTCCGTGGTCGGCATAGTCCACTGTTCCATAGGCTACCACATCGTAATCGATTTCGCCTTGGATAGTCCACTGCTTATGCGAGAACTTCAACGAAGGAGAGAGTCGGAAAATTTGATCCACATTTTGCCAACGGCCGAAGAAATCTCCACCTGCCAAGATATCATCCTCAAAACCTAAATTCTTCGAATAGCCAGCGAAGAAGCTTGGTGCCCATCGCTTACCGTAGGAAAGGTTCAACCAATACGAAGTGACTTTTGAAGCCGAATAGGTACGTTTGCCCGTTTTCGCATCAATGGATTTCACGGCATAACCACCTTGTTGGAAATATTCACTCAAATTTTGTCCATAGAGACCTCCAGCCCGAATGCCTAAGAGACCTGACACATATTGAGCATAATATCCCAAAGCATAAGAATTCACTTTCTCATCCGTTTTAAAGACTTCGCCCTCGCTATTGGTGACTTTGGTAGCAGGTTTCACACTTTTGAACTCTCCAAGTATGCCTGCACTAAATGTAGGCGAAGTATAACGCAACTGCAAATGGAACTCAGGCGTCGGATTCTGGCGTATGTCTCCGTTTGACGAACCCTCAAGCACCGACTTATGCTCTGTTTGGTAAAGTCCAGCCAACACCACGCTAAGACGATCAGCAGGCTTATAGGTGTAACGGATTTGGTCGCCCCTATTAAACGGACGGAATGGGATACCCGTATGCAAACCAGCCACATAAGTAAAAGGAATATCCGAGAATGGACTCCAAGCCTTACCCAAAAGGAGTTCGCTTTTCTGCCAAGTCAATTTTGCCCATGCCTGACGCAAACGGACATTCACAGCATTTCCTCCCGAGAAATCAAACTCCACATAAGCCTTGGAATTTGCCTTTCCAAGTTTTGGGCCGTCTACTGTAGCGGTGAATCGAGTGGCTTGCGTAGAGAAATTTTGTCTCACCACATCGTTCAAGTCCTCTCCGTCCTTGTCATAGACCTTGTCTTCTGGAAAGAAACCGAAAAGGTCATCACAAGCGCCCACGATCTCACGGCTATCCACATAATACTCGGCTCTAAAGAAACCACCTAACTTCACTTTCAGACCATCTCCGAACCTTACTACCGGAACCAAATCCTTAGCCGTCTCCGAAGAAACATCTTGTGTACTTGCTACCACCTCTTTCGTATCCTGCTCTTTAGTAGCCTCTTTTGTAACCTCCTGTGCATTCACTGTTACTGCGAACAGCAAGAACAATGCTATTGATTGATAAAATGTCTTCATTTACTTTTGAATTTATAAGTTGTTAAATTTTCAACATAGCCTGCCTACTACATCCCGACAAGGACATAACAGATTCCATGGTCGCACCATGCAACCACTAAAACTCATTGATTTTCAGACTTGTTGTTTTGATAAAAAAATTAAATTCTCGCACCCAAACGGGTATAATCTGCCTAATGGTTACTTCGCGTAACCGAAACTAACTTTTTCTTGATCTTTAAGTTTTTGTTGTTTCTAATAAAATGTAACTCTCTTGCTTATCCCGGAGGATAAGACTGGCAAAAAATGGTCACTTTATGCAACCGAAACTAACTTTTTCTTGATCTTTAAGTTTTATGTTCCTAATAAAATGAATATCTCAACATATCCCCAAGGATATATGTAGTCTATGAATTTACGATTCTTTCCACCACCTCAAGAGACTATATCCTAACACTCGTTAGACGTGCGGCACTATCTTCTTATTCAGTCATAAGGTGAAGAAATCCTAAAACTAGTTCAAATAAGTTCTGCCCACCGAAGGCTACCCAAGACAATTACATCAGGCATACCTATCAGCGTATGTAAAAAGGCTGCCACAAGTGACGTAACTACTTCTTGCATTCACCTTCGGAGAGAGCAGAAAACATCCAATATATCAACAACACATTCTTAAATACTTCTTACGCTTTTCGTAACTCCAAATACCCAATGAACGGCTGTAAGCTGGGATGTACTTGAGAGGAATGGCTTTCAAACCAATCCGTTTGCGAATTTTCTTATATTCGTCTGAATAGTAATAATATTCATCCTTCAGCTTAAAGGATCCTCCCCACTGCTCAATCTCTTTGGGGTTGTCGCATCCCCAACGGAAGGTGGCTTTGGTGTTTTTTACCGAATCGTGGAGATAGGTCCGCTTGCTCAGATACTTGTTCATGCGTTCCACATGGATCTCCGCCTGGTCAAAGTTATCGTCAATGTTCTTAAAAACGCGCTTCACCTGTTCCTCCGTAAGATACATGGCCACACCTTCCAAAATAAAGAGGAAATGCCCATTAGGATGTTCCGCCTTGATGGTTTTTATCCATCCGTCGGTCGTTATATCTCCTGTGATATAGCGATTGTCTGATGACTCGGGCAAAAATTGTCTCCTGAGATTGATCACATCAGGGAAATCCAACTCATAGACCTGATAATTCTTTTTGAGGGAGATGCGTTCTACACGCGGATCCAATCCGCAAGCGACCAAAACAACTACCGCATCATCATATTTCGCCACGAAATCCCTCACCGCGTCATCAAAATATTTTGTTCTGAATGAAATACACAATTGACATCGTACATCTGCATAGAATTTAGTAAAGTTATAATCTACCATCGAAAGAATAGTTTCCGACGTTTTGTCAACGATAATCGGATTTTGCTCTTTGGATTCTTTCGCCCTCATGTAGAGAGGGATCAAGAGTGTTTCTGAAACATTCTCTTGAAAAGTGGGTTTAACCTTTTCCATAAACTTCTAATTTTTATGCAGATACAACGTATTTCATTTTAATGCATTTCTAAAGTCTTCTATTAAATCTTCCGTATTTTCAATACCTACCGAGATTCGAATCAACGTATCGGAAATGCCATTCTTCTCACGGACCTCCTTCGGAACAGAGGCATGGGTCATGATGGCCGGTATTTCCGCCAAGCTCTCCACGCCGCCCAAACTCTCAGCGGTTGAGAAGAGTTTCAATTTCGACAAAAAGTTTTCAGCATCCGCAAGGGTTCCCTCCAACTCAAACGAGAGGACACCTCCAAAGCCGATGGCTTGTGACGTAGCCACATTATGATGCGGATGGTATTTCAGTCCTGGGTAAAGTACCCGTTTTACTTTGGGGGAAGTTTGAAGGAACTCGGCCAAGGCCAAAGCATTCTTCTGATGCTGCTCCATACGCACGGCAAGCGTCTTTGCGCCACGCAAGGTCAAATAGCTGTCGAACGGAGAGAGTACGGCTCCAACTGCATTCTGGTTGTAAGCAATCTTTTTGTAATACTCCTCATTGTTCAAGACGATGGAACCTCCCAACGCATCACTGTGTCCACCAATGTATTTAGTCGTACTGTAAACCACCACGTCGGCACCCAAGCCAAGCGGTTTCTGGAAATATGGCGACAAGAACGTGTTGTCCACCACCAAGATCAGTCCGTGGCTCTTCGCAATCTTTGCGATGGCCCGGATGTCGGCAATCTTCAACAATGGGTTCGTTGGAGACTCGATCCAGATCAGTTTGGACTCTGGCCTTATGGCCTTCTCGACATTCTCGGGTACGGTCGCATCGACGTAAGAGACGGAGATGTTGAAATTCACGAAGACATTGCTCAACAAGCGTCTCGTACCGCCATATAGATCATCGAAGCCAATCACATGATCACCAGCCTTCAATAGCGAGATAATCAACGTGGATGCGGCTGCCAAACCGGAAGAAAAAGCGAGTCCATACTTAGCACCATCCAATGCCGCCAACTTCTCCTCCAACGCCTTACGAGTAGGGTTCAAACTGCGGGTATATTCATATCCTGCTGTGGGACTACCAGCTTTGCGTCTTGCAAAAGTGGTAGCCAAATGTATAGGTACGGCAACATCACCGCTCGCACCTTCTCTGAAATCGGGCTCTTCTCCGTTGTGGATGGCCCTTGTTGAAAATCCTAAAGCCATATATTAATTAAGTGTTAAGAGTTAAGAATTAAAAGATAATTGGTGGGTCAGAGATTGAGGGTCAGCTTTTTCTCCTTCAACCATTCGTCGTTGAACATCTTGGAGAGATACTTATTACCGCTATCGCACGCAAGTGTCACCACACGTTTCGGGGTGATCTGCTCTTGGCAGTAGCGAAGGGCTGCACTTAGGAGCGTACCAGTGGATGAGCCTGCCAAGATGCCTTCTTCCCTCAGCAAAAGGCGGGCAGCGGTGAAACTCTCCTCGTCGGTCACTTCGTAGGCCTTCGTCACCAAATCGAAGTCGGCCAGTTTAGGAATATAATCCTCTCCGATGCCTTCAACGAACCATGAACCTGCATCATTACGAAGTTTCTTCAGATTAATATAATCAGCAAGAACAGAGCCCTTAGGATCGGCCAAGATGAACTCGGTTTGCGGACTCACCTTCTTGAAGAATTGAGTCAAACCTGTCAGTGTTCCAGCGGAACCGACACCCACAACAACGGCATCTACTTTATGCTCCAATTGCTTCCAAATCTCAGGACCCGTAGTCAACACATGGGTCTCAGGGTTATCAAGATTCTCAAACTGATTAATGTAGTACCCTCCCCTCTCGTTAGCAATTCGAGCAGCTAAATCTTGGTAATATTCCGGATGTCCCTTACCTACATCGCTTCGGGTAATGACCGTCTCCACACCCAACGCACGAAGGTGATTAATCTTCTCAGTACTCATCTTGTCAGGAATCACCAACAAGAGCTTGTATCCTTTCATTCTGCTTGCCAATGCAAGACCTAATCCAGTGTTTCCTGCCGTAGCCTCCACAATGAGTTGTCCAGGGCGGATTGTTCCTCGTCTCTCCGCTTGCTCAATCATATTCAAGCCCGTACGATCCTTTATGCTACCACCAGGATTCTGATTCTCCAATTTCAAGAAAAGAGAACTCTTGCCTGTGTTCAGTCTTGAGAGTTGAACGACGGGGGTGTTGCCTATCAAGTCTAATACATTGTTGTAAACTGCCATGTCTGTTATTGTTTTGCCGATTATAAAATATTGATTGTATATAAAATATTAATTATATAAACAAAACATCTACGTATTCGTTTTTTATAGCATACGACAAATAAATGCTTGTTTGGAAATCCAGGGCAAGATTAGTAATTGAATGGGGGCCAGCTACCCTAATTAACACACTGGCATACTACATCGGCAACAACATTCGCAGAGAGAACATTGTCTATACTTCATGTAAGATTTTACAGGAAACAGGAACGCAAAACGGTTTGATGAATTTTCGGCAATTCGTCCACGACCAGCAACAAAGAACATCTTCGCTGCGGCAACCATATATTTTATGTCATTTAGTCGTGTCATTAATTTACCTTTTATAATGATATTGTTTTTCTTTTTGTAAGGGATGTTGCCTGAAACTACAGACAACATCCGCTCTTATTATTTTCCTCCTACGGAAGCACTATAAATTCTTTCCAAGAACTGCAAGGCACCCTTATATCCGATGTGGGAACGGTTGATGACGAGTGTTTCTGACGATGGGGTTGAGATCTCGAAGAACAGGGCTCCCTTCTTGTTGGCAAGGGTAAGTTCCCATGACGTACCGAGAATCAACGGCTTTCCTGCCGTGAACTCCACGTTCTCTATCAATTTTTCCACCTCATAGCCATCCTCCTCGAAGACCACATCGATGCTTACGCCCTCGGAGATGTTATTCTTGAAATACTCGGAGATAGCTGGACGGAACTTCTCAGGAGTCTTATCCGTGATGATTACCTGCTTCGGAATCAGACCGATCTGGTCGGCCAAGAATTTTGAGTAAGCCAAGGCGTAAGAGGCATCTGCCGTCACGACAAACTCACTCGGCATTCCGTACCAATATTCAGCGAAGAACTCGGAGAAGTGTTCGAGATAGTAGTAGTAGATGTCCGCCTCTTGCTTGATGAAGGCTTCAGACTGAGCCTTGTCGATTCCTGCGAACTCAACCACCTGACGGATGAATTTTGCCGTTGCCTCCTCACCGATAGGAATCTCAGGGATGTGCAAGAAGGGTTGGTTATATTTCTTCTGGAGATGCTCCGCATTCTTGACGCCCACCCAAGGGGACACCACGAGGTTGAACTGAGCTTGCGGAATGCGTTTCCAAGCCTCCACACCAGGATTCTCCGGACCGAACAACACGTTCACTTCCAAGCCTGCGCCACGCAAGATTCGTGCGAGCTCCTGATAGTCGCCTCGCCAGTTTTGGTTGTAGTAAGGCACTTCAAACCAGAGGTTGACGAGCCCTTTCTTCTTCTCTCCTTCGTAGTTCCCTACGTATTGGTCGATGATGGCATCCACCACCGTTTCGTGTCCGAAGATATTATTGCCCTTGAAACCGGCCGTGTTGGCGTAGACGATAGGGTAGCCTGCCTTCTGGTACTTGCCCACGAGGTCAGGCACGTTGTCGCCGATCAGCTCACCCGTACAACCCGTCAGGACCACGAAGAGGTCTCCGTCGTAGATCTTCAGCGTTGATTTGATAAGATTGTCGAGGGTCTTTATACCACCGAAGACCACATCATTCTCTGTAGCGTTGGAGCTTGGCATGTTTCCGCCTCCAGCCGCGATACTACCTTGAAAACCGTTCTCGAAGGTCAACATGGCGGTAGTCTTCAGCTGACAGCCAGGGCTACAATTGGCGATTGGCACTGCACCTTTGATGGCCACTACGGTGTTGGTCGCACCCACCGCGCAAGCATATCGGACATCGGATATTACCGAAGGTTTCTTCTTTTGTATTTCGCTCATTTGATTGATTCTTTTGATGTTAAAAACTTAGAGGAATTATTCGCCCAATCGCTCTTCGATCTCCTTGAAGACATCCTTGTCGTTGGTGAGCTTGAACGGATCGGTCTGGCTAAACCACCAATCGTTGTAAGGCAAGCGTACGTGGCGCTGCAGTGTCTTGTTGAACTTCGTGCGGGCCAGCACACCCTTCAGGATCTCACCCACACGCAAGATACCGTCGTAACCTACTGGGATATGCTCGTCGCCTAGGGCGAACGTCGGAACTCCGAGGTGACCTGCTACGGAGGCAAGTCCTGGGTGACGAATGATCAAGAAATCCGTCTTCACACGATTCAAGAGCTGAGGCAATTGGAAGGCACGTGTCTTGCTGACCGTATAGTGAGGGATATCTCCGTAAGTCTCCACCAACTCCTTCAACGTGTCTTGGTTCTTACCGGCACCATCATAAACCGGGTCGTGGTGGAAGACGAGTGCAGCCTCGTTCTTGATGCCCAACTCAGCCAATACGCTGATCAATCCGTGGGCGTAAGCCGAACCGGTGAGGACCATTCCGTATTTGCCCTTGAAATATTCACGATACTCCGCCAACTTAGGCGCGATACGCTTATGCTCGCTTTCAATGAACTCTTCGACCTCCTTCTCTTTGCCGACCACTTTGGCGATGGCTCTCAGCCAAGCGTCTGTTCCCTTGATACCGTAAGGCTGTGGAGCGTCGATCTGCGGAACACCGAACTGGTCTTCCAACGCAGCACCCATGTAACCACCGAGGGTCTCACAGAAAGTAGTTGTTGCCACGGCCTCTGATGCCTGACGGATCTCCTCGAAAGAGGCACAGTCCAAAAGGTAGTTCACCCGCAAGCCAAGTGGCTTCAACAAATCGGTGAACCAGTCAGTTCCCCAGAGGGCGATGATGTTGATGAGGTCTTTCTGCTTCTTCTTAGGATGCTTCTCAACGATCTGTCTCAAGACACCGTGGAAAGCCACATCGAAACCGGTACTCCAGTGTTTGCTTCGGAATCCCTCACAGTGCAATGGGATGATAGGCACACCTACCTCTGGCTCCAACTCTTCCGCCACGCTGTCGATATCCTCACCCGTGATGGCCGTTGCACAAGCCATGGCGATGAAGATCGCCTTCGGATTGTAACGCTCCTTGGCGATGCGGATGGCCTGTCTCAGCTTGGCCGCACCACCGAACACCATGTCTTTCTCCAAGAGGTTCGTGCTTATGTTCAATGTATTCTGTTGTGGTTTGCCACGACGCGCAAGACCCATGTGCATGGTAAGGTTGAACTTCGCATCCTCACTACTACAACCGATCGGTGCATGGTTGATCAAGACACAGTCGGTAAGGTTACCGATCTGACATTGTACGATGGCATTGGAACACATCGTCTCCTGGTTCAACGGACTCTGCAACTCGCAGAGTCTACAACCTTGACCCGCACCCTTGCAACCACCATGCTTCTTGATGCTTCGCTCATCGTAGGCAGACTGTTCGATCAGTTCCTTTGCCGAGCCATCCCAACCGATGATTGTACCGAGACGCAATTCGCGATTCTCGACGGTGGTCATATTTAAATTTATTCTATTCGCCATAATGAATTTTACTCTTCTTGATTTTTAAATTTCAACTTCCTTTCGTCGATCTTATAGTAGTAACTGACAATCTTCGACAAAGCCTCTTTGACAGGTAACTCGACATCGAAAACTGAAATGGCCTTTCTTTCGAACTGTTTCAAAATGTTCCGTCCCATTTTTTTGCAGACCACACTCCGACAATCAGAAAGCAACTCAACCGATTCCGACCGTTCGCCGCCGCCACAACCACTTTTAGAGCCACAGCCCGAGTTACAACCAGCATTGCAGCCGTCACCGCTACCCGACCCGCATCCCGTGCCGCAACCTGAGGCCTCAGCGCATGTTCCTACATTCTCAGCCACGTAATAATAGGGCTGTTCTTGCACAATTGGGACGTTCCTTGTCTCCACCTTCTTGAAATCGATGCCTTCGACAGCATAAATCTCGAAACTTGGAGCCGAGCCGAAATGCAAATCGACATTCAGTCCGTCCGACGTGGCAACCGCAATCTTGTAACCCATATCCTGCAAATTCTTAATTCTTAATTCTCAATTAAATCCTATAGTCGTCTGCGTTATCCATCAAACCGTATTCGAGCAGGATCTCCTCCAAACGCTCTGAAGTCATCGGAGTAGGGATCACAAAACTTTTATTGTCTATGATGGCCTTTGCAAGATTTCTGTATTCATCTGCTTGGTCAGAATCCGGCTTGTATTCGATAACTGTCTTTTTGTTAATCTCAGCGCGTTGTACAATGTTGTTACGAGGCACGAAGTGTATTAGCTGAGTTCCGAGTTCCTTAGCGAATGCTCTCAGCAAGTCCAACTCACGGTCCACATTTCTTGAGTTACAGATGATACCACCCAAACGGACACCACCTGATCTTGCGTAGCGCTGGATACCCTTTGCGATATTGTTAGCAGCGTAAAGAGCCATCATCTCTCCTGATGCCACGATATAGATCTCTTTTGCTTTTCCTTCACGTATAGGCATTGCGAAACCTCCACAAACCACGTCGCCCAACACGTCATAGAACACATAGTCCAAATCGTCCGTATAAGCACCCAAGTTTTCCAACATGTTGATTGATGTGATGATACCACGACCGGCACATCCGACACCTGGCTCTGGACCTCCTGACTCTACACAACGCGTGCCTCCGAATCCTTCCTTCATGATTCTGTCAAGAGTAATATCCTCACCCTCGTCACGAATGGTATCCAAAACTGTCTTTTGAGCCAATCCGCCCAACAAGAGACGAGTAGAATCAGCCTTCGGGTCACAACCCACAACCATTACTTTCTTTCCATGCTCAACCAAACCGGCAGTCAAATTCTGAGTAGTAGTTGACTTTCCAATACCACCTTTTCCGTAAATTGCTATTTGTCTGATTTCTCCCATTGTGATTATATTGTTTTATGCCACGCAATTGTGGCGGGTGAATAATTAAAATAAGTTTTGTATCTCGTTGTATGTATATATTTTATCTAAAGCCTCGATAAGGTCGCCGGGCAAAGCCATCGCCACGATTCCCTTTTGCGACAGCAGGGCGTTGGCGCCTGTCCCTATCCGCGATGCCGTAACGTATTGGCAATCGGAGAAGAGTTCCACCGTCTTCTCCATCTCGACTTGCGAATGGCCTCCGTCGCGGCAAACTGGAGTCACTGTTCGCTTCTCCACAAAGACCCACTCGCCTTCAAAGAACTGGTATATGTAAAAATCCTTCGCCCGTCCGAAGTGGGTGTCTACCGTGTAGCCGTCCGAAGAGGCCGCCGCAACGCGGAACGCATTGTATTTCTGTTTATCATCCATGCGAAAAAGTCTCTGTTGTTGCGAAATTGTCTGAATAAACCTCTTTGGAGAACTCGCTCACGCCTGGGACACCGACCGCATCGGCGCGGCATCGGTTACAGTGACGGAAGACGTCGATATATTTCTCCGCGCTCTTTCTTGCCTCCTCGATCTGGAAGCAGAAAGGAGCCTTCTCCTCCTTGAGTTCGTAGGTCGGAATCAACGGGATGATGTTGTAAATCGTCGCACCCAACGAAGAGACCATCTTTGCGATCTTCTCAATGTGGCTACCGTTGATCCTTGGCACCAGCACCGTATTGACCTTCACGGTGATACCGCTCTCCGCCACCTTGCGGATACCGTTCAATTGGTTCTCGATCAAGATTTTGGCACCCTCAAGCGCATCATACTTTTTGCCGTGGTAGTAGACGAACTTGTTCAGTCTGGCCTCGATCTCAGGGTCGATGGCATTGACCGTCACCGTCAAGGAGTCGATCTTAGCCTCAATCACCTTGTCAGCCTTCTCATCGAGCAGCAATCCGTTCGTACTCATACATTTGAGCAATTGAGGAAACTCCTTGTCCACCAAACGGAACGTCTCCAAGGCCGTATCGGTCGCCAACGTGTCACCCGGACCCGCGATGCCCGCCACTTTGATCTCTGGACATATCTTCAATGCCTTTCTGAGGATGGCTATGCTGTCAGCGGGTGTAATCACTTTCGACGTAACACCCGGACGGTTCTCCGTGTCGTTCAACACGCGGCTGCAGAAACGGCAACCGATGTTGCAAGCAGGGCTGACAGGCAAGTGAATTCTTCCGAGATTGCCAGGCTTCGTAGAGAAGCACGGGTGATTGTTGCTTAATTTTTCTTGATTTTCTGTCATAAAATTTTGATATAGAATCCCCTTCCGACAACTTTGAGGCCATCGGCATACGTGGAAGATATGTTAATAATCTGATTGTTATTTACAGGAAGGGAAGGTGCTTAATTCAGAGACAAACCTTCCCTTCCCGATGGCAGGGCGCCATCGGCACAAGTAAAAGTGATGAATGTGCTATTTAAATATTAATTATTTGAGAACAAAGCAGTTGACAAATATCTGTCACCAGAATCAGGAAGAAGAACCACAATATTCTTTCCTTTGTTCTCCGGACGGTTAGCCAAAATCGTAGCTGCCTTCAAAGCGGATCCGGAAGAGATACCCACCAAGACTCCTTCGCTGATGGCAAAGTTTCTTCCCTCCGTAAAGGCATCCTCGTTCTCAATGGCAATCACCTCGTCATAAATCTTCGTGTTCAACGTCTCAGGAACGAAACCGGCACCGATACCTTGAATCTTGTGAGGTCCAGCCGTACCCTTTGACAAGACTGGGGATGTAGCAGGCTCGACAGCCACCACCTTCACGTTAGGATTCTTAGACTTCAAATATTCGCCGACACCCGTCAACGTACCGCCAGTACCTACACCAGCCACGAAAATGTCCACCTTGCCATCGGTCTGATCCCAAATCTCAGGACCTGTTGTCTTACGATGAATCTCAGGGTTGGCAGGATTGACGAATTGGCCCAAAATCACAGAGCCCTTGATCTCCTTGTTCAACTCCTCAGCCTTAGCGATGGCTCCCTTCATTCCCTTTGCGCCCTCGGTCAAGACAATCTCCGCACCGTAAGCCTTCAAAAGGTTTCTACGCTCGACACTCATCGTGTCAGGCAACGTCAAGATTGCTTTGTATCCCTTGGCGGTGGCTACGGCAGCCAAACCGATACCCGTGTTACCGGAAGTAGGCTCGATGATAGTGGCACCAGCCTTCAAGAGACCCTTCTTCTCCGCATCCTCAATCATCGCAAGAGCGATACGATCTTTTACGGAACCCGCAGGGTTGAGGTATTCCAACTTCGCCAACAAAGTAGCGTTATTTACTCCAGCTTTCTTTGAATAATTGTTGAGTTTCAAAAGTGGCGTATTGCCAATCAACTCCAATGTACTTTCAATAATCTTAGCCATAATATCCTCCCTTTTTATATTCAACTCTCCATTTCTTGTCTTTTGACACTGCAAATATAGAGCTTTTTTATTTATATACCTACTATCTTAGTAGGTTTTTTATTAAAAATTTTATCACATTTTTCTATCTTATTTATTTTCAGTATTTTAAATAAGCCTATTTAACATAGGTTTATCTACCATATACCAAAGAAAACAAAGAAAATCGCTAAAGAAATAGAACTTTCAGCCAAATTTTTAGTCAATAACCCTACAGCAAGAGGGGTTATTGAACAAATTTAGCACAAATAAGCGTTCCTTAAGCCTCAACAGGGCAAGATTGTAGAAAGGAAAATCACGATCCGCCCTCTCACGCACGCCCTTCTCCGTTACCTCTCAGCGCATTTTTAGAAGTCACCTTTTATGCCTACCTTTGTGAGAAAATAAACATCGGGGAGAAAACAAATGGAATTCAGCGACTTGCTCATAAATTGGTATTTGAAGAACAAAAGAGACCTTCCTTGGCGGGAGACCAACGACCCCTACAAGATTTGGATCTCCGAAATCATCCTGCAGCAGACTCGCGTGGTCCAAGGCTTGGAATACTACAACAACTTCATCCGCCAATTCCCCGATGTCACGGCTTTGGCAACAGCCAAGGAAGAGGACGTACTCAAATGCTGGCAAGGACTGGGCTACTACAGCCGCGCCCGCAACCTCCACTTCTCCGCAAAGACCATCGTGGAGAAGCACCAGGGCATTTTTCCAAAGACTCACAAAGAGATACGGAGCCTGAAGGGCATAGGCGACTACACGGCGGCGGCCATCGGCTCCTTCGCATTCGGACTCCCTTTCGCGGCTGTGGACGGGAACGCCTACCGCGTCCTCGCACGTGTCTTTGAGATTGCCACTCCCATCGACAGCACCAAGGGGAAAAGTGAATTCGGGGAACTCGCCCAGGAACTCCTCGACAAGCAACGCCCTGCCCTCTTCAACCAAGGCATCATGGAACTCGGAGCTACGGTCTGCACGCCCACCACGCCCCACTGCACGGAATGCCCGATGCAGGAGATTTGCCTAGCCTTGGCCCACAAAACGGCAAACGAGCTACCGGTCAAGAGCAAGAAAGGTAGCAGCAAAGACCGCTACTTCTACTATTTCCTCCTGACGACCGACCATCACATCTACCTACACAGACGCGAGGCGGACGACATTTGGAAAGGTCTCTTCGAACTGCCGCTGGTCGAGACTCCCCAACCCATGGATCAGGAGCAACTTCTCGCCCACCTTCCGGAGACGGATTTCGGGCAGGCTTTCGACCTGAAACAGATCACCCTCGTCAACGCACCCGTGACTCATGTGCTGAGCCACCAACGCATCCACGCCACCCTGATAGAGGCAAAAGCCGCGCCCAAAGG
>JAFZKQ010000008.1 GCA_017553575.1 Paludibacteraceae bacterium
AACAACAAATTGAGGTTGCCTCTTGTGCCAACCCGTATCACGACTTTCGAGAAGATTCGTGCGGTATTGGATAGCTTGAATATCAAATGTTGATTTAAAAGAGATAGCTATAGGGTCAGAAGGGAATCTCCTTTCTGGCCTTTTTTAATGGCTATGGTCTATGTAGAGAACCCACCTAAAATCTCACTCTCCCATTTACTAAGTAATGACGAAAATTTATGAAGGAAGTAATCGCTTTTTTGCACCAGTTGCATCAGAATAACAATACGCAGTGGTTTCATGCCCATCGTGAGGCGTATGAGCTTGCGCGTGACCGTTTTAACCAATTCGCTTTGCGTCTTTTGTCTGAATTGGGCAAGATGGACGAAAGTCTTGCCGGTCTTGAGTTGAAGGATTGTACTTATCGTATCAATCGGGACATTCGTTTCTCTTCGGACAAGTCGCCTTATAAATCGCACTTCTGTATTTTCGTTGCGCCTGGCGGTAAGAAGTCGGGAAAGGCAGGCTATTATTTCCACCTTTCTGTAGGCGGGGATGATTATCCTAACGCGAATATGCTCGCCATAGGCCATTATTGCTATGATAAGAAGGTGGTGGCGATTGTCCGCGAGGATTTGTTGGACGATCCAACTCTGTTTGACGGCTTTGTGAAGCAGGCGGAAAAGAATGGCTTGTCCCTTGATTTCGAGAATGCTCTGAAGAAGGTTCCAAAAGAGTTCGCAGAATCCCCTTATAAGGATTATGCTCGGTTAAAGGCATATTGTCTTCAGCGCTTTATGGATCCGTCGGAAGTTACGGATGAGGAACGCCTTCTTGCTTATCTTTTGGATGTTTTCAAAAAAAATAGGCCGTTTGTGGATTATTTGAATAAGGTTATTGATTATACGATGGAGGTGGATGAGGATTAGCATCTTATGATTCCTCGTCCACCCCTCTCTTCTTGAAAGCCGTTCAGCTTATTTGTTCTCCCATATTTTCAGTTCTATCTCTTGGGCTTGGGCATACTCCTTCAGTAGTGCGATGCTCTCTTCCAAGAAGAGGGATAGACCCTCTCTCCCCGAGTATGCGTTTACGATCATGAGCAGGTGGGTGCTGTTTTCGGAGAGTTTTGTGCGTTCGTTGTCGCTGGTTGGCGTGCCTACACCACCGATTTTGTCTCGATAGACGGGCAATCCTTCGATGTTGAGTATTCCGCGTCCGATCCCTTCGAACGGTTCTCCCTCTTTCCCGATGCCGAGGGTGAGTTGCTCTCCCTCAATCTTGTCCGCATCGAATCCTCCAATGGAGTAGCCGGAAGTGATGGAGATTAGGTTTATCAGGTCGACGACCGTGTTGATGCGGTATAGGTCCATTCCTTTCAAAATCCGTCGGCAGAGGGCTTCTGAAGAGGGGCGGTAACGGCTGGGGTCCTTTCCACATCGTTTGTAGGCTGTTCGGGTAGCCTCTATGGTAGGGCGTTTTGCCAAGTCGGGAAGGGTGTACTGCTGTTTGAATCGCTCTATCTCAAGATTGATTCGTTCCCATAACGCAGGGGAAGATGCGCTATTTTGGATGCGGCATTCAACGATGCCGATGGCTAAATCTCCTACCTTCTCAATGAATTCTTTCTCAACTTCAACCTTCTTCATGATATCAATGTTTGCATTCCAATTCGTGCCATTCGCTCTCTTGTCCATCCTTGAAGTGTGGCTTCACCCACATTTTCATGTGTTCGGAGGATAGGGAGGAAAGGTGGTATAAGTTTTCGATGGTGGCGTTCTCTGCCTTGGAGAAGTCGAATGCGAAGATTCCGTTGCTGACGGAGGTGGAGTCGTCCAGAACCGATTCCAGTTCGCGGAGGTTCCCCTCTATTTTCATATTGTCATATTGGAGTCTGCATTCCATGCTTGCGATGGGGGCAGGCGTTTCTGTTCCGACGACAGTCATGGCGAAGGATACAGGTAGGTTGCCGTCACTCAATCGTTTGGAGAGCATGGCTTTCTTTATCTCCGTCATCCAGTTTCCGTTGGGTGTGACGGTCATCACTTTAAAGTCGTCCACCTTTTGGAGCGTCCATTTAGGAGCGGTGTTATGGGCTACTTCCGTATTCTCCTTTTTGCCGAAATTAAGGAAGAGCAGAGCTGCTGTAGCGACAGCGATAAGCGAAACGATGGGGTATACAAATTTCTTTTTCATGTCCGTATCTGATTGAGTGTTTCCGGAGGTTCATAAAGTGAATTTTTAGAGCACACCTTTTGAAGGGAAATGCCTATGAAGGTGACTTCTAAAAATTCACCGTTTTAGTAAATATGGGGTTGAGAAAACTTACGTAGTTAGGAAAAACACGTTAAGCTGTCTCCAAGGCCCCAACTATGTCGCGGATGGATTTGAATCCGTGGCGGTCCAAGTAGTCGTTGATGCCGTCGATCACTTTGATGGTGACGGTTGGGTCGATGAAGTTGGCCGTTCCAATCTCGATGGCGGAAGCACCAGCCAAGAAGAATTCGATGGCATCGGTTGCGTTCATGATGCCGCCCAAACCGACTACCGGAATCTTTACGGCCTTGGCAACTTGCCAAACCATTCTGAGGGCAATCGGTTTAACGCAAGCGCCCGAGAGTCCGCCTGTGATGGTGGAGATCAGCGGTTTGCGTTTTTCTGCGTCGATGGCCATTCCCATCAAGGTGTTGATGAGCGAAACGCTGTCTGCTCCTGCATCCTCGACAGCCTTGGCGATTTCGGCGATATTGGTCACGTTAGGTGACAGTTTGACGATCAGGGTCTTGTCGTAAGCTTTACGCACGGCAGCGACTACGCCTGCGGCAGAGGTGCAGGAGGTTCCGAATGCCATACCGCCCTCTTTTACGTTAGGGCAAGAGATGTTGAGCTCGATGGCAGGGATTTTGTCCAATGCATTGATGCGCTCTGCCGTTGCCACATAGTCGTCGATGGTTGAACCCGATACATTCACCAAGATGTTGGTATCCGTATCCTTGATGCGTGGGTAGATGTGCTCTACGAAATAGTCTACACCCTTGTTTTGGAGACCTACCGCATTGATCATTCCCGATGGCGTTTCGGCCATACGAGGGTAGGGGTTGCCTTCGCGTCTTTTCAAGGTCGTTCCTTTGACGATGATGCCGCCCAATCTGCTGAGGTCGATGAAGTCGGCGAACTCTTCTCCGTAACCGAAGGTTCCCGAAGCCGTCATGACAGGGTTCTTCATGACGAGTTTTCCTATGTTAGTCGTTAAATCTGCCATTTCAAATCTTTTATGTTAAATACAGGACCGTCAGAGCATACGCACTTATGACCCTCTTGCGTTTCGGTCACGCAGCAGAGGCAGGCGCCCAATCCGCAGGCCATCTTGTTCTCCAATGAGACCTCGCAGTCGATGCCGTTTTTTGCGGCGTAGGCAGCCACGGCTTTCATCATCGGCGTTGGTCCACAGGTATAGATCTTGTCGAATTTCTTTTGTTGCAGGATGGAGTGGTTGGTGACGAAGCCTTTCTCTCCGAAAGAAGCATCTTCCGTTGTGACAAATGTCTGTCCGTAAGTCTCGAAAGCGTCCAGTTGCAACAAGTCCTTCTTTGAACGTGCGCCTAATAGGAAGGTGGGCTGATACCCCAAGTTCCGAAGGACGGCACCCAACATCAAAAGAGGGGCGATGCCGACACCGCCACCGACCAATAGAAGTTCCTCTTGAGCCAAAGCGGGCATGGAGAACGAGTTGCCCAATGGCAACATCACATTGAGAGTGTCTCCTTTCTTCAGTTCGGCCAATTTGCGGGTTCCGTCGCCCACCAATTGGATCAAGAACCACAATTCATTGGTTGCTCTGTCCACAAAGTGGATGGAGATGGGTCTTCGCAGGAAAGTGGTAGGCGAACCATCCACACGAATCTCGGCGAATTGGCCAGGAAGCATGTCTGGAAGTCGCTCCTCAGAGGAGAGCTTCATCAAAATGTAGTTACCGCTCAGCCGCTCGTTGCTGTTGACGGTCAAATCTAATAAATATTTACGCATATCTTTTTGAAGGGTGGCGCTATGGATGTGGGTCCAAGGGGATGCCACCATCATTAAAAAGGTTAATAAAATAGGGGAACTCAAGGTTCGCCCATATACTTTACAAATTTACATCATCTTTTTGGATAAGAGGGTAAAAGCAAGGGAAAAAACGACTAAGCCCACAGGAGGGAGATGCGCTCCGTAATCTTATGGCCCCAAGCATCCAATCTATGACTCTTCGAAAGGTCTCTTTTCTCAAAAAAAAGCGCATTGGTGACTATGTTCTTGAATTTTATTAGTTTTGTAAATAAAAGATGAAAAATATGGAGAAAAAATTAATTTGAAATTGTTGAAATATTGCAAGTATTACAAAGGAGAAGATGAAGAACCTGAGTGGAGTTTCCCTCTTTATTACTATTGGAAGTCAGAAGAGTTCTTTGTCCGAAGAGATCCTTCAATTCAAGAGGCTCGTAAATTTTGGAAAGCTATTGGAATAGATGAGGAAGATAAAAGAGGAAGACAAGATATACCTTGGGAAATACAATGGTATCTACTGATTACGTATGAACACATACACAATAGAAGCCTCGCATTTGAGAAGCTTATGGACGTTGATTTTTTAAAAGAAGGATACTTTGACTTCATATCAAAGTATTAGGGTTCCACGCATTCAACATATCGACTTAATTTAGAACACATAAATAGACTGGAAAATGCGGGAACCTTAATCTCCTCCTGCTTCGAACAGAATAGGAATTCCATAAAAAAGAAAAGCTTCGAGTAATGAAACCCGAAGCTTTTCTTTTAGTTTAATCTAAGTACCTGTCCAGCATTCTTTCCAACTCCTCTGGGGTGAAATCCTTTGCGATGATTTTACCCTGTTCATCAACAAGAAAATTGCCAAACTGATTGTTTAGTTTCAGATCTTTGGCAAGTTTGGATTGAAATCCGTCAGCCTCTAATGAGACCTCCGAGAAGTTCAGTCCATCCTGTTTTACCACCTCCTCGAAAACTACCGGAAAACGATCCATCGAGATGGAGATCGATTTCAATCGGGAGCTTCCTGCCATTGCCTTTTCATCGAACTTCTTCACAACCATCGAGAGACGCACGTTCTTATCGCGTGACGCAGCATCGTAGGCTGCCCAAAAGTTGACTAACACTAACTCGCCTTTATGAGGCTCTGCAATCTCCGTTTGAGGGAATGCTTGGCCGACAAACAATTCGGAAGGTTTAACCGATCCGATTGAGATAAAAGATAGCAGTGTAACAGCAACAACTGAGGAAATAGCAAAATAATTAAATCTCCTCATTAAATATAGTTTAGTTAGCACTAGGCAAGGATAAACTCTATTACCCTAAATCCGTTTATTTTGAAACGAGAGACTCGCGTTTCTCATTTCGGGTGCAAAGATAGCCTTTTTTGATGGAGTTGAACCACAAAATGTGTTAAAAATATGTTTTTTAACACAAAAACGGCTTTATAGTCTGAAAATAAAAAGCTAATTTTGCGTTCCGAAACCCATTGGGAATCGTTGTCGCAATGGGGCTTTCGACACATTGGACGGACGGGAAAACAAGTGAAAATCTTGATAAGAGGCGAAGGTCTGCTGATTCGGTTTTTTAACATTATTTTGTCTCCCTTTCGGCCTCTGGTGTTAGGTCATTAACTAATAAATATACAAAAAACCTCAAAAAATGAATCAATCCAACGAAATTATCCTCGTGAAGATATCGGGTGACGACAAGCCGGGTGTGACCTCCTCTTTGGCGGCTATTATAGCAAAGCACAACGCAACCATATTGGATATTGGCCAGGCCGACATCCACAATTCGCTTTCTCTCGGTATCCTCTTCAAAAGTAAGCAGGAGGATTCAGGATTCATTTTGAAGGATATCCTGTTTAAATGTAGCGAGTTGGGTGTGAGCGTGCGATTCAACCCTATTACGGAGGAGGAGTACAACCGCTGGGTTTCCATGCAGGGAAAGAACCGTTACATCGTTACGTTGTTGGGGCGTAAGATTTCCGCAGAGTTGATTGCCAGCGTCTCTCAAGTCTTGGCGGAGCAAGGATTGAATATAGATACAATCACCCGTCTGACCGGTCGTGTTCCTTTGGAGGAGGACACGGTGACAAAGGCAAGCGTGGAGATGTCTGTCCGTGGTACACCGAAGGATAAACAGTTCCTCCAATCGGAGTTTTTGCGCATCTCGCAGGATTTGGGCTACGACATCTCTTTCCAGGAGGACAACCTCTTTAGAAGGAATCGACGTCTGATCTGTTTCGATATGGATTCTACGCTCATTGAAACGGAGGTGATTGACGAGTTGGCTGAGCGTGCTGGCGTTGGCAACGAAGTGAAGGCGATTACGGAGTCGGCTATGCGTGGCGAAATCGATTTCTGCGAGAGTTTCAAGCGCCGTGTCTCTTTGTTGAAGGGATTGGACGAATCGGTGATGCAGGAGATTGCGGAAAACTTGCCTATCATGGAGGGTGCCGACCGTGTGCTCCATATCTTGAAGAAGTATGGTTATAAAATTGCGATCCTTTCGGGTGGTTTCACCTATTTCGGTAACTATTTGAAACAACGTTTCGGTATCGATTACGTCTATGCCAACGAGTTGGAGATTGTGGACGGAAAGCTTACGGGTAATTATGTGGGCGACATCGTGGATGGTAAGCGAAAAGCAGAGTTGTTGCGTCTGATTGCCCAGATTGAGAACCTTGATTTGCAACAGGTTATTGCTGTGGGTGATGGCGCGAACGATCTTCCGATGCTTCATTCGGCAGGTCTGGGTATCGCTTTCCATGCTAAGCCGAAGGTGAAGGAAAATGCGAAACAGTCCATCTCCAGCATTGGCTTGGATGGAGTACTTTATATGCTTGGTTTCAAGGATTCTTATATTGAGGATGCAAAGAGAAGATAAGCTCTGATGAAGTTTGTTATATTAGCCCTGCACTTCGGTGTGGGGCTTTTTTCATTTCTTTGGGTTGGTACTGGGCACTCTGTACCCAATTACTAATGGGTTTGTCTTCCAACCTGACACCAAAATCTCTTCTGCCTCATTTCTCTTCCATAACATTGATTGGAAAGAACTGTCACAAGAGAAGTTAAATGAAAATTCCGGTGTCCCTTGAAAACATTTTTCCTAAAAAATCTTGCTCCTTTAATTGCTTTTCTATAATTTTCCGTTGTTTTTGAATCTTGATTCTAAAATTATCGTTAAATAAAGATTGTGGTGAGAAACTTATAGGCGTTTTTCGTTTCGTTATCTTGCTGTTTGTCGAGTTTGGAGAAACACGTCGAAAATGAATGGTTAATTCATTGTCCAGACGATCCCGGAGCGTATCTACCCTATAAAATCTTCTAAATCAGTTTGTAAACCCAATTTAAAGCAAATTAAATATGAAGAAGGAAGATAAGGTGCCGATGGGTTCGTTTGAACAGTATCAAAAAGAGGCGGAGAGCGGCAACGTTGATGCACAATACAACTTGGGCCGTTGTTACTTTGAAGGACAAGGCGTAAAGGAAGACAAAAAGAAGGCGGTTGAATGGTACAAGAAAGCGGCAGAGAGCGGTCATGCCAAGGCAAGGGTCGCTTTGGGAATTTGTTATTGCAATAATATAGGTGTTGATTCAATATGGCATAAGGATAATTGTGCGGCGGGTCTCAAATGGTTTTTGCGGGCAGCAGAGGAGAATGATGATATAGAAGCCATGCGCTGGGTGGCCTCCTCTTATTGGACAGGCTTTGACCCTAATCTTCCTTTGGCTGTAGAGTGGTATGAAAAGATTCTTGCCAGAGAACGGGATGCTGTTTCGTTGACTAATTTGGCTCAGATCTACTTGGAAGGAGATGTAGATGTCCCTGGAAAAAAAGAAAAGGCAGTGGCGCTCCTTATGGAGGCAGTGGAGCAAAATAATTATTATGCAGATGCTATCTTGGGATTCTGTTATATGAACGGGAAGGGGGTTGCGCAAGACTATTCGGAGGCTTTGAAATGGCTTCAGAAGTCGGTTGCGGATGGTGTCTCTGAGGATCCGTTCGAAGAGTCCCAAGTATGGGAGGGAATTAAGACATGCAAGATTTTTGTGGAAGAAGGCGATGCGGTTGGTTACTACAAGAAGGCATGCGAATTCGCTTATTGTGGCAAAACGAAAGAGGCGGCTGAATGTTTGACAAAGGCTGCGGAGCTGGGAGATGCTGAATCTCAGTACTGGCTTGGCAACTACTACGAAAATGGAACAGGAGTCAAGCAGAACTACAAAAAAATGATTGAGTGGTATAAGAAGAGTGCCGAGGCGGGTTATCAAAAGGCTCAATTGACTCTGGCCGAGCATTATCAAAAGGCTCAATTGACTCTGGCCGAGCATTATGAAAAGGGCATAGGCGTAAAACAGAGTTCTAAAAAGATGATTGAGTGGTATACGAAATGTGCAGAGGCGGGAGATTTGGACGCACAGATCGCTTTGGCAGTACGTTATAGAAGGGGAGATGGCGTTAAGCAGAACTACAAAAAAATGATTGAGTGGTATACGAAATCTGCTGAAGCGGGTAGCCCGTTTGCTCAAATGTCTTTGGCCGAGTGTTATCAAGATGGGCTTGGCGTTAAACAGGATTATGCGGAGGCTGCCAGAAGGTACAAAATAGCGCAATCGTCAGAAAACTTCCCTCCTCATTTCAAGGGACGTTTTGCCGTGCTTTATTATAAGGGCTTGGGTGTGGAGCAAGACTATGCGATGGCTGTCCGCCTGGCTAAAGAGGCGGCGTGTCATTATAGTTCTCCATCTACGGTTGGTATTCCTGTTCTTATCGAATGTTGTACCCTTTTGTCCGAATGTTTTGAGAAGGGTCTTGGTGTAGAGAAAGATCCGAAAATGGCAAAGACCTATTTTGATCGGATTGATATTTTATCTTCTCTGCCTAAAGAAGTTGATGATGACGATGATGATGACGACGATGAAGAGTATGGAGCACCTAAGTTGCTCCATTATGTCAGAGCTGAAGACAAGGAGTATAATTTTGTGGAGGAGATTGAATCCTGTAAAATTGATAAGGAGAAAGTGTCCAAGGTGGAGAATTTGTATGGAATTAAGGCTCCCAATATGCTTAAGCGCATGATTACAATGTGTACGGACGATGACGATAATATGTTGTCGAATGACCTGGTGAATATCATTAGATTCTTGACTTTCGATGAGTTGATGCATCCGGAGAAAATCTTCGGCGATAATTTCAAGTCGCGTGGCTTTGTGCCTGTGGCTGAGTGCTTGAACGGTGATTTCTTGGGCTATGATAAGAAACTCAAAAAATGGTTGTGGTTGGGTGTCTTAGGAAGGAAAAAAGAGGAAGTGTATATGGATGAAGAGGATGTGATGGATATTCTTTGGGAGATTGAAGACGAAGTTAGTAGGTAATTAAGAATTAAGGGTTCTACACATCTTGTGCGATGAGTCTAAGCCAAATAGATAGGGTGTATCCGAGTAGGATACACCCTTATCTTGTTCGCCCAGCACGAACGTACTCTAACGGGTGTAAGTCCCCAAGCCGCCCTAACAGTGGGAAGGCTACAGCCGAAAGCAAGGGTGTCCATCGTGAGGTGGAATCTGAAGGAAGCCGTAGGCAAACATCTGACCC
>JAFZKQ010000085.1 GCA_017553575.1 Paludibacteraceae bacterium
ATCTCGAATCAACCACTTTCAGATCAGCAAATTTCTGATCTTTTGTGGGCGGCTAATGGAATAAATCGTGCTGAGTCAAATATGCGTACAGCTCCATCGGCTCGTAATTGCCAAGAGATTGATATCTATGTTTTCTTGAAGTCCGGTATTTATAAATACGATGCATTGCGTAATTATTTGTTCTTGGTAAAGGGCGGCGACCACAGACGTGAGGCTGGAAAGAACACCTTCTTTAAGGATGCTCCTGTGGCTTTGGTCTATGCGGCTGATTTTGAGAAGATGTCCGAATATGATCAGGATGCCAAGACTTTCTATTCTGCTACGGATGTAGGCTTTGTTAGCCAAAACGTATATTTGTATTGTGCTTCGAAAAACTTGGCCACTTGTGTTTGTGGCTTCATCGACCGTGAATCTTTGGCTCTCCGTGTAGGCCTAAGAAACGGTAAAGTCCTTTTGTCTCAAGCTGTAGGTTGGGGAAGAGAGTAATTATGGTAACTACTGTGTGAGTGGTTGCTTTTTTATATATATTTGAAAAAATGAATAGTAGAAATTTTCTTTTGCTTTTGTTCTGTTCGATCCTACTTTCATCGTGTGGTTCGACAAGGAAGATTGCGTATTTGCAAGATGCTGAGCATTTCCAGGACACAACATCTCATGTCTTGTATGATGCTCGCATAAAACCGAAGGATTTGTTGACGATTACGGTCAGCACGTTCGATAAGGATGTGGCACTTCCTTTCAACTTGGTGATGCCACGTATGTCCAATTCAGATTTGTCCATCAATTCAACTCCTACGTTGCAATCATACTTGGTGGACAACGATGGCTTAATCGATTTCCCTGTTTTGGGAAGAATCAAGGTCGGCGGAATGACTAAGCGGGAAGTTGAAACTATGCTAAAGGAAAAGTTGAGTGCTTACATAAAGGAGGAGCCTTTGGTTAATGTCCGAATGGTGAATTATAAGATCACAGTTTTGGGTGAGGTCTCCAGACCAAGTACCTTTACAGTAGCCAATGAGAAGATTAATGTTTATGAGGCATTGGCTATGGCTGGAGATATGACTATTTATGGTCGTCGTGAAAATGTGAAATTAGTTCGTGAGGAGGAGAATGGAAGCAAGACGGTGGTTGTCTTGGACTTGACAGATAGGAATTTGGTTTCCTCTCCTTATTTCTATTTGCAACAGAACGATGTTCTCTATGTTGAGCCGAACAAGGCAAAAGCCAAGAACAGTGGATATAGTACGACTACATCGTTGTGGTTGACGGCGACATCCATTCTCATATCTTTGACGAGTTTGATAGTGACGATTAGTAGACGGTGATAGGTAGACTTTAATTTAGATAGATAGTATGGCTGATATTTCAAAGCAGAGTAAGCAGGTGGTCAATAGCAACGATGATATAGACATCAAGGAGTTGTTGCTTAAGTATATCGTTTATTGGAAATGGTTTGTCGTTTCCGTTATCGTATGTCTTTTGGGTGCGTTCCTTTATCTGAAGACAGTGATGCCCGTATTCCGTGTGGCTTCCTCCATTATGATTAAGGATGAGTCGAAGGGAGGTACGGTCGCTTCAGAGTTGACATTGATGAAGGGTGTCGATTTGATGGGCAATAGCTTGACGGAGAACGAGATGGAGGTGTTGACTTCCAAGTCGTTGATTCGTGACGTTGTCAAGGCTATCGACGGTAATATCGTTTACATTACGGAGAACATGATGACAAAACGTGATGTTTATGATCAGTCTGCTGTCGTTTTTGACCAATCTCAGTTCAGGGCGGATGAGTTGATTTCACCTTACCTCTTTGAATTGACATCCGAGGATTCTCTCTCTTTCAACTTGAAGATGATATATAGGGGAGAAGACGTGATGGAGGAAAAAGTGGATACTTTCCCATATGTCATAACTACCGATCAAGGTAAGCTTATCGTGAATATTCGTGAAGGTCATACCCTTGGCGAATTAAAAAAGATGAATGTTTCGGTAAACAATCCAATTTCTATGGCTCGTTCTTTCTTGGGTCGCTTGAATGTCTCTCCTGCCAGCAAGTTTTCTGCTGTGCTTAAGTTGAGTATTAGTGAGACGAACCCTAAGAGAGGCGCTGATTTTTTGGATAAGTTGGTCGAACTCTATAACTTGAATGCCATCGAGGACAAGAACAAGGTGGCTATGAATACTTCGGTCTTTATCGAGGAGAGAATCAAGATTATTAGTAAGGAGTTGGGCTCTTCCGAACGTGAAATCGAGAGCTATAAGAAGCGGGAAGGTTTGACGGATATTTCTTCCAATGCTAACCTCTTCATGAAGGAGGGTACTGACTATGAGCGTAAGCAAGTGGAAAATGAGACGCAGTTGAATTTAATTCGTTTCTTGCGCGAGTACATGAGCGAGGAGAATAAGGTGCTTCCTACGAACATCGGAATTTCAGATGCAGCTTTGTTGTCGCAAATCAGCAAATACAACGAGTTGCTTTTGGATAGGAATCGTTTGCTCAGGACAACGTCAGAAAGTAACCCTGTTGTTTTGAGTAAGAATGCCATGATTGAGGCTTTGCATGATAACATCAAAACATTGATCGCAAATTTGGAGGATGGTATCCTTATCATGCAGAAGGATTTGGATAAGCAAGCTCAAAAATATAAGGCTCAAGTAGGAAACGTTCCAACCCAAGAGCGTCGTTATGTGGAAATAGACCGTCAACGTCAAATTCAATCCTCTTTGTTCTTGATTCTCTTGCAGAAGAGAGAGGAGAATGCTCTTGCCATGGCTGCGACTACGAACAAGGCGAAGATTATCGATGAGTCGTTGGCTGATCCTTCACCAATCTCGCCTAAGCGCAACTTGATCTATTTGGTGGCTTTGATTTTGGGATTTGCAATTCCTATCGCCATCTTGTATATACGAGATTTGTTTAATGTTACCTTCTCTTCAAGTGCAGATTTGGAGCGTATGAAGTTGACCGATTTGCCAGTCTTGGCAGAGTTGCCTGACTTTACGAAGTTGAAGTCGGTGAAAGAGGAGGATAAGCGTGAGGCATTCCGTCTTTTGCGTACGAATGTTCGCTTTATGATGGATGAGAAGCGTAAGGTCGTTTTGATTACCTCTTCTATCTTCGGTGAGGGTAAGACTTTCGTTTCGGCTAACTTGGCCATCAGTTTCTCTATGCTGGGAAAGAAGACCTTGTTGATTGGTGCCGATTTGCGTAATCCTCGTCTCGGTGAAATCTTTAAGCGTCAGAAGGAAGAGGGTCTCTCTACTTATTTGTCGGGAGGAGAGAAGGATATTCATAAGTTGATTACCCATGTTCCTGACAATCAGAATTTGGATGTCTTGTTCGCAGGACCAATCCCTCCAAATTCGGCCGAGTTGCTTTCTAGGGATTCTATGGACACTCTGATGGTTCAGCTTCGTCAAGAGTATGAGTATATAGTCTTCGATACGGCTCCTGTTGGTCTTGTCACAGATGCTTTGGTGCTTAGCCGTGTTGCAGATATTACCTTGTATGTCAGCCGTGCTGATTATACGAATAAGCAGTATCTTGCTATTATCAATCAGTTGGCCGCAGAGGAGAAGTTCCCTAACGTATCCTTGCTTGTCAATGCTGTTGATCAGGAGAGCAAGCGTTATGGCTATGGACGTTATGGCTATGGCTATGGCCACTATGGTCACTATGGCTATGGTTATGGCAACTATGGTTATTCAAGTTCTGCTGTTGAGAAGTAAAATTTAAGAGAAAATAATAAATATGTCGCAGTTTAAAAGGAACATATTAATTACTGGAGGAGCGGGTTTTATAGGCTCTCATGTGGTGCGGTTGTTCGTTAACAAGTATCCTGAGTATAGAATCATCAATTTGGATAAATTGACGTATGCCGGAAATTTGGCAAACTTGAAGGATATTGAGAACCAACCTAACTATATTTTTGTGAAGGCGGATATCTGTGATTTCGACCGTATGCTTGAATTGTTCAAGCAGTACGAGGTGGATGGCGTTATCCATTTGGCTGCAGAAAGTCATGTGGACAGAAGTATCCGTGACCCATTCACTTTCGCCAAGACGAATGTTTTGGGTACGCTATCTCTTCTTCAGGCGGCTAAGTCTGTTTGGGAGGGTAATTACGAAGGAAAGTTGTTTTATCATATCTCCACGGATGAGGTTTATGGTGCGTTGGATTTCGACGGAACTTTCTTTGTCGAAACGACCAAGTACAATCCTCATTCCCCTTATTCTGCCAGCAAGGCAGGTAGTGACCATTTCGTGAGAGCTTTCCATGATACGTATGGAATGCCGACAATCGTGACGAATTGTTCTAACAATTATGGTCCATATCAATTCCCAGAGAAGTTGATTCCGTTGTTTATCAATAATATTCGCCATGGAAAACCTCTTCCTGTCTATGGAAAGGGAGAGAATGTACGTGATTGGCTTTATGTGGTGGATCATGCTCGTGCTATCGACTTGATCTTCCATAAGGGTAAAGTGGCTGACACGTATAATATCGGCGGTTTCAACGAGTGGAAGAACATTGATTTGATTAAGGTCATCATCAAAACTGTAGATAGGTTGTTGGGTAACCCAGAGGGTACGAGCGATCATCTTATTACTTACGTGAAGGATCGTGCGGGACATGACTTGCGTTATGCAATTGATTCTCGTAAGTTGAAACGTGAGTTGGGTTGGGAACCAAGTCTTCAGTTTGAGGAGGGCATAGAAAAAACGGTTAAGTGGTATTTGGATAATCAGGAGTGGATGGACAACATCACTTCAGGTGAGTACGAAAAATACTACGAGATGATGTATAAGGCGTGAAGTTTGGAGTGAGATAAGCCCATTCTCTTTGGGCTTTCTCGTTTAAACTTGTCAACCATAGTCTGATACCGAGTCCTCGAAAGATTTTTTCAGATTGAAATCGAGGACATGGTATCTTCTAATCCCATGTGGAATGTCGTGTGGGTAATAAGGTTCACTGAGGCAGTGTGCCGAGAACGCATCCTGTTTCCCTTTGGGGTGGTAGGGTAGGTGCGTGTTTTTAGTGTAGTTCGGTATGATTTTGTGAAGGCGACGAGTCTTCGCAACTTATAAAACTCTCTTTTATGAAACTCTCAAACGGTCAATTTGCTCCTTCGGAGTATCTCGTGGTCTATACCCAAAAGATTGCGGATATATTGTTAATTTTGATAGAGCGGGATGGAATCTCATTCGATAAGGCTATCCATGATTTTTACAGATCTCGCGTCTATTGGGCTTTGCAGTACGAAGAGTCCAAGTTTTGGGGGTTTTCTCCGGAGAGATTAGTGGATTTGTTCTATTATGAACAGAAAAACGGTATTTTGCAACCATTGGATTGGTCAAAATAATGGAGGTTTTCCTCGTTGTTTTTGGAGAGTAGGGGTGTAAGTGTAGGAAACGGAATTTTTTCAAATCCATTATTGTCTGTTTTTTGAGGAACTGTGGATTCGTTGAATTCACCTTTTAATCTTTTAATCTGAGTCGTTATGGATAAAAGAATGTTGGACTATTGGATTATGGCTTTGGAGGCATATAAGTTATATCATCATCTTTTCGGCAGTGCCGCATTGCATGATTTCCAGACTTATCATGTCTTTGAAATGCTTTCTTCCAATCGGGGTCGCTTAGAAGGACTTACGGGGGAAGACCTCGCTAAGCGCGTTACGGAGTATATTGGTGAGTCTAAAAAGAATCCTGCTTCGCCATCCAAATCAAAGCGGGCTGGGCGTTGTAAGTCAAACTCTTAAGGCCTTTCTTACCATGAAAGTTGGCCATTTCTGAGGTGTTTCGAATAAGACTTATTTAAACTTTTTTCTTTTTTTGAACGAAATAACAATATTTAGCAATTGTTTTATTATATTTGTGCGTCTTAGGCTGACTTTATAGTCTCCTTTTGTAATGAAATAAATAGTAATACATTATGAAGATAAAACTTTTGATTTTTGCTGCGGCATTAGTTTTTGCTGGTGTTAGCGCATCTGCTCAATGTAAGGGAAAATGTAGAAATGGTAAGGGCGTTTACACATTTGACGATGGTGAGGTGTACGATGGTACGTTCGTAGAGGGTAAGTTCCACGGAAAGGGTACCTACATCTATAAGTCTGGTGCTAAGTATGTCGGCGAATTCAAAGATGGTAAGCGTGACGGAAAGGGTACTTACTCTTATCCTACAGGCGATATTTACACGGGTGACTTCGTGGCAGGTAAGCCAGAAGGCAAGGGCGTTTATACTTTCGCTACGGGCGACCGTTACGAAGGTGAGTTCAAGGGCGGCAAGCGTCACGGACAAGGCGTTTATATCTTCTCAACGGGTACGAAACAAACAGGTATCTTTGAGAACGGTATCTTGATCGAGGAAATCAGCATCGAGCGTCCTAAGAAGAAGTAAAAAATTAGTATTGTATAAAGGAACTCCGGGTCTTTTTCGTGGACTCGGAGTTTTTTGTTTGCTCGTTTCCTCTTCTGTCGTTCCGCCTTCCTCTTTGGATTTTGTGGTCATCTTTTCTTGAAAAATAGAATAATGTTGAAAAAAATCGTCGTTTTGTTTAATTTAAAATCCGTAAGGAGAAAAATAATCGTATTATTGCATAGTAAGAACCCTTTTTTACTTATATGAATATGGCAAAGTTTAAATTTAGTTTTCTCACGGCGTTGTGCTTGGCTCTTGGCGTTTGTAACGTATGGGGCGAGGCTTTTACAAGAATTGTCGTGGAGACAAATGAGGGTGCGAAGGCTTACGAGATGTATGAGTCGGGAAAACTCTACTTCTCAAACGATTTCCTTGTTGTTGAGTCGGCATCCAATGTAGATGGTCAGAGTCCTGCAAAAATCAAGTTGGCAGACATCAAAAAAGTACTTTTTTCCTCTGATCCAATGTTGAATCAAGATGGAATTAAGGATGCTATGTCTTTTGATGTGTACCCTAATCCGGCGACGGATTACCTCTCTGTTCGATTTGCTTCTGCGGAATCCTATTCATTTTCCATCTTTTCCATCAACGGAGAAGTGGTGAAATCGGGGAGAATACAAAGTGGAGAAAAGATTGAAGTCTATTCACTTCCTGCCGGAGTTTATTTCTTCAATGTCGGTAGTATGTACATAAAATTCAGTAAGATATGAAAAGAATATTTTTCCTTTTTACAGCAATATTCTTATGCCTCTTCCTTTGGGCCCAAAAATCGATGATTTTCCATTTGGGGCTGTTGGGAAAGGAAGTTGTCAATATATCTGATACGGATACGATTCGCTTCAAGAACGGAAAGTTGATCATTGAGGGCGAGAAGAATAAAGAATACAAGATCTCTGAGATTGATAGTGCGACATTTGCTTTGGGCGAGAAGGATACGGTCTTCGTCACATATCAAGATAATTCAGTGGTTGTCGATAATCCGTTTGGCGAGGAAGCCGTTGAGACGAATGTAGATGGTTCGCATGTCTCCATCCTTTCCCATGTGGGGAAGAAAGGGGTGGTTTACTATCTTTCGGGTTCTTCTTCTGATGGTACTTTTGAATTTACTCCAGATAAGGGTTATACATTGGTGTTTGATAATCTTTCTTTGTCGGCTGCCAATGCACCAATCGTCCTCAATAAGGGGTTGGATGACGAATCTTATGTGGCCAATCTTCATTTGAGAGGTCAATCCGCACTCTCTGACGGGGAGTCAAACACACTTAAGGCGACACTTTATACCAAATCCAAGTTGAAGGTCAATGTCGATAGTACGGCAACAGAGGGTGAATTGACGATTCAAAGTAAGAAACAGCATGCTATCAACTCTTCGAAACGAGTGGAGATGTATAGTGGTGTGCTCAAAATCACTCAGGCCGGCAGGGATGGTATCAATGCCGATGGTTTGGAAATGTACGGTGGTGAGTTGCTGATTTCGGGAACGGAAAGCGATGCCGTGGATTGTAGCGAGATGATTTTAGTGGAAGGTGGTTCAGTGGCGTTCTCTGTTCCTGCGGATGATGCGAAGGGCTTGAAATGCGATAGTGTGATAGAAATCAAGGGCGGAAAGATTCATGCGGATGTCAAAGGAAAAGGTTCAAAAGCCATCAAGGGTGGCGTGAAGACCACTTTATCTGGAGGCGAGACGATTATTACGTTGGACGCAAAGGAACCTTATCTTGGCTCGAACAACGATTATAAGTATAATGCGGGCATCACTTGCGATGGAGATGTGGAAATTTCGGGTGATGCTATTGTTAGTATTGACGGTGAGGGTGTCGCTTCTAAGGGAATTAACGGTGAGGCGAACGTAATCATCAGCGGAGGCGAGTATGTCGTGGATCTCAAAGGAAAACACTATGATGAGACGGCCAATCGTGATACGGTATCCTGCATGGGAATCAAGTGCGACGGTAATGTGACTATCTCGGGTGGTAAGAACACGATTAAAATCGGTTCCAATGCCATGTTGGCAAAGGGTATTAAGACGAAGGGCGATTTGTCTATCACGGATGGAGAGTTGTCCATCACGGTGGAAGGTGGCTATTATATCACGAAGGAGTCTAACGGTCAGTCCCAAGGTGGTGGCGGAGGCGGTTGGAATCCAGGCGGATGGAACCCTGGTGGATGGAATCCAGGCGGAAGTTCAAAGCCGGATTACGAATACGCTACGGCTAAGGCAATCAAGGCGGAAGGTAATATTACCATTACGGGTGGAGATAATAAGCTTTCTGCTACGTTGGGTAAGGGCTTGATTTGTGACGGAACCATTACGTTGGGTCGTGAAAATGGAACCAAAGATGACTTTATCCTCTCTATCAGTGCGGGAAGCCGTTCGAATGAGACTTATGTTATTCCAGGTAACTCGATTGAGATGGAGCGTACCAAAGCGCATGCTTCTCCGAAGGGAATCAAGGCAGATAAGTCTGTTGTCATTAATAGCGGTACGATTGACATCTATGCTTACGATACGGGTATCTTGGCACCGGAGATTAAGATCAATGGAGGAAAAATAGATGTGAGTGCGCCTTATGACCAGGGCGTTTTCGGAAAAGAGAAATTGGAAATCATGGGCGGAGAATTGAGGGTGCTAACCTCCTATGAGGCATTGTCTGGCGCAATTATCCGATTGGGAGGCGATAGCCGTACCTATGTAATCGCCGATGATGATGCTTGGAATGCTACGGATGGTAACGAAAGTTCCTCTAAGGTGCATATTTACGTAGAGGGTGGTATCCACTATGCTCAATGTATGGGCGATGGCTTGGATTCCAACGGTGACATGATCATCACGGGTGGTATTACGGTAGTGGCTCAGAGCCATTCGCTCAACTCGCCACTCGATACGGATACGGGTTGGAAACACCAAGGTGGCTTTGTCTTTGCTGTGGGTGGTAACGGAATGTTCAACGAATCTATTCCAGTAGAGTCTAAAGGTCATATCTATAGCAGTGACATTTCCTTGGTTGCTGAGCAATATATCTTGGTGGCCAATGATGCTGGAAAGGTATTGGCGGCTATTAAGATGCCGTTGAATCCTACTACGAGCAACAAGAAGAGTGGTGCCGTATGTGCCTACAATTCGGATGTGACGAATTATAAGTTCTATGTAGGAAATAGTTTCAATGGTGCCATGGACTATTTTGAGGGTCGTTTCGGATTGTACGAGCCTACACAAAACTTCAATTTGAACGGATTCACTAGTTATCAAGTCAGCACGCAAACTGGTAACGGTAGCGCCTTCGGTGGTGGCGGAGGCGGAGGCTGGGGCTGGTAAGAGACAAAAGAAGAAAGAGCAAAGAGGAGGGTGTGTCAAAATGTTGATACACCCTCCTCTTGTTTTGTATTACCTCGACTATGGGTTTTCACCTATGGCTACTCTGAGCCCTCCTTTCGGAACGCTGTCGTTGTTTTGCGCATACGAACCCCAAGGGAGGCGTAACACAGGCACGGGCGCGAACCCGTGGGCAATGTGGATGGAATAGGAACGCGGATGGGTTTGCAAACGATTTGTTTTCCCCATGGTTTTATGCCGATGGGTGTATTATAATTAGGAGGGAGCAACCATGTGCCGTATTACGCCAAGGGTGTGTCAAAATTCAATTTTGGCACACCCTCTGATGGCAAATATCTATGATTCAGTTTCTTCTTATTTTCCTCCACCTCTGTGTCCGCCTGAGCTTCGTCTGCGAAGTCGGGAACTTTCTCGAATGTCTTGTATGAAAGGAATGAAAATATCTCTGTTGCCTCGGTGACTACTGAAGTAGTGACGCCTATGTTGGTTTCCGACGGAGGGAGTACGTGTTGAATCTGCCTCGAAACTGGTTGATTCATAAGATTCTATGTAGAAACTTTGGGCGGTACTGTCGGCTTGGTATAGTGGTTCTTCCCAATTGGCTAACATCCATTCTCGTGTTGCGGAAAAGACGTATGAATATTTTGTTCCCGTATCTTTTCTGATCAACTCTATAAGTCGCTCTTCTTCCGATTTTGTAGACTCTCCCTCCTCTGTTTCTGGACATGGATAGATGAAGCAAAACTCTTTGTCTGTCAGAATGCTGATGATTTCTGAATCTTCGTGTTTTAGCACAGTCTCCACCTCTCCTTCCCGTTGGGTAATGATGAATCGGGCTATGGAATCGGCGTTTTGCATAGGATCTGTACACTTGTAGACGTATGCATATTTCCCCGAAGATGTTTCTATGCCAGTGATGTAGGTGACGCTAGTGAAATTGGAGGATTTGTCTAAACTCTCCTCTATCGTTGGAATTTTATGCGTGTCCGGTGTGATAAAGTAAAAAGCGAGTATGGCAATGATGATGCATAGGTATAGATATATGGAGTCATCTTTTATTTCCTTTTCTCCGGTCCCTTTTTTGACGAGTTTTATGGAGTCTAGATCAATTTTCTTTCCTCTACAATATTCTGTTTCATCGTCCCATTCCTCGATAGAATAGTATTCTTGGGTCTTCTTGTTCTCGTATTCCCAGAAGGAGGCCTCGTCGGAAGGTGTAACATCCACTTTTTGGAACGCTGCTATGACCGTCTCTTTCCCTTCCTCTAATAGTTCCCAATCACCATTGTCTATGTCTGTTATTTTGCTGCAAAGCTCCCAGAGAATGCATTCGTCTTCGTCGATGGAGAGCCATTCGGTGGCATGCATTTCGCCTCGGAGGGAGATTTTGTATTCATCCCACTGGTTGTTCTTTTTGTCTTTGTATTTGATTCTGCCTGTGATGACGTATTTCTTCTCGTTGAATTCTATGACGTCTCCAACGTGGAATCTGCTATCGGATGTGGTTGTTTTTTCTTTCATGGTGTTATCTCCATATTTTATCCGCATCACCATAGTATTTCATGAGGACGGGATTGGTTAGCGTATTGATTTTTATCTCTGAATTGGCCTTCTCGTCTTTGGCAAACGAAAAGAGGGTCTGGCAGGTCTCTGTGGCCAAAAATCGTGTCGGAACATCGATTTTGAAGTGTGTGTCCATCTCTTGTTGTGAGGCTATGTTGAACCCCCAATCACCGAAACTTGGCACTTCTAGATGGTAGGGGATGACATGGAAACCTTCGCTGGCAATGGTGTGGTGAATGCACCAGAACGCTTTTGTCGCATAGTAGGGACTGGTGGATTGGACGACCATGATGCCATGTTCTCCCATGGAGTTCTTGCATAGCCGATAAAAAATGTTGGAGTAGAGTTTGTTTAAACTCTCGTTATTGGGGTCGGGAAGGTCGACGATGATGATGTCGTATTTAAATTTATTGTCTGTTAAGAATTTAAAGGCATCCTCGACGACAACTTCCATTTTCGGGTCTGTTAGAGAATGGTGGTTCAAGGTCGAAATCAGCTGGTTTTCGCTACAGATCTTGATGATTTCCTTGTCCAAGTCCACCAAAGTGATTTTTTTGACGGAGTCATATTTTAGGATCTCCCTTGCCGCCAATCCGTCACCACCGCCGAGCACTAGGACGTTCTCTTTCTTCTCCGCTTTCGACAGGGCTAAGTGAACGAGAGCCTCATGGTAGCGGTATTCGTCTAAGGAGGAGAATTGGACATTCCCGTTGATGAATAGCCGTAGGTCGTCTCGATGGCGGGTGAGTACGATGTGCTGGTATTTGGTCTGTTTCCTGTAGATTACTTTGTCACGAAAGAGTCCGTCTTCGACAAAGTTGGATATGTTTTCGGAGAATAGGGTTCCCGTCATCAGAATGCCCAAGAATCCAAGGGTGACGAAGAGTGTCTCTTTGTAGTGTTTGATTCTCTCCTTGTATTTCAGGATGATGAGAAGGGCGACGAGAATGTTGAGTGTCCCTGTTAGGAATGCCGTGCAGAAGTAGCCCAAATGGGGAAGCATCAGGAGCGGGAAGGCTATTGAACCGATCAATCCGCCGATGTAGTCGAAACTGAAGATGGATGATAGGGTTAAACGGAGGTTCTTCTCGTCGTTTTCGATGATGCGTGTCAGTAGGGGAATCTCCATGCCCACGAAGATTCCGATGGTGAGGATGACGAGGTAGAGGATGATTTGGTCGCACACCAGATAGATGTTCGCCAAGAAGAGGATGAGCGTACTGAGTCCGCCGATGATGCCCACACCGATCTCCACACCGATGAAATAATTGAAGAGGTGGTTTTTGATGAATTTACTCAAATAGGAGCCCAGCCCCATCGCAGACATATATATTCCGATGGTGACGGAGTATTGGAGCACGGTGTCGCCCTTTAGGAAAGAGCTTAGCGCGCTGATTATTAATTCGTAGCATATGGAACAACCCGATATGATCAAGGTTGTCAGCATGAGTAATTTGTATTTGCTGGGCATCGCTTTTTTTCTAACCTATTAGTAGATAGAGAATGGAGGGTAAATGATCAATTTACATAACATTCAATAATCCGTACAAATCTACTCAAAAGAATGGAAATTCTGAGTCTGAGGGGCTTTTGATTGCCTTATTTTTTCTTGTTTACGCCCCGAGTGGCTTCGGCTTCCAACGGATTGTCGGGCCAATAGTGCTTGGGGTAGCGACGGCGGAGTTCCTTCCGAACTTCGAAATATGTGTTCTCCCAAAAACTGCGGAGGTCTTGGGTGAGTTGGACGGGCTTGAATCCTGGGGAGAGAAGTTCCATTAAAACGGGTCGCTTGCCGTCGTCGATGCGGGGAGTGTCCGTCATACCGAAGCACTCTTGGAGGCGGACGCTGACAACGGGAGCTTCAGCCCCCTTCCTGTAGTCTACGCGTATGCGGCTACCTGTCGGTACGACGATGTGTGCGGGTGCCAAGCGTTCGACGGTTTGTTGTTGCTCGTAGGTCAACATACCCCATAAGACAGCGGTCATGTCGATTTTTTTCGTCTCGTTGACGGTGGTGGCCATTTGCCCGTTGTTCTCAAGATAGAGGGGCAGCCACTCTTTGGCGCGGGATAGTAATGACTCGGTTCGCAGGTCTGGCAGTTCCAAGTCGGGGTGCCATTCGGCTACGCATTCGATTCTCCTTTGCATTCTGGTTACCTCTTCGGAGAAGTCCAGCAGGCTCAAACCATTCTTTGCGACGGCTTCACAGAGGGTCTCTGTTATCTCCTCCCGACTGAGGTCGGATAGTGGTTTCGATTCGAGGCAGAGGCATCCTAAGCGTTCTTCTTGTGTCGCGACGAGACATCCTCGTTTGTTGTCCCATGAGATATTCCGTTTCGTTTTGGATAACGCTTTGGCTGATTTCGGATTTAATGGGGAAGCCAAGAAAATTCTACCGCTGCTTGCGTTGAGGGAGGCAACGGCTATCCAGTCGTAGGCGGATAATTGGTCCTCTTTGGAAATGAAAGCCTTCTCTCCGCTTGCCAATCGGAAGTGGCCACAATGGTCTTCTGCTTTGGCTATTCGTTCTGGATAGGCATTGGCGATAAGGAACCCGACTTTCTCGTAATCGGGAGCGGAGTTCTCCTCTTTCGTGTGGACGAGTCTCCTATATTCACTGGCGATTCTGACAATCCGTTTCCATCTGTTTTCGTTTCCTCGCTTCCTTGCTTCTCGAAGCAGGGCTATTCGGGTATTGATGTCTGCGTCCTCCGTCGTGTCGCATAAAGGGTCTTTCTCTTCTATCAAGGCGGCTATGTCGGCTGCCAAGGCTTTCCCGTCCTCTTCGGTCTCATTGATCAGCATCCTGGCTATGCGGGGGTGGCAGGGGAGGTGAGCCATTCGCTTTCCGATCTCTGTGGCTTTCCCTTGTTCGTCAATAGCACCAAGCAGTTGAAGTAGGTGGGTTGCTTGTCTCACGTTGCTTGTTGGTGGGGGTGTTAGCCAAGGGAGACGGCCAAAATCGTTTCCGCCCCATGTGGCGATGTCGAGCAGGGTGGAGGAGAGGTCGGCTGTCTCTATTTCGGGCTTCCTACACTCTTCCATGCGGTGTTCGGTGGCAAGAGTCCATAGTCGGTAGCAGGTTCCTTCGCAGACACGTCCTGCACGGCCGCTTCGTTGCTTGGCTACATCTTTGCTGATGCGTGTTGTGACGAGGTGGCTGAGTCCCGTCCGTGGGTCGTAGTCCATCTTTCGGCAGAGTCCTGGATCGATGACGATGCGAACCCCTTCGATGGTGAGGGAGGTCTCCGCAATGGAGGTGGCTAAGACCACCTTACGTCGGCCTTGGGGCGATGGCAGGATGGCTTTCCGTTGCTCTTGTGGGGGGAGTTGTCCGTAGAGCGGATGAATTTCCGTTTCTGGCAAATTTCCTTCCAATAGGTCACGGCAACGCAGGATTTCCGCCTCTCCGGGGAGAAAAGCGAGGATGTCGCCCGACTCTTGTCTTGCGACTTTCAATAGGGTTTGGGCCACTTGCTCGGCCACTTGTTCCGTATGGGTGTCCTCTGTGCTATAGTTGATTTTGACAGGAAACATCCGTCCTTTGCTCTCTACGACGGGGGCATCTAGGGCGTTGCTGATGCTGTTCGTGTCTATGGTGGCTGACATGATGACCATCCGCAGGTCGGGACGGACCATCTCTTGAGTCTCCCTCACAAGGGCCAAGGCCTCGTCTGTGGCTAAGCTTCGTTCGTGGAATTCGTCAAATAGGATGGCGGAGATGCCTTCGAGGAAGGGGTCGCCGACCAGCATTCGGGGAAGTATTCCTTCGGTCATGACCACGATGCGGGTCTGTGCGGAGGTGCAATTCTCAAAACGGACTTGATATCCCACGGTCTCACCCACCTTCTCGTGGAGTAGGTCTGCCATCCTTTCGGCGATCTGCTTGGCAGCGATTCGGCGAGGTTCCAGCAGGATGATTTTCCCCTCGTTGGGAAACCCTTTGAGTATGGTGAGCGGAAGCAATGTCGATTTTCCGGCTCCTGGTTCTGCCGTGATGATCAGTCTGTTGTGTTCTTGTAATTTGCGGTTGACCTCGTCGGCTATGGCGTAGGCAGGCAGGTGGCTGGTCTTGGCCTCGTCTATATGCAAGTTTTCTCCGTTCAATTCGATAAGAATTATGAGTTAAAAAAAAGAAGCCATTTCGACAGCTGTGCGCTTGGTGAAATGGCTTTATGTGGGTATTCCCCTTTCTTAGAAAATGAAACCGAACCCGGCGGAGTAGGCAACGTTTTTGAGCGAGCGTTGTTCCGCCTCTTTGTTCAAGTTTAGAAGTCCCCATTCGGCATCGATAGTGATGTAGAACGGCATGAAGATGAATTTGGTGCCGGCTGCCAATCCCACATCCAAGTTGTTGAATCGTCCGTCCGAGCCGAAGAGATCGTAGCTCTCCTCCTTTTCATCTTGCTCAATTTTATATTTTCCTGCAAATCCGTAGCCCACGTAAGGACCTGCGTTGATTCGCCAATCCATTTCCGATTCCAAAGGGATGGCCAAACTGATTTTTAAAGGAATTTCAGCATATATAGGATTGGAGGAAACGCCCGTGTTGGCCTCTTTGTGTCCCTTCATCGCCAATTCCAGCATGGGTTGGAATGTCAAGTAGTCACCTAACGGCATGTCAAGACCGCCCGCTATTCTGCCTCCGAATCTGTATTCGCTTCCTTTTATGGTCATGGTCGTGTAGCTGACACCACCCTCTACGAGAAATTGAACTTGCCCAAATGCATTAATGGAAAGGAATCCTAAAAGGAGAAACGAAAATAATCTTTTCTTCATTCTACTAATTCTTAACTTCTTAATTCTAAATTTTAATTATTTCAAAGGCTGAATGGGTCAAAACAGTTGTTTTCATGGATATCTGTGTAGTCGTTCTGCTCTTCACCATGGAGTCCGTCTCGGTTGCCTGCCGAAGGTCGGACCTTCATCCTGTTGCAAAAATATATAAATAATTTAGAAGAATAAAGATGAGGTCTAAAAAAACGGTGTTTTCCTGCTTGCGTTTTCTCGGTGAAACGGGCACTTTTTAGAAATTACCGTTCTCTAAGCTGAGGCGGGGAACTATTGGTTGTGCCCTCTCTTGGGGAATCTCTCTTCCCAATTTAGTTTTCAGGCGAGTAATCGAGGTTCTCAGCCTTCTTTCTCCAACGTTCTTTGGCGTAGAGTTGCATGTCGATTAGCACATCGCTCTCGTCTGTGATTTCGAGTCCGAGAATGGTCTCCAAGACATCTTCCATAGTGGCGATGCCCTCCAAGCCTCCGTATTCGTCGATGACGAGGGCAATCAACTCTTTCTTGGAAATCATCAGGTCGTAGAACTTCGGAATGGTGGTGTTCTCGTAGCAGACGATGATGTGGCGCTTGATATCTTTCAGTTTGATGCCCTTTTTGTCGTTGGCCAAATGAAGCAGGATGTCCGACTTCAGGACGAATCCTGTGATGTTGTCGATGGTGTCTTTGTAGATCGGGATCCTTGAATAGCGGAGAAACTCTTTGTTGTTGAAGAACTCTTCCAACGTGATGTCCTCTTGGGCGGCAAGCACCACAGTTCTTGGGGTCATGATGGTCCGTATCTTGGTCGATTTGAGTCGGATCAGGTTCGTGATGATTTTGCTTTCGTGTGACTCAAACACGCCCTCTTTCTCTCCGATATTGGTCAGCACGACAATCTCTTCACGGCTCACGGTCTGCATTTGTTTCCTGGAGATGAGTTTGGTGAGGAGTTCGGAGATGACGACGAAAGGGTAGGCTATGTAGATGGCCCCTTGGATGAACCAAGCCAAAGGTGAGGCCAGTGTTCGCCAATAGTTCGTTCCGATGGTTTTGGGGATGATTTCGGAAAAGACCAAGACGAGCAGGGTCAAGGTTAGGGAGGCCAGTCCGAAATATTCATTTCCGAAGACTTCGACGGCTTGGGCACCGACGCCGGCAGCACCCATGGTGTTGGCCAACGTGTTGAGGGAGAGGATGGCGGCAATGGAGCGGTCCATGTCGGCCTTCAACTTTTTCATGATTCGTCCGCCTCTACTTTTTTCTGCGATCGTCTCGATGTAGGAGGCGGAGGAGGAGAGCATGACCGATTCCATGATGGAACAGAGGAAGGAGGTGCCTATGGTGAATAGTAAATATGCGATAAGTAAGCCCATTTGTTGCTGTTTTGTGTACACTTCTGATCCCTGCAAAGTTAGTAATTGTTGGAATGCTTTGCAAATGAAGCGTGTCGAGTCTCGAACGGAAGAGAAAGTGTTAAAACGGAAATTGAATAATTTTAAATAGAAATAGGTGGAATTATTTTGAAAATACATGGATTTGTGTATATTTGTACTACAAAATCGAACTCCAAAAATGTTTGGCGTTGTTTTAGTTGCAGATAATTATCCTATGGAAATCAGATGATTGTTTGTGAAAAATCAAATAGATAAGGGGCTGTATCACTTTCCTGCGATTTCGGAAGCTGTTGGAATTGGTGGCTTTGGAAACAAAGGCGGGGTGTCGGGCCAGTCGAATATAGAACAACTACGAAAGAGAAGAACTACAAACTAAAAATGATAGAGTATGCTAAAGAAATGTCTAATGATTTTAGCCCTCTTGTATGGGGCGTTGTCTGCTACTGCGGCAGTGCAGTACATGACAATTGAGTTAAAGAGTGGTGGAAAGTTCAGCTTTTTGCTTGCCGACAATCCTATTGTGACTTATGCAAATGGTGACCTTTCGGTTAATGGCAGTCCTTCGACGAGCTATGCCATTAGCGGTGTGAAAAACTATCACTTCACGGAGAAGAATGAGACCGGACTATCCTCTGTGTCGTCGGAAACACTCAGCATTGTGAGTCTTGATGACAATACCTTGGGAATCCAAAATGCGCCAGCCTCGGCTAAGGCCATCTTGCTGACGGCTACGGGTGTGGTGTCGTCGACTGCGGTTGTCGATGCTTCAGGCGCGGCTACGTTGGTCTTGCCTCAGCAGAAAGGTCTCTATGTGCTTTCCGTAGGGGAGTTGTCTATAAAACTTATTCGTAAATAATTCAGTGTTAAAAAAGAAAAGCGTATGAAAAAGATTTTACTATTAGTAGCAGCTTGGGCTTCGTTGGTATTTGTAGCGGATGCCACAACTTATATGCGTGTGAAAACCACAGACGGATCAATCATAAAATACGATGTGGAGGAGGTCGTTGAGGTGGATTTTACGGGAAGCGAGGATACGGTCCTTCAACTTACGGTGAGTGGTGAGGTGGATAAATATTCCTATGTCGACCTTGGCTTGAAAAGCGGTACTTTGTGGGCAACCTACAATGTCGGAGCCTCTTCTCCAGCGGAAATTGGCGACTATTTTGCGTGGGGCGAAACCTTGCCCAAGGCGGAGTATTCCATTGAGACGTATAAGTGGAGCAATGGACGTTCCAATGTGATGACAAAGTATAGTGTGGATCAAAGCTTTGGCTCAAAAGATAGCTTGTTGGTCTTGCTGCCTGCCGATGATGCGGCTACGGCAAACTGGGGTTCAGGTTGGCGTATGCCGACTACCGAGGAGCAAATGGAGCTGAAGGAGGGGTGCGATTGGACATGGGTGGATAATTTCAATGACAGTGGCATCTCCGGTAGAATCGGCGTTTCGAAGGTGAATGGGAATGCCATCTTTTTCCCCGCAGGTGGTTATCGTGATTACTTAGGCCCTGAATATGTTTTCTCTCGTGGCTATTATTGGTCCTCTTCCCTTCTCGAAAATGTCTCATATTACGCATATGAGTTCCTTTTCTACAAGACGTTTATAGATTGGTTCAGTGACAATCGCTTTTTCGGCATGAATGTCCGTGCGGTTGTGGCTAAGCCGTGAGCCTCTTGGGGAAAATATAGTAGGCTTACCTTTGAACTTTCATACAGTGAATAAAATATGTTTATGAAGATAAACCATCTTAAAAAGAATCAGGCAAGTTGTATAGTAATGCAACTTTTTATACCTTTGTGCATAGATGAGGCGGATAGTGGCGTATAAGCATTATTATAGGGAGTTTATGGAGAAACTCTCGGAACAGGAACGTGGAAAAATCCGTCGAGCCCTTTTGCTATTTGAAACAGAGGATAAGGTTCCAAGGCATTATATTAAATATGTACGGGATGGAATCTATGAGTTCCGTGTTTCTTACGGTAATAAGGAGTTTCGGTTGTTCTTTTTTTATGATGGAGACGTTGTCGTTGTCTTGTTTAATTGTTATGTTAAAAAGACAGAAAAGGCTCCTAAAAGAGAGATTGATAAGGCAATAAAACTAAAGGAGGAGTACGAAGATGAAGGGGAAAGAGGTGATTTATGATGTTAGTGCGGAACTTGAGCGTGAATTTGGTGCTAAGGGTTCTGATAGCAGAAAAATGGCGGAAGACAAGGCTTGGGAGGAGTATAATGCTCAGATTTTGCTTGATGCCAGAAAGAAAGCAGGCTTGACGCAGCAGGAGTTGGCGGAAAGGATAGGTGCCAATAAAGGTTATATTTCACGTCTTGAACGTGGCTTGACCATCCCAACTGTGTCAACGCTCTATCGTATAGCAGCAGCAATGGGGTTGACCGTTGAGTTGAGACCTATTGGTTGAGGTTAAATTCTTTAGTTCAAAATTCGATTCTGTCGATTCATGAAAAAAGTGGGTATATCATTCGATACACCCACTTTTCGTTTTTATGAAGTTTTTTTATTTTCCTTCTTTCTTCTCCTCTTTAGCAGGCTTTGGAAGAAGTGCCTTGTGGGAGAGTTTGAACTTACCAGACTTAGGGTCGATGTCGAGCAATTTGACAGAAATCATATCGCCTTCCTTCAAACCGGTCTGTTCCATGGTCTCGAAGCGTCTCCACTCGATTTCGGAGATGTGGAGCAAGCCTTCTTTACCAGGCATGAATTCAACAAATGCACCGTAAGGCATGATTGACTTGACTTTTGCATCGTAAGTCTCTCCAACCTCTGGAACAGCCACGATGGCCTTGATGCGTGAAAGTGCATTGTCCAAAGACTCTTTGTTGGTTGCTGCGATCTCTACATGTCCCTTTCCGTCGGTCTCTTCGATAGATACTGTAGCACCAGACTTCTCTTGGATGTCTTGGATGATCTTTCCTCCAGGGCCGATGATAGCACCAATCATCTCCTTTGGAACGTCCATTGTGACGATACGTGGAGCGTGTGGCTTCAAGTCTTCGCGTGGCTCTGCGATTGTCTCCGTGATCTTGCCGAGGATGTGCATACGACCCTCTTTTGCTTGGTTCAATGCCTTCTCCAAGATTTCGTATGACAAACCGTCTACCTTGATATCCATTTGAGTAGCGGTGATACCGTTGACTGTACCTGTTACCTTGAAGTCCATGTCACCCAAGTGATCCTCGTCGCCCAAGATATCGGAAAGTACGGAATATTTTACGTTGCCCTTATCTGTGATAAGACCCATTGCGATACCTGAAACAGGTCTCTTGATCTTAACACCGGCATCCATCAAAGACAAGGTTCCTGCGCAAACCGTTGCCATGGAAGAAGAACCGTTTGACTCCATGATGTCGGAAACGATACGAACACAATATGGATAGTCAGCAGGGATCATTCTCTTGAGTGCACGCCAAGCCAAGTGACCGTGTCCGATCTCACGACGGCCAACACCACGTTGAGCCTTTGCCTCTCCTGTTGAGAATGGAGGGAAGTTGTAGTGGAGAAGGAATCTCTCCTTGCCGTGGATAAGCACCTCGTCGATCAATTTCTCGTCTTGTTTTGTTCCCAATGTACAAGTAGTCAAAGATTGAGTTTCACCACGGGTGAAGATAGCTGATCCGTGAGGGCCAGGCAAATAGCCGACCTCGCACCAGATAGGGCGGATCTCCGTCGTCGTACGTCCGTCAAGACGCTTGCCTTCGTCCAAGATAGAACGTCTCATGGCCTCTTTCTCTACAGCGTGGTAGTAACGGTCGATCATGCCTGCTTTGGCCTCCAACTCCTCGTCGGTCAAGTTCAAAGAAGCGATATACTCTTCCTTCACGCCGCTGAATTTAGCCTCGCGGTCGTGCTTGTCCGTGTTGGCGGAAGTTGCCAATGCGTATGCTTTGTCGTAACATTTAGCCCAAACGTCTTTTTCGAGTTCCTCGTCATTCTCTTCGTGGCAGTACTCACGTTTGGTCTCTTTGCCGACTTCCTTCATCAACTCTTTTTGAACCAAGCACATTGGCTTGATGGCTTCGTGAGCAGCTTTCAAGGCGTTCAAGAGGTCAGCCTCGGAAACTTCGTCCATTTCACCTTCCACCATCATGATGTTTTCGTAGGTAGCACCTACCATCAAGTCCATATCAGCCTTTTCGAGTTGCTCGAAAGTTGGGTTGATGACGAACTCTCCGTTGATGCGGGCTACGCGAACTTCGGAGATAGGTCCGTTGAAAGGAATGTCAGATACGGCGAGAGCGGAAGAGGCAGCCAAGCCGGCAAGAGCGTCGGGTTGGTCGATTCCGTCTGCAGAAATCATGAGGACGTTAACGAAAGTCTCAGCGTGATAGTTATCTGGGAATAGAGGGCGAAGAGCACGGTCAATAAGGCGCGCCGTCAAGATTTCATAATCTGAAGCTTTTCCCTCTCTCTTGGTGAAACCACCAGGGAAGCGGCCATAAGCACCGAATTTCTCTTTGTACTCTACTGTTAGCGGCATGAAGTCAGTTCCGGGAACTGCGTCTTGGGCGGAACAAACTGTGGCAAGCAACATGGTGTTGCCCATGCGTACCACCACTGCACCGTCGGCCTGCTTGGCCAATTTCCCGGTTTCGATCGTGATGGTTCTCCCATCTGGTAGTGCGACCGTTTTTGTAATTACATTCATCATTCTTTATTTTTTATTCGTCGTTAATTCAACATACAAATATAGAAAAGATTCTTTTGTAAAAGGGTGTTTATAAAGATGTTTTTTTAAGAATGTTGAATGATGAATGTGAATCCATGGCGTAGACTACGTTCATCTTCCATCCGCATTGCCACGTGTTCGCACCCATCTCTGTCTTATGCCGCCCCTTTGTTATTATCGTCTCTACGTTATGCTAATATTCCCCGAATCATTTGCTTACGGCGCGGATGCTTCTGCCGTGGTAGCGCATGGCTTCTTCGTCTAAGAAGAAGTCGCCCCTGAAGTCGAATCGGTATGCTTGGTAAGGTTGCTCTTCGTAAAGGGTCGAAGACCAATAGTATCCACCGCCACCAACATCGTCATGCCCTTCTGTGAAAGTCATATAGCCGGCTGCGGGTAAAAAGATGGTGTTCCCGTTGGCCTTGGAAGTTCCGATCTCTCCTGCAATACCTGAGCCGTTGAAGTCATTTGTCCAACTCCACTCGCAACCCTCCTTCAGCTCCCTTAGTTCTGCTATGGTTGGTGTGCGCCATGTCTTGCCCCAGTTTACGCTAGCGGCGTCGTCTCCCGCCTCCAGTGTGCTTTTGTTGTCGACTGTGCCGAATGTGCTTGAGGTCACGTATTTTGAGAAAGAGGGCTTGAGGTCCTTCGTCCATTTATAGTCGCGCCAATTAAACTTTTTCTCTGTTTTTGGTGTTGTCTCACCCCAAGCGAAGATGTCGCCGTATTTTGTCGGCTTGTCGGCGCCCACGTTGCAGGTGGCCCATTTGATGCCGCTTGGCAACCCAAGGTCTACGTAATCGTGCCCCGCAACCTTCCCTGAAATAGTTTGGGCAGAGCCACAGAAGCTTGCCATTAATAGTGGTATTAGTGCAAAAAGTCTCTTTGCCATATCAATATCCGTAAATGATTCAAAAAATTCTTTGGTTGTGGCAAAGATAGGAAATATTGTTGTTGTGTTTCGGAAGACCTTGTGGAAAGTTTCTTATCGCTGTTTGCAGAATCCAAATGCCTCGGAAATAGGATGTTGGGATGGAGGAGAATCTGAATTTTGGCAAGTTGAGGCTACTTTTTGAGGGCGATTTTGGGGTTGTATGGACGTTGGAAAATCCTTTTCCACGCTTTTTTTCTTCATTGCCCTCTCTTTTCTCCCTGAATCGGTTCTCTTTTTCCAATTCTTGATTAATTTTGTGCGTTCGTTTCTGATGTCTCCCTTTCTGACAAAGTAAGTGAGTTGGATTGGGGAAAATTGGACGAACTAATTAAGTCGGATTGTATTTTATTTTTGATTGTAAAAGAAATGAAGAACAAGTACATTGATTTGATTGAGCAGTCATTCGAGTTTCCTAACGAGGAGTTCACTGTTGTTGACGACGAACTTTATTGGTGCGGAGTCCCTTTGATGGATTTGATAAAACAATATGGAACGCCGTTGCGTATCTCCTATTTGCCTAAGATTGCCCAAAATATTCAGAAGGCAAAACGCCTTTTCAATGTGGCGATGGCGAAGGTCGATTATGCGGCAGACTATAATTACTGCTATTGTACGAAGAGTTCGCATTTCTCATTCATCATGGAAGAGGTCTTGAAGCATGATGTGAATCTGGAGACCTCCTCAGCGTTCGATATTAATTTGTTGGAGGCTCTCTATGAGCAGGGCCTTTTGAAGAAAGACCGTTTCGTCTTGTGCAACGGTTTCAAACGTCCTCAGTATGTGGAGAATATCAAGCGACTGATGGACTTGGGCTTTGAGAACGTGATTCCGATCTTGGACAATAAATTCGAGTTGGATCTCTTCTTGAATGACTATAATAAGAAGTTTAAGGTGGGTATCCGTATCGCATCGGAGGAGGAGCCTAAGTTCGATTTCTATACCTCCCGTTTAGGTATCCGCTATAAAGATATCATCCCTTACTATCGTGAGAAGATAAAGAACAATAGTCAGGTGGAATTGAAGATGCTCCACTTCTTCATCAATACGGGTATCCGTGATACTTCCTACTATTGGAACGAGTTGAACAAGGGTGTGAATATGTATTGCGAGTTGAAGAAGGAGTGCCCCGAGTTGGATAGCTTGAATATCGGTGGCGGACTTCCGATTCAGACGCACATGGATTTCTCCTATGATTATGAGTACATGATCGAGGAGATTGTGGCGCAGGTGAAGAATGCATGTACGCAAGCGGGCGTGCCTGAGCCTCACATCTTTTCGGAGTTCGGTTCCTATACGGTAGGGGAGAGCGGCGCCATCCTTTATTCTATTGTCAACCAGAAACAACAGAATGATAGGGAGTTGTGGAACATGATTGATAGTTCGTTCATTACCACGATGCCTGACACTTGGGCGATTAACCAACGTTTCCCATTCTTGGCCATCAATAATTGGCGGTCGGAGTATGAGCGTGTCCATTTGGGTGGCTTGACTTGTGATAGTGAGGACTTTTATAATGCGGAAGTCCATTCCAATGCCATCTTCTTGCCGAAGATGCAACCGGGCCGCGAGCAGTATATCGGATTCTTCCACATGGGAGCCTACCAAGAGTCTTTGAGTGGTTTCGGTGGTATCCAACACTGCTTGATCCCTGCGCCTAAATTGGTGGTGGTTGACCGGGATGAGAACGGCGAATATACGACGAAGTTGTTCGCTAAAGAGCAGAGTTATAAGTCAATGCTTAAGATATTGGGTTATTAAGGAGTCCTGCCTTGTGTAGGGTTCTCTCTATTTCGATGTCGTGCCTGCGAGGCGGGGAAGGGTTTTCTGTTGGTGGAAGCCTACCGTGTCGTAGGCACGATGTTTTTTTGCCAAGTTTCGTCTTCTTTTATTGGAGTGCTTGAGTCCAGCATGGACGATAGAATGTAGGCGGAGGCGTGAACCCTTTTTTGTGTTGTAGGTATGCGTGGCCATGGTTTGATGGAGTGTGATGCTATATATCACCCCTCATAGTACGGTTCTTTCCTTTGGTTCCTTAGAATCTTTAAAATTTTCCAGTACGCTATTGAGGACTTTCTTGAGAGGAACACGCCATTGTCTTCTCCTTTGACTCATAGATAGACTCATAGGCTGGAAGCCTATCCTAATTAGTAACCGATTGCACCGGTAGGTGCTGTCGGCAGATGGCTGAGACGAGGGAAAAGGCTGGAAGCCTTCGTATCATGCGTGTGTTAGAGTGGATTTTATCTGAAGGCTTGCGGGTGTTATGAGATTTCCTCGGTACCTATACGAAAAAAGGGCAAACTGACTTTGTCAATTCGCCCTTTTTAGCTCTCCCTCTTGGACTTGAACCAAGGACCCCCTGATTAACAGTCAGATGCTCTAACCGACTGAGCTAAGGAAGAGTATACATCCCTTTTGAAATGCGATGCAAAGGTATACTATTTTTATGTAGCATACAAGAAAAAGGGAGAAAAAAATGAAGGATTTTTTTGCGGACGAGGCTTGACGGTTGGTTTACTTGTTTTTAGGGGTTGCTTGCTATCTCTCCTTTTTGTATTTTTGCAAAAGTTACTTTTCTCTGGATGCCCTAATTGAAAAGGCTGGAGAAGATGGGTCGCAAAGGCCGCGGGGCTCTTTGTCCGATAGGAGGGAGAAGCTCGGAAAATGTTGGTTTTGAGACCGCTATATGTATAAGAACGATAGAATATTCATTAAATATTGATTTAATTTTCATGAAGAAGATTATAGGTTTGGGAAATGCCTTGGTGGATGTCTTGGCTGTAATGGAGAGTGATAAGCTTCTGTCTGATTTCGGCTTGCCGAAGGGCAGTATGCAGTTGGTGGACCGTACGGTGTCGGATAAGATCGTGGAGGCCATCAAGAATCAGGATTGTGCGATGGTGACTGGCGGTTCTGCCAATAATACCATCTATGGTTTGGCCAAGTTGGGCGTTGAGGCTGGATTTGTCGGCAAGATAGGCGATGACCGTTTCGGCCGATTCTTTGAGGCGGATTCCCTTAAAAACGGAGTGAAGACCTCGTTGATTCGAAGCGAGAACCCTTCCGGTATATGTGCGTCGTTGGTCTCTCCTGATGGTGAGCGTACGATGGCGACCTTCTTGGGTGCGGCCAGTGAAATGTCGGCGGCAGATGTCAAGTCCGAGATGTTTGACGGCTACGACTATTGCCATGTGGAGGGTTATTTGGCTTTCGACCATGAGTTTATAACAGCAGTCCTCAAGAAAGCGAAGGATAAGGGATTGAAAGTCTCTTTCGACTTGGCAAGCTATAATTTGGTGGCTGATAATTTGGAGTTCATGCGCGACTTGGTCCGCAACTACGTGGATGTGGTTTTTGCCAACGAAGAGGAGGCGAAGGCGTTCACGGGTAAGGAGGCGGAGGCTGCGCTCGACGAGATGGCCACGATGTGTGAGACGGTTGTCGTAAAGGTAGGAGCGAAGGGTTCCTTTGTGAAGCGTGGATCGGAGAAGGTCTTCGTGAAGCCAATCGGCCCAGACCATTGTTTGGACTCTACGGGAGCGGGCGACTTGTATGCCTCTGGCTTCTTGTATGGACAACTTCGAGGCGATTCCATCGAACTTTCGGGCAAGTATGGCTCATTGCTCTCTGGTCAGATTGTCCAGGTGGTGGGCGCACGTCTGGGCGAAGATGTATGGAGCCAGATCCGGACGGATTTGAATAATTTATGATAGAGATAGGTGCGTGGGGCAAGGCGAACTTTGTCCCTACGCACTGTTTTTATAGCCGAGGAGAAAGTCTGCTTTTGCGAAGGAAAAGTTATTGTTTGAATGCAAAAATCACAATCCGATGAACCGAATTCAAGAAGATCATATGAAACTCCCACAGAATCACCATCTCCCCATCTCCTCCCTTGCCGGAATTTTCGGCAACACTACCGCCACCTATAAGTTCTATTGGTTCGTGGCGTTGATGGATATTGTGGTGAAAGAGAGGAAGACAAAAATCTCTTTCTGGGAAATCATTGCTGGAATGGTGGCTGAATCGTGGTATCCCATCCACTATTTTAAATTGTCCTTTGGAAAGTCGGATTCTTTGTACGTTCAGTCCCTCGCTTTACAGCGCGAACTGAATATTCCAATCGATGCGGACAAAAAGAAAATCAAACAGACGCTGATTGACAACCTCGGCAATAGTCGCATAAAGAGCCTTTTGCGTGTCTTCATACTGAATGTGCCGTATCGATTTCTATCGCCATGGATTAAATACACCAATGACGGGGATGTGGTTTCTCGTTCACAACAGTTTGAAAACGAATGCCTTTACGCCATAAGGGAAGAGTCTATAGAGATGAATCCCAGGTGGATGGATTACCTCGCAGAACATTACCTTATATTGAGGGATTTTGCTTTTTGGAATCTAACGGTCTTCTTGCAGAAACGCAATCCGAACGTGCCAGATGTGCCCTCCAAACTCATCAAGCCGATTCAAAGAGATTCATTGACAAAGCAGCATAAGTTTTGGGATGGTTATATTGAAATCGTAGGAAACATAAACTGCATCTACACAGGCAAACCTTTGTTGCCGAAGCAGTACGACTTAGATCACTTTGTGCCATGGAGTTTCGTCTCTCACAATCTGTTATGGAACTTGATTCCAGCCGATTCAAGCGTCAACTCTTCGAAAAGCAATCATCTTCCCTCGTTGGATCGCTATCTGGAACCCTTTGCCGACCTTCAACAAAAAGCCTTGAAGGCCATGTATGAAAAGAATCAGAATAATGCTATCTTTGAGGATTATCTGATAGTTTATGATTCTGTTTCAGAGCTGATCAAACTTTCAGAAAAAGATTTTTACACTGTTTTAAAAAAGACATTTTCCCCTATGGTTCAAATAGCTGAGAACATGGGGTTTAAGATGTGGCAACCATGAAAAGAATCAAGAACAACCCTCATTTGACAGCCAAGGAACGGACGGCGATTTCGTTCCCAACCCGATTGTTGAAAGAAAAGAACCTCCTGCAAGGCGAAATTTTGGATTTCGGTTGTGGCTTTGGCTTCGATACGGACCAATTGCAGAAAGAGGGCTATGATATTATCGGTTACGACAACTACTATCGTCCTGAGTATCCAACGAAACGTTTCGATACTATCCTCTGCAACTATGTGCTCAACGTTCTTGAGGTTGAAGAGCAAGCAGAGGTCTTGATGTCGGTTTCTGAGTTGTTGAAGCCCACGGGTACGGCTTATTTCACCGTTCGTCGGGACTTGAAGTTTGAAGGGTTACGAACGCATTTTGTCCACAAGCAACCGACCTATCAATGCAATGTGGTCTTGCCTTACAAGAGTCTCTTTTTGAACGAGAATTGTGAAATCTATGAGTACAGGCATTTTAACAAGACCGATTATAAAAAGGAGTATGAAATAGTCAAAGGATGCCCCTTTTGCAATCTGAATCCCAAAGTGGAGTTGATCTGCGAAACGGCAACTGCCTTGGCCTTCTTCGATGGGTATCCTGTCAGCCAAGGGCATACGTTGATAATCCCCAAGCGTCATGTCTCCAGCTATTTTGACTTGACAACGCATGAGCAACGTGCGTTATGGCTGATGGTGAACCATTGCAAAAAGAGGTTGGAAAATCTTTTCCATCCCGACGGTTTCAATGTGGGCATCAACGTGGGCGAAGCTGCCGGACAAAGTGTCTTCCATGTACATATCCACTTGATTCCAAGATATAAAGGCGATGTGGAGAACCCGAAGGGAGGCGTGAGAGGGGTGATACCGGGGAAGATGAAGTATTAGATGTTTGGCAGGGAAAATTAACTTAAACCTATGTATTTATTATTCTATGACATGTTTTTTGAGAAGTGTCTAATGTTTATCTGTAAGTTCCTTTGTCCTAAGCTATTACTTCTAAGAAAATCAATGCATTTTTTTCCTTCCCTTTGTTTTATGTAGTCCTAGTGTAAGGGATGCCTTGCAAGAGGACCATTCTGTGCGGTTACATATGTACCAATAACTAAATTTACATATATGTAAATAATTCTCTTTGTCTATTTGTAATCTTAAAAGTAAAAGTATATTTTTGCAATAAAAAAAGATATGAAGTCTAAAATTTCAGGAAAGTCTGTTGCAGAAGTCAGTTTTGTTAATCCTTTCAAAGTGAAAGTGACTTTGCCAGATAATACTTATATGGTTGGTTTTTCGACAAATCATAATTATATGCAAAACGCAATGACAGATGACAATCATTTTCTTAGATTGCTGTCTTTCTTGTTTAGTTTTAATATGTATGCAAATCCACGTCCGGATTATAATACGGCCGTCAGAAATATCAATAGTGATTTGTATAGAGACGGGTATGAAATGATGCTTTATTTAATCCCCGAACAAAACGCAGATACGGAGCGGCTGCGAATTGGCGCAAGGATCAGGGAACTGAGGAGGAAGCAAAATATTGATGCCAAAACGCTTGCTTTACGAGCAGGAATAGACGCATCCAACTTGAGTCGCATAGAACAGGGGCATTACTCTGTTGGGTTAGATATCTTGGCAAAAATTGCTAATGCTTTAAATGCTCAAATCAACATTGTAGAAAAATAGGAAAATTAGAATTGTATAAGAACTGTTTTATATATGGTTAATAATATTGTTAATATACCGCAAGATACAAAAACAGTGGATGTCTTAGAAATAATAAATACATTTCAGACTACAAGATACCAAGGAAGTAAGAGGAAGATACTACCTTGGCTGTATGATTGCACAAAGGACTTGAACTTTGAAACAGTTCTTGATGCCTTTGGTGGAAGTGGTATGGTTAGTTGTCTCTTTAAACACATGGGTAAAAAGGTGACTTATAATGACATTTTCAAGTTCAACAAAATCATAGGAGAATCGACAATAGAAAACAACAATGTATTACTAACGGAAGATGATATAAAGCATATCCTTGAACCTAAAAATGCTAAGTTCTCATTTATATCAAACACATTTAAAGACATATATTACCTAAATGATGAAAACAATTGGTTGGACATGGCTATTTATAATATTGAAAGTTTGTCTGACATATATAAAGGGAAAGAATTACGATTTAAAAAAGCAATTGCATATAATGCGTTATTTCAAGCTTGTATGGCCAAGAGGCCTTACAATCTTTTTCATAGGAAAAACTTAAACATGCGAATAAGAAATGTAAAAAGGAATTTTGGAAATAAATCAACATGGGATAAACCTTTTCCCGTCCATTTTGTAAATTTTGTTAACGAAATAAATAAATCGATATATGATTCAGGAAAAAAATGTCGAACAATATGCAGTGATGTGTTCTCGATAAAACAAACGAATTATGACGCAGTCTATTTAGATCCTCCCTATATAAAGCGGAAAGGAGAAAGAAATGAAACTGCAGACTACTTAGGATGTTATCATTTTTTGGAAGGAATTGCCAATTATTCTTCTTGGCCACAAATAATTGAAAGTGATTCTCCAAACAAAAGAATTCAAAAATCTTATGCTCCTAATTATTTCACGGGCAGTGACGCATCAGAATTATTTGAGCGATTAATAAAAAAATTTAGAAAAAGTGTTATTATTTTGTCATACAAATATGGAGGAGATCCAACCATTGATGATTTATCAAAAATAATACTAAAGTATAAAACTCAATTAAAAGTATATGATAGGCACTATAAATATGCATTGAATAAAAAAAATAGAGATGAAACTATAAATAGGGAATATTTAATAATTGGATATTAAAATGAATATATTTAAAAGTAATTATAAAATTTCAGCAGCTTTAATAGCGTTAATAGTCCTTTTTGTAGGATTCTTGGCGTCAATCATTGTATGGTTAAGTAGCAATGAACCTAATGGTAAAATAGCAAGCATTTCTGGCAGTCTGGCCGCAGGTCTTTTTGTTGCCATAATACAATTTATTATATCATGGCGAGATTATAAGCAAACAGAAAAACTTAGTGAATTAAAATTAATAGAAATATTATATCGAAGAAACGACTCTGAATTTTATGCAAAATATATGAAAGAAGCCACAAAAGAAATTAAAATTATGGGGGTTACTGCTACACGATTTTTTAACGATTTTGCAGATAACACACCTAATGCAGATGACAAAGCAAAAACATTATTTGGCATATTGGATAAGGGAGTAAATGTCAAGATGTTATTGCCTCAGAAAAAATATCTTGACAGCAATAAACAAAGCGATTTGGAGATCGTCATAAAAAAGGTCCAATCCATTAAGGGTGTACGTAGAAATCTGGAGCTACGTTTTTTTGACCATATTCCCTCCCATAGTATTTTTTCCGTCGATGATACATGTATTGTTGGCCCCGTATTCCCTTTATTGGAAAGTAAAAACACCCCAGCCTTACATCTTAGAAATAATAGTCCAATAGCAAAAGAATACATAAAATATTTTGATGAAGAATGGGAGAAGGCAACAGAATGAATAAAAAGCTGAAAATAAATTCATTTCCAAGGATACATTCCTCGTTAATAGGAATGAATAATGATGGATATAGAATAAATGGTGGAATAGGTTTTTCCATCTCTAATCCATGTTTAAAAATTTCTTTTGAAATCTCAGCAAATGTCGAGATATTAGACAGGAGGGAAAAGCCATTAAATTCTGAAGAAACAAAGAAACTTAAGGATGTAATAAATAATACTATAAAAAAGTGTGGTTTCCCTAATCAAATAAAGTGTGAAATTGAAAGTGGTGCACCAGCGCATTGTGGATTAGGGACGACGACCGCAATTTCTTTGTCTTGTATAGAAGCCTTATTTATATTGAACGATAGAGAATATTCATGTCAAAACATAATCGAGTACAGCCAAAGAGGAGGAACATCTGGAATAGGAATAAATACATATTTTACAGGTGGCTACATATTTGACGTTGGAATAAAAAATGATGGTCGAAATCTCATGCCTTCATCCCAAAGCGGGACAGGGGGAAATAGGCCATTGGTAATAAAACAATGCGAACTACCTAATTGGGAAATAGGCATTTGTATTCCTTGTCATATAAAGAATAAAACTGAACTGGAAGAAATTGATTTTTTCAGGACAAAATGTCCTATTGAAAGGTGTGATGTGGAAAATATTCTGTATGAATCATTATATGGTGTCACTTCCTCTATTATAGAAAAAGATTATGACGTATTTTGTAGTTCTATTAATGCCATACAAAAAACACGATGGAAATCATTAGAACGCAATATATATGGAGGGGAGATCATAGAATTAGAAAGAAAAATAAAAGAATTTGGAGCAGATTGTGTTGGGATGTCAAGTTTAGGCCCTCTTTTGTATTTTATGGGAGATAATATGTCTCAGATTATAAATAGATTACAATCGTCTGATTGTAATTTATTGTGTTATGAGACAACGTTTAATAATAAAGAAAGATTTATAGATTATGATTGATATTACTTTTATCACGTCAAATCAAACAAAATTAGCTCATGCAAGGTATTTATGTAGAGATTATGATGTAAATATATTACAATATAAAAAATTGTTTTATGGCGTTGGCTATCAGGAACCTCGTATATATGATAGAGATGAACTTTTAAAAGAAAGTTTTGATGATGCTATGAAAAGATGGAAAAATAATGTTTGCAACTACGGAGATCGTTTGTTTTTCATAGAAGATACATCTGTCAGAATAGATGCTCTAAGTGATGAGAAAAACGAAGTGCCAGGCGTGGATATAAAATATTGGATGATGGAGAATTCTTTTGATTCATTAGATAAAGAACTTAGGAAAAGGGGGAATAATAGAAAGGTTAGTGTTTCTTCTCATATTGTTCTGTTTTTAACTGACGAGTTGAGAGAAAGAGTAAATACACAGGAAAAATATCGAATATTCAAAAGCACATCATATGGACATATTGTTGAAAAAGAAGAACCATTTGAAACTAATATACTATACCCATGGTTGGATAATGGTTCATTTAATAAATGGTTTGTTCCTTCTGGATTTAATGTTCCAATAAGCAGGTTGAGAATTGAGGATGCAAATGAAGGAGATTTTAGGAAAGGTGCTTTTGAGGAGATGCTATCGTATCTTAGTGCAAATGACCAGATAGTTAAGTTACATAAAAAACAAAAGATAAATCCTAAAATTCAATACTATACCATCTTCATTGTTTGTGGACAGACATGTTCTGGGAAGTCAACAATTGGCAAATATTTGGTTGATAAATTTGACTATTATCACATAGAAGCTAGCGATTTCATGACGTTGCATTATTTAGAAACGCACGGAACTAATTCTTTTATTGACAAAAATTTGTTTGCAAAAGCAGTGTTGGGAGTTAATCCCAATTATGTCGTTGACCAACTTTTGGAGTACATGCAAACAAATAATATATATGATAAATTTATTATCACAGGATTTAGATCCAATGCAGAAGTAGAAAAGTTTATTAATGAATTCCCTTCTCAGAGGATACATGTAATTTTTTTTCGTGCGGATTTTGAAACACGATGCGAAAGATGGATTTGCAGACATAGGGACAATGAAAAGTATACATCTGAAAGATTTAAAGAAATAGACAACATCCAAAATGCTATAGGAGTTCAAGAAATATCCAAGATGAAAAATGTGCATATTTTTGACAACAACATGAATAATATATCTGAATTTCAAATAAACTTCAGACAACTTTTTTTACATGACAATTTTGAGGAAGAAAAGCCTTATGATGAAAATAAAATATTTAATTTAAAAGATTTGTCTTTAGAGAAAGCAATATTAATCACATTGGCATTAGAATATCAAAAGGATGAAACCACATTATTTACAACGACGGAGATTTCGAAACAGATAAAACTCACATTTAAAAATATCGATAAAAAGAAAGACAACATAAGTAGATATTTTAACCAATCACATCATCTATATTACGAAACAAAAAAGGTAAATGGGAAAAACAAGTATAGAATATCTCCTACAGGTTACTCAGAAGCCTTTCGTATAATGAAAAAGCTTAGTGTCTTATAGAACGGAGGTTGTGAATGTTTTGGCTTTCATTATAAATGAACCAAACAGTATAGATGTTCTTATTTCTTTCTTTTCCCCATTTGTTGTTACACAACAGCTATCCTTTTTTGTGTAATAGAAGAATGATATGCCGTTTAAATATCAAGCCACATTTAGGGCTTTAATTTACAAGCCAACGATTTCGCTATTGTTTTACTGAATAACCTCTTCGTTTCTTTTAGATATTATGTGTATAAGAATAAAACGTAGTATTTGATGATTTGTTCAATTAATCAGCACATCCCTGTTACGCAAAATTGATTTTTTTTTATTTTTGCGTAATAAAGGAGGGTGATATGAAACTGATACAACGAAAACAATATTTGCAAAATCTTATGGATGTTATGGGAACTCCTGACATAAAGGTCATAACAGGAGTGCGAAGAAGTGGAAAGTCTAAATTGATGACTGCTTTAATTCAACAATTACTTGACAATGACCCTCGATGCAACATTATCCATATAAATTTTAATCTTCTTGAATATGAATCCCTTAAGGAATACCATGCTTTGTATAATTACATAGAAGGACAATGGAAAGAAGGCGTAAGCAACATATTGCTGATAGATGAAGTTCAAATGTGTGAGGGGTTTGAAAAGTCAATTAATAGCCTGAACGCATCGGAAAAATACGATATCTTTATAACTGGCTCAAATGCATTTCTGTTAAGCAGTGACCTCGCTACTTTATTTACAGGAAGAACATACGAAGTGAAGGTATACCCGTTTTCATTCCAAGAATACCAAGAATATTTCAATGGCACAAACATTGACGAATCTTTCGACAACTACATGTTAGAGGGAGGCATGGCTGGTTCATACTTGTACAAGAATAGAAAAGACAAGTATCAGTATCTCAATGACGATGTGTTTAACGCATTGGTGGTTAGGGATATCGAGACAAAATACAATGTTAGGAACAAAACATTGCTGTACTCTTTGATAGATTATATGATGGATAATGTCGGAAACTTAACATCGGTAAGAAATATTGCAAATATGATTCCGACAGGGAAGGGTAATGAGAATGACAAAACAGTCGGGACATACATCGAATATTTGACAAAGGCATTCGCATTCTACAGAATCCGTAGATATGACATCAAAGGGAAGAAATATCTAAATACAGAAGATAAATTTTATCTCTCCGACCATGCTTTCCGATATGCTAGATTAGGAACAAAAAATATGGATTATGGCCATGTGATGGAAAATATCGTGGCCATAGAATTATTGCGGAGAGGGTATGAAATCTATGTGGGAGTTTTATATAAAAAGGAAATAGATTTTGTGGCAATGACGCAAAATGAGAAAATATATATTCAAGTGTCGGATGACATATCAAGGGCGGAGACATTTGAAAGGGAGGTTATCCCCCTGCTGAAGATAAATGATGCGTATCCCAAAATGATTATTGCTCGCACACGCCACGACGAATACCAATATGAAGGTGTTGTTATAGTTGACATTAGCCGATGGCTATTAAATTTAAGGCTTGTGCCTATTACGCAAAAATGATTTTTTCCCATTTTTGCGTAATAGAACCCCGGCCACCATTTATTCCCAACCCATCCCCATTTTTTGGGGTAGTTTTCGCCTACTGTGGGGTAGTGTTCTTTAGCTAATGGTAAATAGAATGTCTAGAGTTGTTTCATTTTAAGTGGTGTGATTATAAAATCATTGATTTTGGGATATTAAGATGTTTTGATGCTTCGTCAAACGAGTGAAATTTAGGCTTCAGATGTCTGATCCTAGTTGAGTAAGAACATGAATCCAAGGCTTATATAATGAAATTCTCCTTTTTTTATTACGCAAAAATGAAAATTTTTCATTTTTGCGTAATAGAACCCCAATCACCTTTTATTCCTTACCCCTCTCCATCTTTTTTGGGGGGGTAGTATTCGCCTACCTTTGGGCAGTGTTCTTTAACAAATCATTTAGCATCGGGTTATACATCATGATGGCGTTGTTCTCTGCCACCAGTTCCTCGGTCTCTTCGCTAGTCTTATGATTGGTGATGCGCTTTAGAATGCGGTTGTGATGGGTGTGGAATTCTTTATTGCCGCAACAACGAAGGTAAAGAGGATCTACAGAACAGAGAATTTAATTTCTTGATTGTAATCAAAAAAAAATTGGATATAATTTGTCGTTCCAATTTGTGATATCTATCTTTGGGATAAAATGTTAATTAAAAATTTACAACATGAAACGTGCAATAGCAAGATGGTGTCAGGTCCCTCTTTTTTTAGGGTGCCTTATTTATCCTTCTTTTGATGTTATGTCGCAGGATGATCCTGTTCGATTCAAAAAAGGGGATTTTAGATATGAAATCACAGATTCGGAAGGACTCACTGTAGCGATAAGAGCTAATACCGATGCTGAATTATATGGCGACATAATTCTTCCCAGTGAGGTGGAATATGAAGGACAGAAATATACCGTTACCTCAATAGGAGGAGTGGGCTTTTCTGGTTGTAAAAAAATAACATCTGTTCGTATACCCAACACAGTCACTTCGATAAAAACTAATGCTTTTGAAGGATGTAATGCATTGACCTCTATTAATATTCCCGAAGGAGACACATTGATTGAATGGAATGCATTTAGGAATTGTGAGAGTCTTAAATCCATTACATTACCAGAGTCTCTCACTTCCATATATTCCGAAGTGTTTAAAGGATGTGTAAGTTTGGAACAAGTGAGTCTTCCCAATACTCTTGAGGGAATTGACCAAAACGCGTTTGAAGGGTGCGCCAACCTTTCTCGCATCGATTTGCCCAATTCGCTTACATATATTCGAGAAGAGGCATTCGCCGGATGTGAAAAGTTGTATTATTTGCAGATCCCCAATTCGGTCACTTGGTTCGGCAATGATGATCCATTTGGCAAATCTAATAATTATGGGAATGTAGGAACTCTTGTTTACAATGGACCTGTAGAGGGTGGCCCTTGGGGTGCGAAGAGAATTATTAGAGGAGATGTTGTTGATGGAGATTTTGTCTATAGCGATGCATCTAAGAAGACTTTGATCGGCTACATCGGGACGAGTACGGAATTAGTCATCCCAGAACATGTAGAAGCCATTAAGGATAGCTCATTCATGGGATATGATGAGTTGACATCCGTTGTCATACCGTCTTCTGTTACCTCTATCGGATCATCTATATTTAAGGATTGTAAACGATTGACTTCCGTTTCCATCCCTAACACGATTACGAATATTGGGGAGAATGCTTTTTGCGGTTGTGATAGTCTAACATCCATTACACTACCTTCTTCGGTTGCAAGCATAGGTAAAAAAGCATTCAGCGGATGTGTTGCGCTGACATCCGTTCAGATACCTAATTCTGTGGAAGTCCTTGAAGATAGTTTGTTCTTTAACTGTACAAGTCTAACATCTGTGAGCGTTCCGAATAGTGTCAACTCATTGGGAAAAGGTGTCTTTCTGAATGACAAAGGATTGACAACGCTTTATATTCCTAACTCCGTTGACTCGATTGGCGATGATGCCTTCAGCGGGGTGAATGTGCTTATATATGAGGGCGAAGGAGCAGAAGACATGCGTACATGGGGTGCTGTGAAGCGCTACCACGAAGAAGTTATTGACGGTGATTTCATTTATGAGGACGAGACGAAAAAGAAGTTGGTGTTGTATATTGGAACAGAGAGTGATGTTACAATCCCAGAGACGGTTGTCACCATCGGAGCAAGAGCATTTGAAAAAAACTTATCCATCCAATCTGTCTCTATGTCTGATAGTGTGAGAAAGATAGAGACTGCGGCATTCGCCAATTGTGGAAATTTGACGAAGGTTGAGTTGTCTGATTCACTAATTACGATTGGAGATGGCGCTTTTTATCAGTGTAAGAATATAACAGAGATAGAAATACCTCAATCGGTTGATACAATTGGAATGTACGCATTTCAGATTTCCGAATCCAAGAAAAAGGTATGGGAAGTTCCTGATAGTGTAGCCTCTATAGGTGAAGGTGCATTCAAAGGAGTGGAGGTGGTTTTATATAATGGAGATTTAGACCATTGTCCGTGGGGAGCCTATTTTAAGGGGAAAAGCCAGATTGGCGACTTCATCTATGCCGACGAGGAAAATAAGAAGATAGCACGTTATATAGGAGAAGATGCAAATGTCATTATACCAGATTCTGTTACGAGGATTAATCAGTTGGCGTTTATGGGTAAAAAAATGGTATCTATAGATATTCCATCGTCTGTTACATATATTGCAATGGGTTCATTCTATAATTGTACCAATCTGAAGAGTGTGGTTATTCCTGAGTCAGTCACATCACTTGGAGATGAAAGGGGCGGTGTTGTGTATGGTGACGCTGAAGCTAAAATGGCACTTGGGGATAGAGGTGTATTTGACAACTGCACCAATCTAACGTCTGTCACTATACCTAATTCGATAACAAAGATTCCTCAGAATGCATTTCATGGTTGCAAGAAACTCACTTCTATTGTGATACCATCATCTGTCACAGAGATTGGTGTATATGCATTGGCTGCTACTGGTTTAACTTCGTTTGAGATGCCTAATTCTGTCACTTCCGTTGGCATACACGCATTGTCTTATAATGATAGCCTTACATCTGTCATCCTCTCTGACTCTCTTACAACCATCAGTAGTTGTACATTCAGAAATTGTGGGAAACTGACATCTGTCACCATTCCTACCGGTGTAAAGACTATTGGAGAAGAAGCTTTCGCATATTGCCCTAGTCTTTCATCCATCACTCTTCCAAATTCGATTGAACATATCATGCCATACGCTTTCCTTGAGTGTACAAGCTTAGAGTCGATTGTTATTCCAAATTCAGTCACATCGATTGGTGACTTTGCATTTGAAGCTTGCGAGAGTCTGACGTCTGTTACAATTCCTAGTTCCGTCACTTCTATGGGATGTGGGGTGTTCTACCGTTGTGAGAATTTGACGACGATTAGCAACGCAAGGCCTATGAATATGAGAAGTGCGCCGGCTCAGTCTGGTGCTATTTATTGTCAGGTAGAAGAGAAACCAGATGGATGGGATGCTGGATGGACTTCTTCCCAGTCTAAGGTTGTTTGGGGAGCTCCGATG
>JAFZKQ010000009.1 GCA_017553575.1 Paludibacteraceae bacterium
CGGACCGTAGGACGGACAATTGGATTTTCTTTAGAATGGTATTGTTCGGATATTGGGTAGGATATTCTACCCGTAAATTGACGGATATTGGGGGAATGATGGAATCTCCCTCAAACTCTTTCTGTAAGGTATAAGTTTGAAATTGAATGGGATTGGCAACGTTCTTCTTCTCTTTTTGCGAGCAACCGCATAAGAGCAAGGCGATGGCCAACCATGCAGAGAAAGAGAATAGTGTTTTTCTTTTCGTGTTCATCGTCTGTTATTTTAGATTAAGGCAAATGTATACAATAAAGATGGATTTTCATAAATGGGAAGCCTCGCTTTTTGATTTGTCGCTTAAATTTTTATTATTTGATTGTTAATCAATGAAATAAATGGATGATTTGTTTTCCGATCCCCAAATGCCGATTCGAAAATCTTAATTTTTTCAATTACCTTCTTTTGCTTTTCATCCTTTCCTATTGCCCATTTGTCCCCCAATAAGGCTCTATTTGTTGAAATCTGTTTCACTTATCCAATTTGTGGTGTATATTTGTAAAAATGCGGAGGAAGTATCTTTTCGGGGATGATTTCCTTGTCGGAACGAATCGTTTCGGGGGCTTTCTTTCGGATTTGCTTAATGAACGTAGATGTATGAAGGTTAATAGCGACATAGCAATAAGTCAGTCTGGATATGTTTTCAATCCTCAGACGGGGGAGAGTTTTTCCTTGAACCCTACAGCTATTGAGGTGATACGGATGCTTCAGGACGGCAAGCGTCGGGAGGAGATTGTCGAGGAGATCACCTCGCGTTATGAGGTCTCCCAATCGGCCTTCCTTTGCGATTTGGATGATTTTTTGGATATGTTGCACCAATATGATATGTTGACGAATGAGTGAACCTTTCTATACGATTGCCGTTACGGGCTTGAATGCGGTGGACAATCCGGGACCGGGCGTTCCTGTTGTCCGCAGTTTGCGGGAAGCTCAATCCTTTGGTTGTCGCATTGTGGGGTTATGCTATGAGATGTTGGAGCCGGGGGCCTACATGAAGGACCTCGTCGATGTCTGCTACCAAGTTCCTTACCCAAGTGCGGGAACGGATGTTCTTCTGGTTCGCTTGAAGGAGATTCAGGAGAAGGAGCGGGTGGATGTCATCATTCCCAATTTCGATGCGGAACTCTTTTCGTATATCAAGTTGAAGCCCGACTTGTTGCGTATGGGAATCCATTTGTTTCTCCCTTCGTATGAACAGTTCGAGGCGCGGCAGAAGTATAATTTGGCCGATTTGGGCGCTTCCTGTGGCTTAAAGGTGCCACGCTCTTTCAATTGCACCTCTCCGGAGGAGTTTTTCAAGGAGAAATGGGACTTTCCGGTGGTTTTGAAGGGCAAGTTCTATGAGGCGTATGTCGTGCGGGACAAGGAGCAATTCTCCTCGATTTTTTCCCGTCTCGTCTCCTCGTGGGGACTTCCGGCCATCGTGCAGGAGTATGTGGAAGGCACGGAGTTCAACCTGATTGGATGTTGCGACGGCGAGGGTCGTCTTTTGGCGGCGGTTCCGATGCGCAAGCAGTATATAACGGACAAAGGCAAGGCTTGGGCGGGAGTCACCATCAAGGACGCTACGATTGTCGGTTTGGCGGAGAAGTTTGTCGCTGCAGGCAGATGGCGTGGTGCTTTTGAAATGGAGATTATAAAAGCGAGGAATGGCGACATGTATATCTTGGAGATCAATCCTCGTATACCTGCATGGGTCTATTTGTCCACGGCGGCCGGGGTGAATATTCCGGAGATGATGGTCCATTGCTCCTTGGGTCAGTCGGTGGAGCCTTGCTTGGACTACAAGGTGGGGAAGATGTTCATCCGATATTCTTGGGATATGGTGGTGGATCAGACCGAATTTGCCGAGTTCTCCGTCGCGGGAGAGAAACATAATCGAGAGTAGAGTATGGAAAAGCGAAGATACGAAAGACCTTTGATTAAGCCGATAAAGGCGATGTTGCCGGGGAAGGTGGGTACGGATGCCTATCTTTCGCCGGTCTTGGATATTGACGGGGTGCCTATCGAGCGTTTGATGCGGGAGTATGGATCTCCTTTGTTCGTCTTTTCGGAAGAGAAGTTGCGCTCGAACATCCAGTCGGCAAAGCGTGCTTTTTCCACTCGTTATCCGAATGTCCAGTTCGCTTGGTCCTACAAGACGAACTATCTGGATGGAATCTGCCAACTTTTCCACGACGAAGGTTCTTGGGCGGAGGTGGTTTCCGGTTTTGAATTCGATAAAGCCTTGCAGAATGGGGTGCCCGGTTCGCAAATCTTGTTCAACGGTCCTTCCAAATCGAAGGCAGATTTGCTGAAGGCGGTCCAGAAAGGTGCGTTTATCCATATAGATAATCTTGACGAGCTCTATCTCCTGTCGGAGGTGGCGGATGAGTGCGGGGAGCGGCCGAAGGTGGCTCTGCGTGTGAATCTGGATGCCGGCCTGTCGCAACAGTGGGATCGCTTCGGCTTCAACTACGAGAACGGTCAGGCTTGGGAGACGCTCTGCAAGATGGAGCGGATGGGTAAGTTCGATTTGAAGGGACTCCATTGCCATATCGGTACCTTTATCCTCACCACCAAGGCTTATGCCATGGCGGCAGAGAAGATGGCTCGTTTGGCGTTGAGGGTTTCGCAGGAGTTGAACGTTCGGTTGGAGTACATTGATTTAGGGGGCGGTTTTGCCTCCCACAATACGTTGAAGGCTTCCTATTTGGGTGGTCCGGACATCTCTCCTTCGTTTGACGATTATGCGGAGGCGATCACTTCGGCCATCTATAAAGTTCCGATGAAGGCTTCCGAACTTCCGATGTTGGTCTTGGAGACGGGTAGGGCATTGGTAGACGACGCCGGCTATCTGCTTTCCACCGTGCTTTCCAACAAACGGTCGGCGGCGGGGCGGCGCTATACGGTGATTGACGCCGGAGTCAATTTGCTCTTCACCTCTTTCTGGTATGACCATAAGATCTCTCCAGCGCAACCCTATTCCAAATATTTTGAGGATGTTACGTTGTTCGGTCCTCTGTGCATGAATATTGATATGATTCGAGAATATGTCTGCCTGCCTTTGCTGAATCGTGGCGATCACCTTGTCATCCACAATGTGGGTGCCTATAACGTGACCCAATGGATGCAGTTTATCACACTCCGTCCGAATGTGGTCTTGGTCGATAGGAAGGGATCCGTCTCTCTCTTGCGGAATGCGGAGACGTTGCAGGATGTGAAGGGAAAAGAAATGCCTATAAAATAGGTTGGTACACTTTTTGAGTCAATTTGGGTGTTGGAAATACGGCATCCCCTTTACCCCGCACTTTGGTGTGGGGAAGTTGTTTTTTGGACGAAAAAAAATAAAATATGGCATGAAAAATGTCATCTATTTTGCATTTGATTTTCAGATTTCGAAAAAAAGGCTATTTTTGCATACCTTTCTAAGAGCGTATCCATGAAAATTACAAGTTGGTGGAAAAATAGAAAGATATATTTGATATCTAAATCGCAGAGATAGAGAGAGTTGCGATTTGTTTATGATTTATATAATTCGTTGGATGGACAAAAAAATAGGAATATGAAGAACATTGGTGCGATTATCTTATTGATGATGAGTTGTTGGGCAAGTTCGCAGGCAATATCAAAAAAGCAGTTGGAGCAATTGAACATGAATGTTAGTGGCTATACGATTTACCCATTCGCTGGTGAGTTTGCACCGGTTAAGAATGCGGTAGGGCGTTATGGTTTGATTGATAGAAAAGGGGATTTTGCCTATCCTGTGATGTTCGATACAATAACATTTTCTTCCGATTATATAAATTTGATTAAGAACGGCAAGTCCATCTTGTTGAATTCGAAGGGTGAGTTCCTTTTGGATTCGACACAGTATGCCTCTATCGTGTTGGAGGACAATTTTGCCCGCGTGGTCAATAAAGCAGGAAAGCACGGTTGTTATGGCAAGAACTTTCAGATGGTGTTGCCTAATAATTATGATGAGTCCGATTATGTCTTTTACGGAATGCCTAATTCGGAGTGTATGTTCGCTCTGAAGAATGCCGAGGGCAAGTGGGCTATCCGCTCTTCAAAAAATGGTCAGGAAACGGAGTATATCTATGATAAGGCTCCAGTACAGATTCAGGATCAATACCTTAAGGTGTATCGTCAGGCTCTCTACTCTGTTTTCGACGGTAGCACGTTCCGTGATATTTTGCCTTACAGGGAGTATATTGATTCTTGTTCTTTCTGGAACAACGACGTCAACTTCTTTGTGGCGATGGATAAGTCCGACTCGCTCTCCTATATCTACAATTCTGACGGTAAGAAGGTGGCTCTGAAGCCTTCTACGGAGTTCTGTTATTGGAAGAACAAATATGTCGTTGTCAGCAAGGGTGCAGAGGGACGTAATATTCCGCTGAAGATGTTGAACAAGAACGGAAAGGAAGTGCATATCCTGAAAGTGACGGATGACTTGTGTTGGCAGTATAAGAACAACAAGTGGACGTTCAAGTCTACGAGCGGAAAGCGTTTGGCTGGACCTTTCGATGAGTTCGCTTTCCTTGACCAAGGCAAGGAGGAGTCATTGTTCATCGTGGGAAATGATGGAAAATATGGTTTGGTCAACATGAAGGGAAAGACGGTCATACCTCTTGAATATGCGGCAGTGCAGTTCCACCATAGCGGACATGTCAAGGTCTTCATTGAGTATGATCCAGCAGATGTCAATCACACGAAAGATAAGTTTAAGTTCTATACCAGTGGAGGAAAGCAGTTGAAAGGCGAAGTCTTGACTTTTGACCCGTTTGTCGATTCTTGTGCCTCCAAGAAGCAGGAGCAGGAGTCGCTCGACTATATGTGGTTCCGTAATACGGAGGGAAAGTATGGTCTCTGCCGTATGAAGGACATGAAGGTTTTGGTACCTTTCGTCTGCGAGGAGTGTGGTTCCTTGATGACAGACGGAATGGCGGTTGCCATCTATGAGGGTCGCCGTTATTATATCAACGAAAAAGGAGAAGGCTTGCCTGCTGAGGTATATAAGAAAAAGTAAGGCTCTTCCTCAGCCTCTTTGCCCATGCGTATGAAGGATATTCGGCAATCATATCTGATTCCCTTCTACAAAGGAGTCGTTTTGAGTTACGCTTCCATATTCTTTTCCCAAAGTCTATGGTTCGGATGGGGGGTGATGCTTGTCTCTTTCTTATATCCGGTTCAAGGACTTTGCGGATTTTTGAGCTGTCTTGTCGCCAATCTGATGGCGCTCTTCCTTTTGAAGGATAGACAGGGGGTGGCCTCGGGACTTTATGGCTTTAATTCGGTTTTCGTAGGCTTGGCAGTAGGGCTCTTTGCTCCTTTCAATTGGCTGCTTCTATTTGCGGTCTCCTTTTTTTCGTTCCTCTTGTCCGTCGGCATGGAGGCATTGTGCAATCGGTTACGTCTTCCTTTTTTGGCATTTCCCTTTCTTTTCTGTTTGTGGACGCTTCTTTTGATGATCCAGCAAAAGGGCGAAATCGTGGATTATGTGACGTTTATGGAGGGTGAATCGACTGGAGTGCTCGCATTCCTTCCGTTCCTGTCCGATGGGGCGTGGTCGTTTCTTCCGTCCTTTTTTATACTCTTTTTCAAGAGCTTGGGATTGATTCTTTTCCAACCGAACGTATGTTGCGGAGTGGTGCTTTTTGTGCTCCTGCTTTGCTTCTCGCGTATCTTTGGCAGCTTTTCCCTCCTCGGATTCGCTTTTGCCTATCTGTTGTATGGGATGTTTGATTTTGAGGTCTATGGCATACCCTACCTTTTTTATGGATTCAATTTCATATTGACCACGATGGCTGTCGGTTGTTATTATCTCATTCCATCGAAGAGTTCCTATGTATGGGCGTTGCTGTTGATTCCTGTTCAGTATGTGGTTATCGTGGCTTCGTCGCGCTTTTTCTCTTTTTTCTTCTTGCCCTCCTTCTCTTTCCCGTTCTGTATCCTAACGCTTTTGTTCCTCGCTGTTTTGGGCAGAAGGAAGCAGGGGAGTTCTCCCACTTTGGTATACTATCGGGGAAGGAATCCCGAATCGACGCTCTACTATTATGAGCAGGGCAAAACATGGCAGTTCGACTCATATCCGTTTAACATAGGACTTCCTTTCATGGGGACTTGGCGCGTCTATCAAGGCATACAAGGAGAGCATACGCATAAGGGCGTGTGGAGCCATGCGTGGGATTTTGTCTTGGAGGATGAGCGAAACTCCCAGTATCGGGCCGTTGGGGATCTGCTGACGGACTATTATTGTTACCGTAAGCCTGTTGTGGCAGCCGCTGCGGGTGTGGTGGTCGCGCTTCAGGATGGAATTGAAGATAATCGCTTGGGCGAGGTGAATGCCATCCAAAATTGGGGCAACTATGTGGTCTTGAAACATGCCGATGGCTTGTATTCGGCTGTCTGCCATTTGGAGAAGGGCTCTATTGTCCACAAAGTGGGTGATGGGGTGGAGAAGGGCGAAATTTTAGCGTTGTGTGGTAATTCGGGCTACTCGCCGTTCCCTCATTTGCATTTCCAATTCCAGTCTGTGCCCCAGATGGGTGTCCCTACGCTCGACTATCGGATTAGTGCCTATATGAAGGAGGGCCAATTGGAACTTTTGGGACAACCGAAGAAGGGTGAGCTGGTTTCGAACATCCAGTTGGACGATTCGCTACCTTTCTGCTATTCTTTCCATTTGGGTGATGAGGTCAAGGTCGTTTCTGACTTGTACGGAGAGGAAAAATGGTCGGTGAAATCGGATGATTTTGGCGGAATCTATTTTTCCGAGGAGAGAAGCAAGGCACAAGCGTGGTTTGTCCATGACGGACGCAGTTTCCGATTCCTTCGTTATGAGGGAGGACGACAATGTGCGTTGTACCATTTCTTCCTTTCGAACTATCATGTGCCGTTCATACGGAGTGGCTCCTTTGTCGATTCGATGCCGTTGGCGGTGATGAAGAGGGGCGTTTTGAAACTTTTGCAGGATTTCCTCTCTCCGATCCATCTTTTTGTGAAGATGCCTTACGAGGTCTCTGTGGAGGGCGGTTCCGTTCAATCGAGGTGCTCCGTCCATCTCTTCGGGCGGGCCTTGTCGACGGCTCGTTATGAGACGGTATTTAGGAAGCAAGGCATCCTTGAGATAAAGGTGGAGGAGGAAAACAACTTCTGGAAAATTTTGTTTATGAAGTGAAAAAAATGTTACTTTGTGGGATGTGACTAATTGTTTTTAGATGCGACATTTCTTATTGTTGATATTGAATGCTTGTTTTTTCTTCCCTGCGTTTTCCGTGGAGATGGAAACTTTCCACTTGTCGGGAGAAGACAGCGTTGCCTTTCAGGGGTATAAGCAACAAGGCATAGCAATGTTCGGTAAGAAAGATTACGCTAATGCGATTCATTACTTGGAGAAGGCGTATGAGCTGAACCGTTGGGACTGGGTCTTGCAGGAGACGCTCTATTTCTCCTATCTCTATATGAATCGAGACTTTGAGGCGCGTCAATTCTATTACGCACTCTCTCCGGAGTCCCGTTCGGCCTACCAATTGCAAAAGCCGAAAATGTTGACTTCCGCCTATGTGGAAGGGGGAATCTTGGGGAGTGTCGAGTCGGACTATGAGGTTCCGGATGTCGTCTATTACAAGGAGGTGGCGACGCCGCATCTCGGGCAGTCTTATTCGGCGCAGTTGAGTCATGATGTCTCGGATTGGCTCAGTGCTACGCATGCTGTTTCGTACACCTATTCAGAGGCTTGTCAGCGAGTGGATTCGGTCTCAACGAACATATTCAGCGGGAATATATCCACGAAGAATATTGCATATACGTTGGAGGCTCCCATCCACTTAGGAAAGGGTTGGACGGTGACGCCAGCCGCCTATGTCTCGTATGTGACCAGCCAATATTATCAGGTGTTGTACGATACGACGACCTCCAATACCAACACCAATCCTAATGTCAATCCGTATTGGCCTTGGGGAACGGGAGAAACCAATAATGGGTCGAATTACCTTCGTCAACAAACGTGGGGCGGTAATCCAACCTATCCTTATTATCCCTATCATCCCACTTCGATCCCTACGTATGCCAATAGTATGTATGGATACGGCTACGGCGGTTACTACACGCCGATGTGGTGGGGCGGGGGCTGGTGGACTATGCCCTGGTTGTACGGCGACTCTTACGCCTATAAGTTCGAGAAGGTGGAGAGCCATGTCGTTAGTTATGCTTTCGATTTGGACATAGCCAAGACCTATCGCCATTCGGAGTATTCGGCAGCTTTGACCTATCTGAGGAATGGTGTGATCGATGTTTGGAAGGCAAGTGCGCAGTGGCTTTGGTATCCGAAGGGGAATTTGGATCTCTATTCGCTTTTGCGGGCTTCCTACTTGATGCGTGAGCGGACGGACAATGACGTTGTGGCAGAGGGCTTGCTCGGCTTCAAGGTGGCGAACTGGCTTTGGTGGGAAGTCGGCGGATTGGTGGGCAATATGAACGGTCATGCAGATCGGAGTTTGGGCGTGGTTTATGCCTTGCAGCCCAAGACAGCCTACCGTGTCGTCTCCAATTGGATCTTCCCGGTGTCTGAGCATTTGGGCGTGAGTTTGTTATACAGGTTCACACAAAGTGAATCCTCCGTCTATTATGCCCCGACCGTCGATACCATAGAGATAGAGCATTATGCGATATATGGTAATAATCTTTTTTTAGGAGTAAAATGGACATTCTGAAGTATATGCTTTTCGCATGGGTGTTGTTCCCTGCCTCCCTAATGGCGCAGGGTGACATCTATTCTATCTTCTCCAAGAGTTATCAGTTGGAGAACGATGGACAATATGCGGAGGCTGCTGCTGTCTTGGAGAGTAGCAGGCAGAATAGCTATGCGGTGAATCTTCGTTTGGGGTGGCTCTATTACCAGGCTGGACAATATACAGTTTCGTTGGGCTACTACTCCAAGGCGATTAGCCTGAAGCCCGCTTCGGTGGAGGCGAGACTTGGATATGTGTTGCCGGCCGCCAAGTTGAAGGCGTGGTCGAGTGTCGGTGCGCAATATGACGCCATTCTAAAATTGGATCCGAATAATTACAAAGCGAACTACTATCGAGGCTTGATGTTTTATAACATGGGCAATTATAAGGTGGCTGCTTCCTATTTTGACAGGATGTGCAACTTGTATCCATTTGATTACGATGTTGTTATTTTGTCGGCATGGAATTCCTATTATTTGAAGGAAATGGTGAAGTCGCGATCGCTTTTTGAACAAGCTCTGCTGATTCAGCCAAATAGCTCTTCCGCTAAGGAAGGATTGAATTTGACAAGGTGATTTTTTTTGTTTAAATAGTGTTATTTTTTTTGTAGAAAATCTTTTTTTTCGTGCTTTGGTATTATATTTGTGAAAAATATCAAAAAGAAATAACACTTTTTGTAAAACTTGCTTAACGGCTATGGCGGTTATTCAAGAGATGTATGGAATACAAATTTATATTATTAATAATTTTTAACAACTAAAATGAAGAAAATAGTTCTAATCGGTACAGCATTGCTTTCTTTGTCGGCAGCTGCGCAAACTGAGGAATACCCATGGACCGTAGGTCTTTATGGCGTAAAGTCAGAGTACAATGGAGACTTGGGTAACAATTTCTTTGATGTTACTCAAAAGTTCAACGCAATGGGTGCATTGTCTTTATCCCGTTATTTGAACAAACATTTCGACGCATCTCTTTATGTAGCTTATGGTCGTTACGGAAGTGAGGATCTTAACGCTCAGTCATCTACTTTGGCTCAAGAGTTCAAAGCAAATATGTTGTATGCAGACTTGACTGCAAAGTATAAGATCCTTTCTGAGGACTACGCTTGGCGTCCATTCATCTACGCTGGTGTTGGTTTCAGACAATTGTCAAAGGCTGGTAGCGGTGACAACTTGTGCAAGGATGGCAATGATATCGTCCCTACGGTAGGTTTGGGTTGCGACGTTGCTCTTTCTGAGCACTGGGGCTTGCGTTATACTTGTGGCTATGGCTACGGTACAAGCGATGATTTGGATAGCCGTGAGTGCGGTGACTACAACGACCAACAATTGCTCCACAGCCTCGGTCTTACTTATAGCTTCGCATTCAAGCCAAGCGATAAGGATAAGGATGGTGTAATCGACAAGTTGGATAAGTGCCCTGACACTCCTGCTGAAGCTAAAGTTGACGAGAACGGTTGTCCAATTGACTCAGATAAGGATGGTGTAGCAGATTACTTGGATCAATGTGCTGAGACTCCAGAAGGTGTTCAAGTAGACGAGAAGGGTTGTCCAGTTGATTCAGACGGTGACGGTGTTGCTGACTACTTGGATAAGTGCCCTGGTACTCCTGCTGAGGCTAAGGGTTATGTAGACGCTAACGGTTGTGAGATCGATACTGACGGTGACGGAATCGCTGACTATAAGGATGCTTGTCCTAAGGAAGCTGGTGTCGCTGAGAACAACGGTTGCCCTAAGATGAAGGAAGAGGAGTTGAGAACCTTCAAGCAAGCTGTTCACGGTATCCAATTCGAGACTGGTAAGGCTACTATCAAGAAGGCTTCTAACCCAATCCTCGACAAGATCGTTGAAATCATGAACAACCACCCTAACATTAAGTTGGAGATCGCTGGTCACACTGATAACGTAGGTAAGCCAGAGAAGAACCAAAAACTTTCTGAGGATCGTGCTAACGCCGTTAAGGAGTACATGGTTAAGAAGGGTATCGACGCTGGTCGTATGACAGCTCAAGGTTTCGGTCAAGACAAGCCAGTTGCAGACAACAAGACTAAGGCTGGTAAGGCTGAGAACCGTCGTGTTGAGTTCAACATCGTTTACCAAAAGTTGGTTACTAAGGAATAATTTCTGAAGTGGTTCAATAAGAAAAGGGCCGTCCGATGATTCGGATGGCCTTTTTTTCTGTCGTTTCCTTGCTGAATGGTTCGTTTTGCCTATTTTTGTTTTGTAACTAGGATACGGAAAGGATGCGAAATATATATTTGTTTAATCCGGAAAATGATTTGGCGATTGCCCACGGCAAGAAGCGTTATGATGCGCCCAAGGCGGCACGACGCTTGGCTGCGGATATGGCTCTTCTCCCTTTGTGGTATGCGAAGGAAAACTCGGAAAGTTGCGTGCTCACTCAAACGGAAATCCCAGCCGATTTCCAGAAGGAGGTTTTGGATTGCTTGTCGGTGAAGGCGAAATGGGTCTCCCAAGAAGCCTATCGTTTCCAATCGGGTGACGTGTTCCGTCCATGGGGATGGAGCCCGGCCTTGCTTGAACGTTTGGAGCCTCTCTCGGAAGGAAATCTATCCTCTCCTGATCTCTCCGTATATCGTAGGTTGTCAGGCCGCCAATTTGCGGTCTTTGTTTTGGAGCAGCTTCGGGTGCGAGGAGTTTTGGATGCCTCCGTGAAGATTCCTGTTGTGGCGGAATCTTTGCAGGAACTCTCCTCGGCGGTTGCTTCGTTCGGTTCTGCTTGCTTGCTGAAATCGCCTTGGTCGGGTAGTGGCAAGGGTTTGTTGTGGTTGCGTGACGGGTGGTCGGAGAAGGCGGCTTTGTGGAGCAACCATGTCTTGAAACGCCAAGGATCGGTAGTGTGTGAGCCTCAATATGCTAAAGTTCAGGATTTTGCCATGGAGTTTTGCGTGGAGCAATCGCAACTTTCATTCGTGGGCTACTCCTATTTCCAAACCGATGAATCGGGCACTTATCGAGGAAACCTTTTGGCTTCGGACGAGCGGATAGAGCAGAAACTCTCCGCTTGGCTTCCTAACCCTCTTTTGCAGACGATGCGCACGGCATTATTGTCGATTTTATCGGAATATTTGGCTCCTTTCTATGAGGGCTATTTCGGTATTGATATGATGGTTTGTGAGGCGGACGGCCGTTATTTCCTTCATCCTTGTGTAGAGTTGAACCTACGTTACAATATGGGTGTGGTCTCCCACATCCTCTTTGATCGGTATGTCGCTTCAACTGTGGAGGGCGAATATACGATTTTGCATGGGCGGAATTCGGACGAGTTACGTGCCTTTTGTGCGAGGATGCAGGCCGAGCACCCGCTTCAGATAGAGCAGGGCAGGGTGACGAGCGGATTTCTGCCGCTTACGTATATAGGGGAAGGCTCTGAGTTTTTGGCCTATATGGTGGTTTTGTAGGGCGATAAAATTAGGCGTGCGTTCTCGGAAAACGGTTGAAGCCAGACTTCACCACAAACTTCTTTCACAGAACTTTCTTATTGCGTCATTTTCGGATCGAAATCTATCGCTTTCAGTTTGGTGAGAATTTCTGCCATCTTGTCATCTATCATGACAAAATTTTGAGATGCAGAGATAAAGTGTGTTAGGGTCTTATGGTGCGTGGTGTTTGTGCGACGTAATTGGTTGATTCGTAGTTTGTTTTTGCCTTGCACGGAAGACGTTAGAATGACATCATAACATTTAAACACCTCTATTATGTACATATACAATTAATATATCTTTGAAAAATCACGAAAACGGGTTGTTTTTTCTTTACCTTTGTATGTAATTTGTAAGCATCCCATACAAGCCGTTTTTCGTAAGTCTTGCAGTTGCATTTCTTGTGCGAGAAAAAGCGAAGAGCTTGTTTGGGTAAAGTGAAAATTACTAATTTTAGGTATACTGCAGGAGACAAATACCCACAATAGGTGATTTCCGAACTAATGACATCGCTTTATTTTTGCGCTATCTTAGGAGAGAATAGGGTACGATCTGGTTATTGATTTAGTATATGAAGAGAATAAAAGTTAGGAATGTTTTTTTGATGGTGGCGTTTAGTGTTCTTTCCGTTGCCTCGGCTCAGACGAAACGGGAGTTGGTGCTGTCGGAGGTTATGGAGCGGAATCTTACGTTGAAGTCGTTGCGTATGATGAACGAAGCTTCCTCTTTGGAGAGTAGGACGGGAATATATTTGTCTGACCCTCTGGTGAGTGTTGCATATAAGGAGGATTGGTTCAACGATGGAGCCTATACGTATGAGATAGGAGTCTCGCAGGATATTGATCTTTCCATTCTTTTGGGTAGGAAATCCAAGGTCGCGGTGGCGCAGACGAAGGTGTCTGAGGCGGAGTATTTGAAGTCGCAGAAGGAGCTGGAGTTGGAGGTTGCTCAATTGTTGGATCAATGGGTTTATTTGGGCAAAAAACAGCAGATGCTGGGGCAGAAAGTCGTTTTGAATAAGCTTTCGGTTGATTATTATGACTCTTCTTTGAAAAAGGGGGAGTCTGGTAAGGTGGAGTTCAACCAATCTCTTTTGGCATTGGCCGATGCCGAAGCCTCTTCCCATGCGAATCAAATGGAGTTGGATTTGGTTTATATGCGTTTGTCCTCTTTGAATGGGGGTGCTCCGGTAGACACGGCAGGTTTGGAGTATGATTTGATGGCTTTGCCTCTCGATTTTGAGTCTTGGTTTGCTAGGGTGGCTGATTCTCTTCCAGCTATGCAGGAGTCTATGCGACAGGAGGTTTTGTCTAATGCTGAACGTAAATTGGCCAAGGCAGGATGGTTACCGAAACTATCGGTGGGTTATGCGACGGAACAATCGATTGAATCGGATGTTCAGGGAATAAACTTGGGCTTTTCTTTGCCTTTGTGGGAAAACAAGAATAGCGTGAAGAGTGCCAAGCTGAAGGTTGCGGCGGCGGAGTTAAAGACGGCAGTCCAACGGCAAACGTTGCACGACTCTTTTTCCCAGATTTATACGCAGGCAAGAACCTTGGAAAAGCAATGGACAACATATCTGAAATCTTGGACCCGAATGGAGGAGACGCATGATCTCTTATCGAGGGATTTCCAAAATGGAAAGACAGAATTGCCTGATTATGTGGATGTGATTTCTTCTCTTTATGATATGGAAGAGAAATTATTGGATATGGAATACCAATACCAACAGGCTAAGACGGCTCTGATGATTTATGGAAAGTGATGTGACTCACTCGATTAAATGGGGATTTTTGCTTTCCTCGCTACTCCTTTCCGCTTGTGCGTCTCCGCCCAAGGAGTCGGTGGGTGCTGAGGAGGAAAGTCGCTCTGTTGAGCTTCCTGCTTTGCGGAGTGATTCCTCGTATTGTGCTGACTCTATCGAGCCTCGTTCCCCAAAAGTTGCCAGGATCAAAGAGGTGGACGATTTGACAAAAATCCATCAAAAGGGCAAGGAGGCTCGCCGTTATGCCTTGGAGCACGGGATGAATCTCCGTTTCTGTTTCTTGTTGGATTTCTCGTATGATCTATATACCCGACGTTTTTTCGTCTATGACTTGCTGGATAGTCGTGTTATGGAAACGGCCCTTGTTTCGCATGGACACGGAGAGGGAAATACGGAGAGCCGTGTCGTCTTCAGTAATGTGATTGGCAGCAACTGTTCCTCCTTGGGGAAATACAGGGTGGGCGAGCGGGCCTATAGCCAGAGGGGCGTCCATTTCCATTATAAGTTACATGGGTTGGAATCGACCAATAGTAATGCCTTCCAACGTTCCGTGGTGTTGCATTCGTTCGAATATTTTGGGTGTGATTCGCCTTGCTTGGTCAGTGAAGGGTGTGCGATTGTCTGTGACGATATGATGCTCTATTTGGATGAATTGTTGAAGTCGGAGAAAAAGCCTACTTTGTTGTGGATTTTTCAGTAAGGATCCTTTTAAATCTCGGTTGTCGATATTCTTTACCTTCAATCACTTTGGAAAAGGCGTTGCCAACGATTATATCCCTTGTTCGGTAATAAAATAAAAAAGCCCCACACTTTGTGCAGGGCTATCTTAAGTTATTCTTTAATAATTACTTTCCACTTTCTTTCTTCACTGGGCCTTTCTTTACGCTTCCTTTCTCCGAAATCTCCTTCATGGCGGTCTCTCCTAGGTATTTGACCGTGTATTTCTTCGCCTTTTTCTCTTCCATGATGTATACGCGGAATTCGCCGTTGTCGTATTGGTAAAGTTTCACGTTTACCTTGTTGTAGAATTCGTCTGCACAAGCGAAACTCA
>JAFZKQ010000086.1 GCA_017553575.1 Paludibacteraceae bacterium
CTTCAGGATAGGCTTACCGTTTTCCTGCACCTCCAGCATCACCATCTTCTCCACATGGAGGGCCGTCTTGTTCTTCACTACCTTGTCGATATCCTCTTCGAACTGCCAGTAGAGTGCACCCCAAGAGAGGTTGCCACCCGCCTCGCTCTTCAGCTCCACGTGACCTAAGGAAGGCTTCACCTCGTCACCTTTGATGAACTCCGTGAAGTAGCCCGTGCCTGCCTCAACACTATCCTGTTGTAGAGTCTTGTCCCCCAATTTAATCGTCACTTGGCTGTCGTTGGAGAGCCAATCGGTTCCGCTCAAGAGCAACACGTTCAAGGCATCCACATTGGCTATCGTATTGCCCCAGTTTTGCGTATGCTTTTGGTTGAGCAGCCAGAGACGCATCTCGTCCTGTTCCTGCACCTTAGGGTCTATCAATTCCAAAGCTTCCATGATGCGTGTATGAGAGGAGATGGCCGACTCCGACCACAAACAACCGCTCGTATTGGAGGGCCAAAACATCCCCATCTCGTCCGTCGTCTTGGAAAACTCACGGAGCGAATTGACCACCTGCTTCGCCAACTCTTGATCACCGTTCCGATAGAAAGCAATGGCAGCCAATGCCTTGCCATAGAGCGGGAAGGTCATCCACCGCTCTTTCGCCAAATCGTAGTAGAAAGAAAAGGCCTCCTTATTTCCATCGTACATCTTCACCTCTGGGAAGAGGCTACGGACTTGGAAATAGTAGAGTTCGTACATGCCCACATAGGCATACTCTTTCATCTCCTTAGGATGATACTGTTTCAGCACCTCATATTCAGCCCTCAATTGTTCGTCCAAGTAATCCAAGGATGTGCTATAGTCAGCCTCCTTCAAAAGGGTGTCGTTCATAATGCCCGCTTTGCGCAACCGTCCGAAGTTGTCCAAAACAAAGAGCGTGGTGTGAATGCTTGGATAGGACATCTTGTACCAAGAGTAGACACCAGTCCATCTACGGAAATCTTTCAGTTTTTCAAACCAGAGATTGCAGTTGCCTTGCAAGTCATTCACGTCGAAGAGTGCGGCGAGGCGTTGTTTCTCCTCCGTCTCATCGTTAGCCTCCATCACCCAAGGCGTCTCTTTCAGCAGGATATTCTTCACGGCCTTGTTCTTCTCCAAATTGGAGAGGAGCGTCTGCTGGTCTGCCCCCTGTTTTTTCCACGAATCAATCTCTTGGAAGATCTTCGGATTGGAAAGGGCAAGGTGCTTCGACAACAACGTAGCGAAGTGGGCGGCCGAATAGCTCACCGCATTCTCCCATTCCACGGTCGCCACCGAAGGCAAGGCCTGCACGGCGTACCAGATAGGATCCTTCGCAAATTCGAGTTTCAAGAAGCGGGAAGAGAGCGTCGTGGAGTGGTTGTTCACCAAATTCTCGAACGTATAGTTCTTTGTCTGTCCGCCCCTTACGTAGAGCGGTAACGACTGCGTCAGGACCGTACGGTCGGACAAGATCGGCAGCAAGGTCTGCTCCGCATCCGAGAAGTTGTCTGCCACAGCCGAGGTGCGCACCAACACAGCATTCCTATCTCGAGGCACGTCAAATGCCCACGTGACCGACCCGTTCTTAGTCGCCGCCACGGAGAACTTCGTTTGTCGTTTGTCGATTACCTCCTCCGTCTCAGGGTCCAGAAATTCCAGAACAGCCGTACCCTCCACCGTCGATTCGGAGAGGTTGACAACCTTGGCAGAGAGCACACAACGGTCGCCCCCACGTAGGAAGCGAGGCAGATTCGGTGAAATCATGAACTCCTTTTGGGTCACCACCTCTTCCTCAATCTGACCATAATGCAAATCCTTCGTATGCGCCAACGCCTTGAATTTCCAACGAGTGAGACAGTCCGGCACCACGAAGGAGAACTGCACTCGTCCCTCCTTGTCCGTACGAAGTTGAGGATAGAAGAAGGCCGTCTCTGAGAAGTCTTTGCGAAGGATTGGAACGTTTTCTACCTTTCTAGTAACTGCATAGGCGACAACCATACCTTCTTCTTCTCGACCCTCAAAAAGATTTTCATGGTGCGCCACAGCCCCCGTGCGGTCGGAGTGGGATTGATACACACCAGAAGAAGCCTCAAAAGGCCTAACGGTTTTCATCGATCCATTAGGAAGATCCAGCAAATGATCGAATTTCCAATTCGCAGAAGATGCATCTATTACATTATCAATAAAATAAAAGGGGGGACCAATCCTCCTTCCTTCATCGACATTAGACGCTATCCACGCTGAGTAAGGGTTGTAAGGGTAATAAGAAACATAGACAGGAGAAAACCACCATTGATTAGTTTTAGAGATAGAATATTCATCATATTCATTAGTTGCTCCACTAATTTGATCCAACGAGACATCATACATAGCCACCAATAGTTCGGCAGGCTTTCCCTTCGGCAAGGAGACCGTCCACGTCTCCTTCGACCCTGACACCAACTTGTTCCTGAATACGGAGAGTTGTATTGGCAAAACCTTGTTCTCTTTCTTCTTCGTAATCTTAATCTTCTGCTCGTAAATTTTACCATCCCTCACAAGAAGGAACAAGACATTCAAAAAATCTCCATTCTTTTTCGTCAAACGGAACGTGAAATCTTTAATTTCATCATTCAATTCACTCCAACGCTTCTCCACATAGTTGCTCTGTTTATCTGAGACAATCATCAATAGATGTGCATCTTTCAAAGAGGAACCGACACGCACCGTATAGGGTTCTCCATAAGACAACTCGACATCCTCCACCTGTTCGTGCCAAAAAATCGTATCCACAGGAGGACGTTTATCCCTTCCACTGAAAAGAATCAAGTCAAAAGAGGCGGCCACCTCCCTGCCCTTTTCGTCAACCGCCTTCAACGTTAACCGATATCTACCAGAGAGCCATTTCTCCGTATTCTCAGGTATCACAAATCCACCCGTTGCATCGGAATTGACCTTTCCCGAGGCAACCAACACACCCATGCGCGACACTTCATAGGAGACGGGGAGAGCTACTCCCTCTCGGTTCTGATTGGTAACTCCACAACGCATCTTCGGAAAATCCTTCAGTTGCACCACTTCCGGCAACTTACTGAAAAACAAGGAGTAACTACCCACCGTAAAAGTCATCTTTTCCTCGCGCGTCTCTCCATTGGCATCCGTCACTCTTGCGGAAATAGCATATCGGCTATAAACCGCCTCTCCGTCGGTTCCTTCCTCCTGTTTCGCGACAAAAGGGAAGGAAAACGAACCATCACCAGCAACCACACACGTACCCTCCGCAATATCGGATTCAGATGAAAGAGAGCCTGTCCAATAATTATAGGTCGTACCTTCAACACGATACTTCACCTCTCTTCCAGCAAGAGGCACCCCCATCAAATAGGCCACCGTTCCCTTTACCTTGATCGTATCCCCAAAAGAGAAAGAACCAGAAGGCGGCGTCATCTTCAGCTCAAAAGAAGGACGTCTGTACTCTTCCACACGGAAGGCGTCATAGTTTCTGTAGATTTCTTCATATCCATCATCATACACAAAGACGTCTATCCTATAGCGACCAAGCTTAGCGTCCTCAGGAAGGACAAAAGAAGAGGAGGCTGAACCAAATTCATTCGTTTGCACCGTATCGCTCGCCATTTCCATCTCGGAGTTTTCCTCAGACACAGAGACCCGCAACTTTGCATGCGTCCACAACGAATCCCCATTCTCGTCCAACTCATAACAGATCACCTTATAATAAACGGTTTGGGAGGGTCGATAAATAGCTCTATCCGTAAAGACGGCTGCATCTATACCTCCATTGTCCCTCGACCTCTCGTACTTGTTTCCATAGAGAAGTTCTGACAAGCCACTTTTATCAGGAGGGGAAAATCGGTCTTTCCCTGTTTCAAAGAATGTTTGAATCTTGTTAGATCGACATGAAATTGGCACTGAAATCTCAAAAGTTGCAAAGCCTTGGGAGTCCGTAGTCTGCTGTTCCGTTTTAATTTTTACTTTCCCCTCCAATCGGTCCATCGACGATTCTGAAGTATTACTTTCAGGTTTCAACAGATCCCCAAAATAAGAGTCGAACTTCACATTCGGAATCGGTGCTCCACTCTTAGCATCCACAACGACATAATTCATTTCCACGAAAGAACCTACTTTCCAATCAGTCCCAGGTTTAACTCTACTATTTCGCAAACAAAAGAGATTGGAAACTTCGAAAACCAGAGAATCATCTGGAATAGAGTCTGCCTCAGCCCACAAACGATAGATTTCGAAATCGAGCGGAGGCAATTCAAGCACCGTATCTCGAGGAATGCAATAGTTCGACTTAGGCAAATCAACCAAAAATGACTGCAATGGAAAAGTCGTGTCATTCTTAAATTCAGGGCAACCCTGTAAACGAGAGAACTCACTCTTACGCAGCCGATGAAAATCATACGAAGAGGCAACATCTAAGCGGGAGAGATTCAGCCGCACCTGCTCCACATTCGCATAGTCAACACGGACTTTCACCTTTCCCGTCGTAAGGAAGTTCGAGATCTGGCTAATGGTCAAAAACTTTGAATCCATCTCAGACAAGATTCCTTCCAAAACAGAAATTTTCTCATGGTGAGGAAAAGCCTTTATACCCTCCTCGCAAATAGTTTTTAACTGTTGAGGGAGTTTTGAATCTTTCGGCCAACGCGAAATCGAACGTTCCTCCTTCAACAACGCATTACACAAATCCACACGAACCAAGATGGAAGCCTGCTCGTTTCTCACTTCGTTCAATAAAGACTTCAACTCAGCGACATACTGCTCATTCCGTTTTCTTCTATTTGGATCACGCTCTTTTATATTACGATAACTATAATATCCAAATTTATAATAATATTTATAATACAGCAGATCCAACTTTGCCTTCACATAGGCATCAAGGTTATGGTCCTTTTCATGGGATGCGGCACTTTCCTCCCAATATTTTTCCTTTTCTTCGTCCGAAAAGATGGATATTCTATCCTGAAAAAAAATGTCTGAAACGATAAAATCA
>JAFZKQ010000087.1 GCA_017553575.1 Paludibacteraceae bacterium
ATAGGTCTTCAGCTTGTGTGGGCGAAAATGTCACAGTGGTTGCTGCTGGTTTCCCTTATAATTCTAATTATGTTTGGGAATATTGGGATGGCTCTTCGTGGAAGCAATTGAATGTGGATGGATGGGATTTCAAAGGGGAAGATCGCAGGGAGGTTAGCATTCCTGTTCAGACTATTGGAAAACAGAGATATCGTGTGTATGATAGCAAAACGGTAGGAGGCTCTAGTGAATATATTGAATTTACAATTACAGGTAAAAATTGTGAGCCTCTGCAACCTACTGACATTGATGGTGATGAGTATTTTTGTGTACCAGGTACTCAAGAATATTCAGTGTCGCCTGTTGATGCGAATCCAGATGTTAAATATTCATGGGAGTTGACAGATCCGAACGGGAAGACTTATTTTACCGATAAATTCAAGTACGAAGATTTGGGAGAAATAGTTACTGATGCGCGTGGTTCCGTTGTTAAGTTAACTTTGAATCGAGATATCCCTGATGGCAAATATGTTTTGAAGGTTCAGCCGGTTAAGAGAGTTTATTTTACGAATGGAACTTGGGAGGAAAAGAAGGCAGGCGAGGCAATCACAAAGGAGGTGAAAATCTTTAAGACAGCCGAGCCGAAAATCTCTTTGAATTGTGCCGATTGTGACGGTTTGAGCGAGATTAGCAAGGAGTTGTGTCCTACGGATAAGCAACAGACGGTGACGGTGACAACCAAGATCGATCCGAATAGCCCATATTGTGGTAAGTATGTCTATGAGTGGGCTGGCGCTGTTTCGACCACACCTGCAGGACCCAATGCAACGGTGGATTTCATCACGCCTGCCGTTTGTGCGGGTACGCAAAAGAACCACAAGGTGGGTGTGAAGGTCAGTGTGGAGGTAGATGGCGATTTGCGTTGCCCTACTTCTGATGCGAATAGTTACAAGATTAAGGATGTGGAGAAACCGAAGATTCAATGTAGCACGCCAACCCGTACGGAGGAATTGAGTGAGACTGAGTGTAAAAAGAGCATTACATTTAGCTTCCCAAGCTTCACATCGGGCTGTACGACCTCCCCATCTATTAAGGTGGAGTTGAGTTTCACGCCAAACGACGGAAGTGCTACGATCACAAAGACAATTACGAAGGAGCATATTGCGCAGGCTGATATAGCCTCTTTCTTGAACCAATCGGCTAATAAGGTCTCTTTGCCAGCAGGTAAGGGTACCATAAAATATACCGTGACGGATGATTGCGACTACTCGGATGTCTGTACGCAAACGATTGAGGTGAAGGATGTCACTCCGCCAAATGTTGATTGTAGTAAGATTAAGGCGTACACGGTGAATTTGTCGGACTTGAATGCTACGAACTGTCAAGCAATCACCGGTAAATCAACCAAGTTGCCTACGATCGTCGCTCCAGAGTTGGAGGACAAGAATGACCCTTGCGGAAAGACGATAATCACAGGTGTTTATGAGGGACGTTCGACAGCCCAATCCAAGGACGACGAGCCAGCTCATGAGACGGAGGCCGACCGTCTTGCTGGTTATTCGAAGGATTATGATTTGAATGATGATCCATACTCCATGGGTTACACGTTCATCTTGTGGTCGTTCACGGATGCTTCCGGCAATACCTCTTATTGTACGCAAAAGATTACTGTGATAGACGACTTGAAGCCGAATGTGGTATGTCCAAATTATACGGAGGTCACTGATATAGATAATATGCCGGGCGAGTGCGGTTTGTCCGTAAAGGGCATTCTCTCATGGATGGCAGCGCATAATTATAAAGAACCATCCGCAAAGGATGTTTGTTCAGGCAAGAACGCCAACTTGAAGGCTCAGTTGCTCTATGGCGAGGTCGGTGGCGAATTGGCTGTTATTCCAACCTCCGATTATGACAAGATTATATTCTTTGTCGGGAAAAGCTATGAAATGGTATGGCGTTTCTACAAATCGGGCAAGAACGATTATGTAGATAAAACCGTCTACTCCGATTGTTCCATAACCTTTGAGGTGAAGGATACCGAAGCGCCTACGTTCGATTGCTCTTCACTTGACATTGTGAGGGTGACGGCTAATAGGTACAAACCAAAGGATAAGCCATACGAGTATTTGGAGTATGCTTCTAAGAATGATGTCAAGAAGGGGCCTAATGATTATGAAGGTACTTTAAAAGACGCTTTCTCTGATGGTAGAATTAAGATGTTGACAGCTGACATGGCACAAGATAATTGTTCGGATGCGTTGACGGTAACGGCTGTTTTGGAGGGACCTGATGATAAGGGAAAAAATCGTACGTTGACGATTAAGAAGACGGCCGATTTGGAGGATGTCCTTTTTGGTGTCGGTGTGACAACGATTACCTTTACATTTAAGGATGTTTCTGGCAATGAGACTACTTGTAATCAATATATAATGGTAACCTCAGGTACGACTCCAATTCCAAATTGTACTCAAGACGAAGTAACTGTATATGCAGATGAAGACTGCAAGGCTACTTACCAATTGAAGACTACAGAGGTGCCAACCGCTTCGTTCCCTGTTGATATGGAAGGTTTCTATTTTGAATTTAGATATGGAGCTGTTGCTGGTCTTCATGTTGGGCAAGCAAATGGGCCATCTGGTACTGGCGATGTTTGTCAAGATATGGCAGAGTTTTACCCTGATATTGAAAATTTGAAGGATTTGGGTGGTACTTATAAGTATAAATCCTATAATAAGAAGTTGAATCCTGGTCCTGGTGGTGCTATTGAGGTTATTGATCTCAATTCACAAACTATTTGTGATTGGACTGCGGATCTTCCTTCTCATGAGGCTGATAATAAGTGGGAAAACTTCTTGATTCCTTCTGCTACAGGAGAAGTGCCAAATGGAAGAGAAAAAATACTTGTTCCATCCAACACATATACGACTATAGAGCAATACACAGGTTATCCTTATAAGATTGATGTGGTGAATGAGGAGGGAGTTGTAGTAAAGACTGTTTTGAATCAATATGATGCATCCTCTGATATTATTCCGACTCGAAGAATTGTTCCTCGTCGTTATGGTGGTGACAGTAAATTGGTTGATGGCGATCCTGCTTGTGTGAATATCTCTATCACCTGTGGAGAAAAGCCAGTTAAGGTGATGAACAACTTTAAAGCATCTGATTTGAAGTTCACAGGTTTGACGAAGGGTACTTACACAATGACCTTCTATTTCGAGGATACAAAGAACGGCTTGCAAACGGCAACTTGTACCCGAATCATCAATGTGGTTGACAATATTCCGCCAACTGTTACGTGTGGTGACTGGGAGTTAACTAAGAATCTTGTGGCAAACGGTGATTGTGTGGTGCCTGCTTCTGACGTTGAGGAGATAAAGATGCCAACCGTGGATGACTTGTTCGCGGAAGACAATTGTACGCCTACGGAAAATTTGACGATTGCAGTTTCCCGTGACCACGAGGAATCGGAATCTTTCTCTGCAGGTTCGTCCGCATTGACGGATCCTCTTCAAATGGGTACAACTCATATTTATTATACAGTTATTGATGAATCGGGTAATTCCGCTACTTGTACCCAAACATTTATTGTTGAGGATAAGACGGGTCCAGAGTTCGAATGTTCTAAGTTGGCAACTATCACGGCATACGCAGGTGATGCTTGTAAGGCCATCTATAAGAACATTAAGGGAATCCGTATCCCATATGCAAAGCAGGACCATTGTTCCCCTAGTTTGGGCGCAACATCTAAGGGTATTGCAGGTGTGCCAACTCGTAGTGATGGAAAGGCTTTGAAAGATGCTTATGAGATGGCTAATTCTCCGATCACGATTACTTGGACCTTCTCGGATAGTCTTGGCAACACGACCTCTTGTCCGCAAATAGTCAATGTGGTGGATACGGTCGCTCCTAAATTTGATTGTTCTAAGATCGAGGATAAGGAATATTTTGCGGAGTATGACGAATGTCAGGTGTTAAAAGAAGATGTTCTTGCCACTTTGGGTAGCTACACGGCAACAGATAACTGTTCCGGTGATGTCCCTGGCGTTCCTTTCTTACGGAACGAGGAGGGCGAGGATGTCGCATTGCCTGACAAATTCGATACAAGTAAGGAATATTTGATTATCTGGAAGTTCACGGATGAGTCGGGCAATGTCTCTACGTGTCAGCAAAATCTCTCAATAAAAGATATCATACCGCCTAAATTGGGCAATGTTTGTCCAGCTGATGTGGTGGTGGATGCTACGGAAGAGACGGGTTGTTCGGTACCGTTCGACCATTTGAACCTTCCTGCTCCAGAGTCCATCTCCATTACGGATCAATGCGATGGCGAGATCATCCCAGAGTTGGAAATCCGTATCACTTTGCCAAAGGGCAAGATAGAGGTGGTTTACGGACTTGAAGAGGCGCAAGCGGCTTCTTATCCGGTCGGAACTCATACGGCTTTATGGATTTATAAGGATAAGGCCATCCCTGCCAACAGTGATACTTGTATCCAAATGATTACGATTTTGGATAAGATTAAACCGATTTTGGCCGATTGTGACGATGCTTATAATAAGCGATACAGCTTTACGGTAGATGCAAACAACTGTGAGTATGACCCTGCAAAGGTGAACGGCATCTTGGTTCATCCGAAGGCTTATGATCAGTGTGACAGCGAATTGTCGGGTGATATTGACGACCAAGGTAATCCGTTGTTGTCCATCGACCCTGTCATCGAACGTTATAGTGTGGACACGACGACAAATCCATTTACCTATACGCTCTATGCCGATGGTATCAAGAAACAATGGGATGAGGATAACTTCCTGAAGGGTGCCCACATGTTGAGGTGGATCTTTAAGGATAAGTCTGGCAATACGGAGACTTGTGAGAAGTTCATCTATATCATTGATGCAACGGGACCATTCTTCGATTGTGACAATATTAATCCAGATACACTTCGTCCTGAAGCGGAAAAAGGAAAGTGTGAGGTGGAATTTGCTTTCTTAAAGAAGAATGTTTTGGATACGTTGTCTTATAAGGCTTATGATGCGTGTGCTGATGAGTTAATTCCAGGTGTTTTGACCTTGAATGGAACGATGGAGTTGCCTGATGAGTACACAATGAAGGTGGGTATTACATATAAGTTGCTTTGGTTGTTCCAAGATGAGGACGGAAATAAGACGACTTGTCCTCAATGGATTTTGCCTTCGCATACGAACCCAGTAGATTTCGATTGTTCTACGTTGAAACCGATTGCCTTCGAAGCTCAGAAGGGCGAGTGTGAAGCTCCTACGGATAGCGTACAGAAGTATATCTCTACACCGACAGCTATCGATGCATGTTCTGATTATGAGATTGTGGCGAAACCATTCTTTGTGAGTGGAGCAGATACGGTATCCATTGATTTGGAAACCCAGAAGTTCGCAACAGGTGACACGACCATCCATTGGATGTTCCTAAGTATTTGGAATATCCATGATACGTTATGGTGTACGCAACCTGTTTCTGTCTTGGGTAAGAAGGAATTTGACATTAACTGTGAGGAGGTTGCTCCTACAGTGAAAGATACGATTGTGGATTGTGGCCCTAGTGACCATGTCTTGGCGAAGATTTCTACGCCAAAGGTGCCTGATCCATGTGCTGATCCTAATTCTCCTTATTATTGGAGATATGGTGTCGGTACTCGTTCTGATAGTACGGCTGCTAATCCAATTAGTGTGACTGCTCCTTATCCGTTGGGTAACACGACGATTGAGTGGATCTTCACAGACTTCACAGGCAATGTTAGCGATACTTGTCATCAGCTTGTCAATGTCAGGACGGAAGAGAATATCGTAGTTGATTGTAATTCGTTGAAGAAGGACACTATCAAGAGTTCTTATGAGGTGCCTGATGGCGTATGTACGGTGAAGGCTTCCGATCTTACGGATATTGATCCAGCTAACTTTGTGATACCAAATGCTAAGCACCCATGTTTGGATACGGTGGAGATCCAAGTAGAGGTTCGTCGTAAAGGCGGTAAGACTTGGTCCGACGATTACGTGGTGGGTGTCAACTGGATTGAGTGGGTGTTTACCGATCCAACACATACGACTATCAATGATGTGTTGATTTGCGAGCAACCTATCCAAGTGGGTAAGGACAATGCGACGCTCTTCGATTGTAAGGTTATTGAGCCTATCCGTATTGAGTTGGACGAGACAAGTTGTACGATAGATGCAGCTCAATTGGATTTGAAGAAGGGTATTCCTGAGGCATACGATGCTTGTGGCGACTATGCAGGTGAACTTATTGAGCCTGTCTTGACTCGTACCTCTGGCAAGACCATGGAAGACCCATTTGGTGTTGGCTTCGATACGATTGTTTGGTCTTACCATTATAGGTCTATAGACGATTATGTGGTTTGTGAGCAACCAATCCATGTCTTGGATAGCAAGGAGCCAATCTTTGATTGTTCTCTCTTGAAAGATACTACGATGGCAAGTGAGCCTGAGAAGTGCTATTTGCCTGGTAAAGATATCAAGGAGATGTTGAACGAACTCAAAGAGGCTTACTTTGCAACGGACGCATGTGTCGACACTATAAAAATTAAAGGTGAATACAATGCAGATGAGATTCCTGATGTTTTGAAGGTAGGCGATACGATAACGATCCATTGGACTTTCCAAAACGGTGATTACAACCTCGCAAAGAAGGAGTGTGATCAACGTGTGACGGTGATCGGTGATATGGCACCAATCTTTGATTGCGAATCGTTGCCTTTGGATACGTTTGAAACATACGAATGTGATACGCTCTTGACCTCTGATGCGATCAAGACCCCTTATGCAACGGATGCTTGTACAGGTGATTTGGTTGAGGGTGTCGGTGTACGTTTGGATGGAGGTGAACTCTATGGTAAGTACCCTGCTGGCGTGGTTACGCAGATTAGGTGGACCTTCAAGAGCAAGTTCTCTACGAAAGATACTTCTTGTGTCCAAGACATCGTTGTCTTAACGACGAAGGAGCCAATCTTCGATTGTTCTACTTTGGATACGATTCGTGTGGCATCCAATCCAGGTGAGTGCTTCGCTGATTCAAGTGTGGTTATGAAGCAGCTTACTGACCATTATGCAAAGGATGCTTGTACAGGAAAAGAGATCAAGGGTGTTCCTTCTTATAATGACGGACCTCTCCCTGAGAGATACAATGTTGGTGACACGACGCTGATTAAGTGGACGTTCATCGATTCTTCTTTGACTGTCACTCCTAAGATCTGCTATCAGGCAGTCCTTGTCACGGGTGATCAAAAGCCAATCTTCGATTGTAAATCATTGGAGTCTGAACCGATTTTGATTGAGGGTTGTGACACCACTTTGAGTGAGCAGACTATTAAGACTCCATACGCAAAGGATGCTTGTACGAATGATTCGGTTCCTGGCGTTGGCTCCAGATTGGATGGCGGTGAACTCTATGGAGTTTATCCTGTCGGTACAACGACCATCCGTTGGATATTCACGTCGCCATTCTCAACGGCAAAAGATACTTGCGACCAAGATCTCACAATTTTGACGAAGAAGGAGATTGTCTTTGATTGTGATGCTTTGTTGGAGGATACAGTTACTGTCAATGTGGCTGAGGGTGAGTGTAAGGCTGAGGCAGTTTTGCCAGTTCAAATTGCTCAACATCCTTGTCCTGATCAGTCGGGCGTTACGAAAATCAAGGGCGTTCCTTCCTATAACGGAGAGAACTTGACTCCTAATGCCGATTCGACTGAGTGGAGGGTGACGCTCCCTACAGGTGTTTGGAACATAGTTTGGACATTTACGGATACTACTAAAACAATGGTTAACCCAGTTAAGTCTTGTGATCAGCCAGTGAGAATTGGTGATGTTAACCAGATGCCAGTGAATTGTGAGAATTACCCAGATACATTGATCAAACTTCCTCCTACGGATTGTGAGATTACTTGGTCTGAGATCGGCTTCAAGCAACCTGAGGTAGTTGACCTTTGCTCCAACAAGACGATTGAGCCTGAATTGACGAGATGGTCGGGTAGGACTATGGAGGAAACCTTTACGGTTGGTTTGGATACGATTTATTGGGCATACTCCTTCTCTGGACAGAATGTGGTTTGTAAGCAAGCCATCCATGTCCTTGACTCTATGGCACCAATCTTCGATTGTTCTACGTTGGAAGACATCAGTCTCTATGCAAAAGAGGGTACTTGTGAAGTCTCTTCCGAGGAGTTGGTTGAAGCATTAGGTTCTCATGTGGCTAAGGATTCTTGCACGGAGGCAGAGATTCCTGGAGTTGCGTATGTAAATGACGTGACTGTTGACAAGGTGACTGCCAAGGTGGGTGATACGGTGAAAGTACACTGGGTATTCATTGATACGATGTTGAATGCCGTCGCTAAGGAGTGCGACCAGTTCGTCTTTGTTTACGGTCAGAACCGACCAATCTTCGATTGTGAGTCTTTGGCAGACACAATCCTTTATTTAGGATTGGATGAATGCGAGTTGGACGGTGCAAAGTTGAGTTTGAATATTCCTGTCGCAAAAGACTCTTGTACGGGTACTCCGGTTCCGGGTGTTCCATCCCGTCAGGATGGTGAGGCAATGACTGCAGTCTACAAGAAGGGCGTTACAGTGGTTGATTGGTTGTTCCAAAGTCCATTTAGTAATGCAACTCGTACTTGTTCTCAAAATGTAGTGGTTAAGGATATTTTGCCTCCAACAATAGATTGTACGGTTTTGAAGGATACGGTGAAGGTTCGTATTACTTCTGAGTCTATTTCTGAAAACTCCGTCACTGCGGAGGAGGCAGCAGCTGCTGGTCTTGTTGCTCCGTCAGTAGAGGATAAGTGCGATGGAACGATTGTCGCAGTCGGACATCGTGACGATGGTATGTCAATGGATGATCCATATATCTTGAAGACGAAGACGAAGGTGACTTGGGTTTATACGGATGCGTCTGGAAACTCAGACTCTTGTTCTCAAATTGTGGTTGTTGAAGATTGGGTGGTTGATGATTTGAATTGTCCATCTGATTTGACGCAGGGTATTCAATGTGTTGAGAATTTGCCTGCAGCATACGCAACTTACGAAGAGTTCAAGTTGGGTGGTGGTTCCTTCTCTAACGAATCGAAGATGGTAGAAGGCTCCTTCAAAGTGTTGGAGGATGAGATTCCTACAGATCAACATTGTGACTTCAATGTGGTGAGAACGTACCAAGTGACGGATGTTCGTAAGAATGAGATTCAATGTAAACAGAAGATCCATGTGGTAGATAATGTCGCTCCAACATTGAGTGATAAGCCAGCTGATATGAAGTTGTCTTGTACGGATGAGATTCCTGTCGCTTTGACAATTACGGCAGAAGATGACTGTCTTCCAACTGCGGTTGATGTGAAGTTCTCTGAATCTTCAACAAGAGGCACGGATCCTAACTCATGCGATTACTACAATTATACGATTACTCGTGTATGGACGGCTACTGACCGTTGCGATAATGAGTCTTTGCATAGACAATATCTCGTTGTTGTAGATACATTGGCTCCTGAATTCACATTCCCTAAAGATTGGAAGGATACAGTTCTTTCTATCTACAACAAGGGTTGTACATTCGGTGTGCCTGACTTTACAGTAGAGGTTCGTTCTATCGTTTCGGACAACTGTACGGATATCACGAATATTACAGTGACGCAGGAGCCTGCCGCTGGTTCGTTGATCAAATCTTCAACATCCGTTAAGGTGACGGTAGCTGATATGTGTGGTAATACGGCTTCTCTTTACAAGTATGTATTGGTGCCTGGTGCTGGAACAATCGTTGATTTGACAGCATTTGATACTGCACTTTGTGCCGATGACAATAAGCCTTTGACCTTGTGGTCACAGGAGGTTCGTTTGGCTGTCGGTAGCATTTTGGTAGAGGATTGGGATGGCTCTTATACGAGTATTCCAACGGCCTTCGTTTACGATTGCTATTTGGATAGCATCTCTCCAAATAGTTTGGTTTACAGTAACAACCCTAATACTTACTTGAACCGCTACACATCGGCAGCGTTAGGTTCTGCGGCTAAGGCTGATTCTCTTAAGAATGCCCGCATTAACTTGCGTAAGCAAACTCAGAGTGGTCACTACTATTTCGTGGCAATGGATACGTTGACCTTGTGTTCCGATACGGCCAACTCTTATTTGGAGATTAGGGAGCGTCCTAGAATCACAATGAATTCTGGAAAGTTGAATGTCTGTGAATACAATGGTGTTGATAGCGTGACACTCAATAGCTTCGTCAGATGCGTTGATGATAAGGGTGGTGTGATAACGGAAGAGGGCTGGCTCTTGGGCAATTCAGTCTACAAGTATCATGATTCCATCTATATCCAACAAGACAGTGCTTCGTTCATTTACTATGCGGAGAATGAGTGTGGTAGGTCAACGTCAATAGATACTTACTACGACTTCTGTATTGGCGACTCAATCCCAAGAACGCACAAGGATACGATGAAGTTGTTGGGTGCGGATTCCATCTATTATGAATTGTTCAAACATGACGACTATAAGGTTCGTGATTCAATCTTGGTTGATGTGTATGATCGACTCAGGTCAGATGAAATCTTCGTGACGGTGAACGAGAAAGAGCAATCTACGGTTTGGGTAGGTGATGAAGTGAAGTTGACGCTCCATTCTAATTATGGCCGCTTGTTGTGTCAATGGTATGCCGTGAGAGGTAAGTTCGACCGTAGGTTCTATTTCGGTGAAGGTAACGAAGAGTTCAAGTTCAACGATTACGATGATGCGGAAGACAATATGGTTTATGAGTCATACATTCATGATGGTAAACATTCCATAACTCGAACTCCTCGGGATACAACTTCATACTATGTGGTTCTCTCCAACGAGGTATGTCCTTCCATCGCAGGTAATGTGGCGACGGTTAATGTCAATGGTAAGTTGCCAACCGCCTTTACTCCATATACGGTCGATGGTATGAACGACGTCTTCATGCAGTCTTATCCTGTGAAGATCTTCAACCGTTACGGACAGTTGATCTACGAGGGTCTTGATGGATGGCGCGGTACAACGGATGGTGGTTTGGCTGATCCAGGCGTATACTTCTATGAGTGTGCGATGAGAGACGGAACCGTCATGAAGGGTTCAATTGAGGTCGTATTGTTAAAGTAGATTAATTAGATAGATTAAATAGCAGGAGAGGGGAGCTTCTTTGGAACTCCCCTCTTTTGTGGTAATTGGGATATAGTTGATGAAAAAGAATTTGATTAGTATCATAAACTTAGGTTGCTCTAAGAATTTGGTGGATTCTGAAATGCTTAGTCGTCAGTTGGAGGCAAACGGCTATACGGTGGAGCATGACCCCGAAAATCCTAAAGGAGAAATTGCCGTGGTTAATACTTGTGGCTTTATCGGTGATGCGAAGGAGGAGTCCATCAATGTAATACTTCAAATGGCACAGCTAAAGCAGAAACGGAAGATTAAGAAACTTTTTGTCATGGGTTGCTTGTCTGAACGTTATATGAAGGAGTTGCCCGATGAGTTGCCGGAGGTGGATAAGTTCTATGGTAAATTCAATTGGAAAAATCTCTTGTCCGATTTGGGTAAGAGTTATGACGGTTCCTTTTCTGTGGAGCGTACGATAACAACCCCTTCGCATTATGCATATCTGAAGATTTCTGAGGGGTGCAACCGTTGTTGTTCCTATTGTGCTATCCCTATTATCACGGGTCGATACAAGTCTCGTCCTATTGAGGAGATTGTTTCTGAGGTGAAGTGGCTGGTTTCGCAAGGTGTGAAGGAGTTCCAGGTCATTGCCCAAGACCTCACTTACTATGGACTTGATTTGTATGGCGAGAATCGTTTAGCTACTTTGGTGGAGCAAATATCCGATGTTCCTGGTGTGGAATGGATACGCCTTCATTATGCTTACCCTGCGAAGTTCCCTTTCGACTTGTTGCCAGTGATGCGCGAGCGTAAGAATGTGTGCAAGTACTTGGATATCGCTTTTCAACATATCAGCGATAAAATGTTGGATATGATGCATCGCCATGTTTCCAAGGAGGAGACGTATGCGTTGATAGATAGAATACGAGAGGAGGTGCCGGGTATTCATTTGCGTACGACGTTGATTGTTGGTCATCCTGGGGAGGAAGAGTCTGATTTCGAGGATTTGATGGATTTCGTTTCTAAAGTACGTTTTGAACGAATGGGGGCTTTCCCTTATTCGGAGGAGGAGGGTACCTATTCGGCGGAACATTATGCAGACGATATTCCGCAGGAGGTGAAGAGCGAGCGTGTGGATAGATTGATGGCTCTTCAACAAGATATTTCCATGGAGATTAATAAACTCAAAGTTGGGAAGGTGTTGCGTGTTATGGTGGATAGGGAGATGGACGACTTCTATGTTGGGCGTACCGAATTTGATTCGCCGGAAGTGGATCCTGAAGTCTTGATAACGAAAGATCGTGTTATGGAGATAGGCTCTTTTTACGAGGTCTTGATAACGGGTGCTGAGGAGTTTGATTTGTATGCCAAACCTCTTTGATTGACTAGTTGGGGGCCGAAAATGATGCGTTTTATGATGTTAAACTTGAAAATATCGCTGTTCCTTGTAATCTTGATGTTCGGGATGGGTTGTTCTGATACAGGCACTCGTCCTAGCACGGAGTCGGATACTACTTCTTCATTGTCGGTTACTGCTCAGAATGTAGAGGTTGAGAAGGGGGAGCCTTCTGAGATGGACAACACGAATGACGATTATGATCCTTCTATGTCACTGGACGACCTGAATAGGGATGGTATTGCTGATTCGGTATTTTTGGAGGTTAATCCAGAAACGGGCTCGGCTCGTATTTCGGTTTTCTTTGGAAAGGAAGATGGTCAGTACGAGCTCTTCCGAATGTATGAACTTGAGAATTTTTCTGAGGAGTTTATTCCCAATTTACATGGGGACACTTTGTCTTTTTGTGCTTATGGTACCTGCTATTCGTTTAAATTCAGAGACAATGATTTCTATCTTGCCGAGTATGCGTTTTTGGATGTCTGTTGCCCAAACTATCGACTTGATTTCGATAAGCAAAAAATGACGTTTATCCTTTCTTTTGAAGATGGTGTTAAGTCAGAAACCTATTATCGTTCTATGGATATTCCTAAAAATAGGGTGCCTTCATCGTATACTATTCTCGATTGCTTTAAGAAGGATTGGGGGTATACGAGTTATGAGGATTCTTTCCTTCGCCCAAAGATAGACTCTTTCGTGAAAATCATTAATTGTGAATTGATAGGACCGGATTTTGAAATCATTGATAATGATACGCTTTATGCCTACAAAAGGATTGTGGGGCGACATGAGCTAAGCATGCGCCTTGACAAGAAGGGTGTCTCAAAAATGTTGCAGTTGGCGTTGGAGTCAGAGTTGAGTTCGTTGCTATCCAGAGACTTGGATCTTCCTTACTCAAATATTCTTCTTGTTTTTGATGAGCGCAGAAAGCAATGGGAAGAGTATAACGAAAGTTATGATGATGTGAACTTCTTGAATAAAGATGTTTATTGGACTGAAAGAATGTGTTCTTACGAAGATTTTGTCACCTATTGTATTGTGCATGAGCATGTGGAATTTGAAAACGATCGAGGACTCTATGATGAAAAGTTGCTGACTTTCGATAAGAATAGTGGAGGTTATTTTTGCTCTTCTATGCTCAAAAAAGAGAAGGGACTTCATCAATTGTTGGTAGATGGACTGAAAAAGTTCTATGGGACTAAGAGTGATGAGGAACTTCTGGATCGGTTGTCTTCCAAAAAGATAGCTGCTTTCCCTTACCCAAAGAACCATCCATTTCTCTGCAATGATTCCTTGTTTTTCTTTTACCAACCGTATGAGATTACAGGTGTGCCGGGATTACTAGAAGTCGGAGTTCCTATGAAGGAGGTTTTGCCCTATTTGACGGAGTCGGGTAAGGAGTTTTTGAAAATCGAAAAATAAAAAGTTCGCTATCCGTTATAATCGTACTCCAAGGTTGATTGTGCAAGCTCCGATGGAGTTCTTTATGGTATAACCTTTGGTGATGTACCAATAGGTTGAATATTGGAATGTTAGTCCGCCGAAGAAATACCGTGAATTGTAGGTGCATGCCCCTTTGATTTTGCTGTTGGTTGCCAATTGGTATTTGCTGCTTGATTCGTCGTCGTGGATTCGTAGTCCGATAGAGGGAAGGGCGGTGCCATTCAGTAGCCAGCCTTTCGCAAAAACGAAGTTATAGCCGTAGCCACCATTGAGACAGATGTCTCGGTTGCGAATCTGTTTTGTCTTCTCTTCATCATGCAAATTCAATTCGATTTCATCTGGAATTTTGGTTAAGTCGCAAGTGATATCATGTTCCCCATAATAGATGCCGATGATGGGAGAGCCTGCATTTTTAATTTGTCGGTAGGGGTAGCAACTTGAATAAGCAGCCTCATTGGAATATTTTAAATATTTGAAATAGTAGGTGAGTGACCCCTCTCGCATTTCCATCTTCAATCCATAGAAGGGGTATGTAGATTTTTGATTGTCGTGTGTGGCTGATAGCGTAGTTTCGCTCTCGTTGGTTGCCGAACTCAGGTCTAATGCCAGCATGTTGCATTTTAGGCTCAAATCAAATCGGTCGTATTTTGAGTCTTTGTCTCCCGTTAGTTTGTTCATTCCTAAGGTGTAGCCCAAAGAAAGAAAGCTGTATCCGATGCTGAAGGAGAAGTCGGAAAGATAGTTCGATTTCACCTCCAATTCGTTTTCTTTGTCGATGTCGAAGGTGTACATGTCACGCCAGGTGCGATTCTGTAGCGTTAGGGTTAGGCGTGTAGGGTAGGAGTATACGTAGGTGCTGTCAAATCCAAAAAAAGTTTTCTCCACCCATTGGATGAAGCCCACCTTTTCGGATTGGGCAGATGACACTTGCGTGTTGGCAAGTGAAATCACCAATAATAGTATGACTGTAATACTCCTTTTCACTTAATAATCTCTTTTTCGTTCACGCTCCACCATCCTGTTTGTACGATGCTTCTTGTGGCTAAATAGCAGCAAAAAGCGAACCAGATGGCATGGTTGCCCCAATCCTTAATGAGAAATCTGTAGAGGAGAAAGAAGACGAGAGTGGCGGTTCCTGTTCCATAAAACATAGGTCGGATGCGTGTGGCTCCAACCATGATGCCATCCCACAGAAAGGCTGCGAATCCGACGATAGGAATGGCTATTACCCATTTGATATAAGGATCAATACTTGTGATAACCTCTGCTTGGTTGGTCATGAAAGCGAGAATGCTTTCTGTTCCCCAAAGGTATATTGCCGAGAAGATGCAAGCGATTCCGATACCCCAAATGAATAGATATTGGACGGAGCGTCTCATCTCCTTAGATGCTTTTGCACCGATATATTTCCCTGTCAATGCTTCTCCTGCATAGGCGAATCCGTCGAGGAAATAGGAGAAGAAGGAGAAGAAGTGCATGAGCAGTGTGTTCCCGGCAAGAATTAGAGCCCCCTCTTTGGCTCCTGCGAACGGAATGAATGTGGTTACAGAGACAAGGCAAAGGGAGCGTACGAATATGGTGCTGTTGATCTTTAGCATTTGGTACAAGCCTCGCATCTTTGTCGCCTTTTCCCAACAAATCCGATGGATTTGTTCTGAGTATTTGTGATACCATAGAGCCATGGCTGCTATTAATGCGATGTATTGCGATAGAACGGTTCCATAGGCTACACCTTCAATTCCCATACCCAGCAGGTAGACGAATGTGTAACTTAAGAAGATGTTGATGATATTCATGGAGATGGAAATCGTCATGGGGTAGAGTGTGTTCTGCATCCCAATGAACCAACCTTTTAGGGAATAGAGAATCAGGGTGGGGATTGCGCCCCATACGCAGATTTTGAAATACTCTTCAGCATATCTCCGTATTTCCATGGGAGTTTCCATTTGGGTGAATACAAATTCGCAGAAAACGTCTTTTATGGCGAGTATGAGAAGAATGGAAACAATGGAGAATAGAAGTGACCTCGTTAGCGTGTTGGCTGTTTCGTCCATGTCGTTGCTACCATATGCTTGCGCTGTCATTCCACTTGTGCTCATTCTGATGAATCCGAAGTTCCAATAGAGCATATTGATTAGTGCGCAACCTGTTCCGATGGCTCCGATGTGAAGGGGTGAGAGATGAGCGACTATATAGGTGTCTACCAACCCCAAGATGGGGATGGATATGTTCGTTGCGATGGCAGGAATGGCCAGTCTCAGGATCTCCTTGTTCATTACGCTCTTACTTGTTCCGTTTCTCTCTTTAGACCATGTGTATTGCTTTCCCTTATAAGGAGAAGACCCGAAAGAATCGGGTCTTCTAGATGGACTTAATCAGTAAGGAAGCAATCGTTGATGATGACCTTGCCCCATTTGATCTTTCCTTGCTTGTATTTCTTTTGGCTTATCTTCGTTTGATAAGTCTCTTTCTCGTTCTTCATCTGAAGAGCTTTGTCTCCTTTCGCGGCATCGTCAGGGAACGAACCGTAAATGGTGATTTTTGTGGCGGCGGCACAGAACTCGTCCAACTTGTTGCTTGGCACGTATTGGCCTGCTGCAATGTAGATGAAGGCTGGTTTGCCTTTGTTCTTCTTGCTGTATTCGTTGGCTGTTTCGATTGCCTTTTCAATGGTTTCGAAAGGTTGGTTCCAAGTCATACCGCTGTTTCGGTCGTCGCCTCCGTTCTCGTTGGTCTTGACGTAGTATACGCCAGGCTCGATACAGATGTCGGAGATTCGTATCTCGTTTGACTTAATCATCACAGTCCTGTCTTCGTGGTTTTTACCCGTGGCTTCCAACCAGTAGGTTCCCAATCCGATGTTGTTCAAGTCGCGTTGGGTGGCTCCTTCGATGTCTAGATAGTTGTTTACCCATTGGAGTTTCACCTCGGAGAGTCCGCAGACGTCAGATGTAAAGGAGGCTTTTGTTTCTCCGTTCTTACATTGGTTGTCCGTCGTCTTGATGGCAACAAAATCCTCTTCGTAGGCTCCGTAAGTACAGGAGAGTTTGTTGCGGATGTGTCCTCTCTGGTCTTGAAGCGATTTTGCATGCGGAGCACCGGCTTTTCCGATGATTCCAATCTTGTTTGTCGGAATCATGACCATCGTGAATCCGTCAGCCTTTTGAAGTTTGTTCATGCCGTATCCCTTGAAATTGGAGAGGAATTTGAAGTTCTCCGTTTTTGTGTTCTTGCTCTCTTCTGAGAACTCGCTCACATTCGGGAAGTTGTTTTCGTATACGTCAGCTTTTCCGGCACATTCGGCAATTGAGTTGTATATTTTCAGTGTACCGTCTTCCTTGTAGAATCGGTCGGAAAAGGTGCTTCCGTAGATGTTGAATTTAGGGTTGGCACCCACCATTCTTAATACGGAACGTCCGTAGTAACCGAAGCCTTCTGGACAACTGTTGTCGAAGAAGGTGGAATTGATGATGTTGACGGTCGGACTCGCATTGTAGCTTAGGATAGCAACGCCTCCGTAGTATTGGGTGTTGTTGTTGGAGAATGTACAACTTTGAATGTTGATTTCACCCTCTGATTCTATGCCTAAGCAAGAACCGATTTGTCCACCCATGTTGGCTGTGAAGGAGGTGTTCGTGATGTTCACCTTGTTCTTCCTGTATTGTTTTCCTCTGATGAGGGAGATGGCCGTCAGTGGTTTTTCCGTGGTCTTTTCTGCGTGGAATCCCGTGAAGGTGCAGGAGTCGATGTTGACAGCGGAGTTCTCGATGAGGATTGCTCGTCCTCCGAGGGTTGCCTTTTTAAGCACGGATTCTCCCTCGAACTTCAAACCGACAAAGTTGACGTTGTCTGCATTTTTGACGGAGAATATTCTTTGGTTGCCCGAGTTGCTCTTGATGATGGTTGCGTTGGCATCTGGGTGAACAGGGGAGAATGGGTTCCTTCCTCCGTTGAGAAGGTTTACCTTGTCTTGTGGAAGTTCCGTGTAACCTCCGTAGATGGTGGTGTTGGAAGGGACTTCGTAAGCGGTCTCTTGGTTGCCCAACGGTAGGTAAGTTCCTGCGGCAACATGGATTTTTATCTCCTTGCCTTGGTAGGCAGGTATATTGCTGAACTCGTTGGCAGCCTTTATGGCTTTGCTCAAGGTTGCGTATGCCTTCTCCCAATTGGAGCCTTCTTGGTGGTCATCTCCGCTTTTCTTGACGAAGAACTTTCCTGAAGAACATGTTTTCTCGTCCTTGTTTAGATGAACGATTGCGCTTGTGGGTGACTTGACGGAACCGTCGCAACCTTTCACGACAATGTAGAATTCACTTTCGCTATTGACAATTTCGGAGTGTTCTACGCTGAGGACACTGGAGCTGACTTTGCCTATAACCTCGTTCTTTCCGTTGACAATCCTGTGCCATTCAAAGATGTATTCCAAGTTGTCTTTCCTCTGTTTGCCATCGCCTAATGTGGCTACCAAGTCAACAGATCTTCCTTGACATACGGATTGAGGGAAGGCAACGACGCCCAATTTGCTGTTGGATATGGCAGGTCGTTCTTTTACGACAAAAGGATCGGACATGACGGCCTCTCCACTTTTCATCACGAGGACGAAGTAGGCTTCGCCCGGTTTGGATGCGGTGGCTTTGTATTCTCTTCGAGTGGCGTTGTCGATCTTTTTCAAGTTCTCTCCAGAAACAGAACCTTTGTACCATTGGAACTTGTAGTTCTCTCCCATAGGGAAGGCACTCAGTTTCAAACTTCCGTTTTTACAGCAATAGTCTTCGTTTGTTGCACTTTTGATCATGACAGAAATGCAGTTGTCCATACGGCGACCTACGTGTATAGGTTTTGACCATACGTCAAACACACCGTCTGTGGCGAAAGCTTTATAGTAGCCGACTCTTTTGGGGATGAATTTCTTCTCGGTTTGATCCTTGACAGGCAAGTAAGTGCCGTCTTCTTTCTTGGAGTAGAACCATTGGCAAGAGTATTCGTCGTCCGCAAAACCTTTTGCGTTGCAGTAGAGCGCCTCTTCAACAGTCTCGTCAGAGAAAGAGTGCTCACATACGCTTGCAGAGTCCGGAGTGACGCTGATGGTCGGCGTGATGTACGGAATCATGGAGAAGTTGATGTTTGTCCCTTCTATCTTGAAGTAGACGGTTCTCGGCATGTATGGTTCCTTCGCATGGATTTTCAAGTTGACAGGCAAAAGGAAGAAGGCGTAGTCAACGTCGGCTTCACTTTTGTTCACCAATTCAAAATCGGTGATATGCTTGTCGTTCGTGATGGTGGAGGTTAAGATCTTCTTGTTGATGACCTCCATGTAGTAGTGGACGTACTCTTCGATAGGAGAGACGACGAAACTACCCCATTGGGCTTTCTCGTTGTAGCGGAAGTCGGAAGAGGCATAGTCGGATTCACAGTCGGCACCCCAATAAGGGAAGGCCTTGATGGAAAAGGAACAGTCGGTACCCGGCAATTGGATAATCTTATAGGTTCCTTTCTTTGATCTCGGACCGTTTTTGCCTACGCTGACATCGCAGGAGATAAAGTGTTCTCCATCTTCCCAAGTGGTTCTTGAGTAGGTGTCGAACCAACGGTCGTTTCGTCCTGTCATCTCTACGTCGTCTATATACCATCGGTAGTAGGCCTCGCTCTCTGGAACGTCCTTGGGAAGTGATGCCTCGAAGGAGTGGAGCTCACCACGGCAGAAGAAGACGTCACTACCGGATTTCCGTATGATGGAAGGCGCGGCAGGGACGATGCGTTTCTTCGTCTCTCCGATGTAGAGCGCGTATGGCTTTTGGAACTCGTCAAAAACAAGTGTGATGGGATATTTGATCAACATGCCTCTGGCGATACCCATGCTTTTCAACGACGTGTATTTGTTGAGCATGAAAGTGTCGGTAGGCGTGATGCATTTTATTTCATAGGTCTCCAATGTGTCGAGGAGAATATTTCCGCTTCTTTGTTTCGTCCTTTTCAGGAGAATTTCGGTCTCTACTTCGCAGTAGCTGCATTTCCAATCAATGGTGCTCTCGCCTTCTTTCAATTGGCGCAGGGAACTTGCTGGAACGACACCTTGGTGTAGGTCTCCACATTCCTGTGTGGAGGCAATGGTATAGTAATATTCATCAGCAAAAGCAGCAGGGTGGGTAAAGAGCAAAGCCGTCGTTACAAGCATAATTGCCTTGTGGAGAACTTTGCTGATTTTTGTTTTTTCACTCATATTGAAATTCATCTGTTTCCTTGTGTTTTAGGTATGCCTTATTAAAGCACTGTTTTAAGTCTTTTGCAAGATCTTTTTTGAACCATTCCCGGAAGGTCTTTCCCTATTGAAAACAGACCTTCCCCAAGAGGAAAAAGGAACGGATTCTCCATATTCCTGCAATTTCGCAAATATAGCTTTTTTTGCGGAGAAAGAGGGTGGTTTATGGGGAAAACTTGAAGGGATTTTGGGCTTTTTCTTCGCTGAAAATTAAATGGGTGATTTTGTGTGGTTTGAAAGGGGCTTCTGCGCAAAAAATGTTTGTGAAATCTTGAAAAAATGATGGGAAAGGGAATGTCGAGAAGTTATTAGGGGAAATCTCTATTATCGGATTGGTACGTAACAAAAAAAAGATGGGTTGGATCCAACCCAAC
>JAFZKQ010000088.1 GCA_017553575.1 Paludibacteraceae bacterium
AGAAGGCATCCAACGGATCCAACTCGATGGTCGGGATCTCGCCCACCGTCAACTCGACGGCCTTGCTCTCCTTCGTGCAGGTGGCGTCCGCAGGGTCGGTCACCACCACCGTGTACTTGCCCGCCTTGGAGACCTCCATGGTCGCCTTGGACGAAGCAGCTCCTAGGCTCTCACCTTCGAGGAAGAACTCGTATTTATAGTCGCCGGTCGGTTTCGCCACAGCTTCGATGGTCGTCTTCTCGCCTTCGCAGATCGTGGTCTTCTCCAAAGAGGCGGTTACTGACTCGATAGGGCAAGAAGCACTACAAGCACTCACTGCCTGAGCCATGATGGCATCTTCGTCATGTCCAAGAAGTTTCGCCTTGGCCAAATTGATGACCTTCTCAGAACAATCAACCACCTCACCCTTCCAAGTCACCTTGAATTTATCACCAAAGGCTATCGGATTAGAGGCCAAGCCCGTCCAAACGATGGAGTCACCATCAGCACCTTTATATAACTTACCTGTACCAGCCGCCGTTCCGTTATGGAAGGACTGATAGGAAGACTCATCTACCTTTATCTCAGCAGGAACAAGGTCCACAATAGAAAGATTATATGCATAATCAGTGTGGACATGCATATTAGAGTATTTGAAATTACCCCAAGCGGAACCATTGAAAGAGAGTTTTCCTTCCTTCTCCGACAATCCCGAAGCCGTGAAAGTAGCTCCTGCCGTAGTATCCTTACCGAACCACACTTGCAAAATATCATCTTGAAGTTTAATGCACCAACGAGAAGGATTATTCTTCAATGCGCAGGTCGCCTTTGCCACCTCTTTAGAGCCATCCAGACAAGTTACCACCATACCATTGGAGGTATTATACATAAACTGCAGATGGATATTGTCTCTCAAGATAATTTCTCCAGTCTGGTCGGTTGCGATATTCGCATCCATCTCCACATAAATGTTCTTTGAAAGGGAGTTGTTGTAAGTTGCCTTATCCCCTTGGGAGATAGAGAGCGTACCGCCTGTAATTGAAGCACCCGACAAGGTCCAATCGGAAGATTTAGCAAGCGCATCATCATAGATGGCACCATGAGTCTGTTCGTACTCAATTGTATAGGTCACCTCATCACCGACTTGGACATTTTCCTTGTCAACACTCTTCACAAGAGTCGTAGGAACAATTGGCTTCGGCACTTTCGCACAAGTGACAGTCACACTCGCCGTATCCGACAAAGGTGAATTCTTGTCAGCAAGAATCCAAGCAACATTATTAGTCAACTCATCTGCTGTTTCACAATCAGCGCCAGATGGGAAGCTTGCCATGGCTGTATAAATGATAGAACCCTTCTGCTTCACCTGCATGATAGGGATCTCCCATTTCACAACCCAACGTCCGTCGTCAATCTTGCTAGCTTTCCAACTTGCTCCATATTCAGCGAGAGGACACTCGTTTTTGAAATTAACGAATTCCATTCCCTTCGGCAAGGTATCGATAACTACCACATCTCTCGCCTCACGTCCTGCCATAGGTCCAGTTCCAAGTATTCGACGCCATACATATCCGTCATACTCCTCAACAAGTATGTTCTTGACGAGGTGAGTAGGCTTCTCACATATACTTGGTAAATATTCCGTCACAGGAATCTCGATTGACTTTCCTGTTGTTGGGTCGATATTTTGCCAACTAGGAGAGACTGGGTGATAGTTTCCGTCTTCAGCGTCCTTGGCACCTGCGTCCCACGACCAGTCATCCGCAAAGTTTGTAGATGCCCAATTGCTTGGATAGAGATAACCGAACACACGAAGAGGCTCCGTACCTCCCCTATGGATACGGGTTCCCATACCATAGTAATTAGACAAATGCGCTGTAGTCGTAACCAAAAGCGGAGCGAACTGGATGCAAAGTCTCTGATTCCACTTTCCGTAATCATCCGAGCCCTCCACAATCGTCTCGTGAGTCACGCTGACTTTATCATCGGAAGTCCTCTTACCTTCATAGACCGCCGTGTACCAACCCCAACCCACAGGGCAATCCTCTTCGCCTGCCAGACAGTCAAGGCCCGAATCATACATATAGTATGCGATACGATAATTTCCATAATTGATATAAGGCTCTATCGCATCATTGTAAAGACGGAATCTCAACCATTGCTGGGAAGTTCCGAGACCACTGTTAGAAACAGCCACGCTCACACGAGGACGACCACCATCCAACCAGCCTGCCTCTGAAGAGTTCTCGAAATCGATCTTGTACTCGACCATATTTCCTGGATTGACCTTCTCCACGTCGGAAGTCTTCTCAATCTGTAACGCACGCTTGATGACATCCACACAGTTTCTCTGCATAGTTGCCGTAATGTAGTTTGGATACTCATTAGTTGTCCATCCAGAACCGTTAGAGCATGTGATGTCAGCCGTAGTACAATATCTACCAAACGCTTTAGGACCGATCTTACATTGGTAAGAAACCTGTCCGATTGTCTTTGCCAAATTGCCTGATTTCAAATTCAAAGCAGGACCTTCCGTATTATCACTCTTGAAGCCCGGAACGGTTCCGATCTTCCAAGTAATCGTATGCGTAGCGGCATTGTAAACACCCCCATCACTCGCACTGACAAAGACGAAATCCTTTGGCACATTTTCTACGATCACCACATCCTTTGCATCCACCGTACCAAAGTTTCTATAATCCAACAAATACCTGATTTCATCGCCCGTGTAAGCAAAAGTCACGCTATCCTCAATAGCACGGTATATCTTCATATTAGCAGATGGCTTCATCACACTTGGCGCCTGATGATTACCTGTTGCGATAACCATACCCAACCAACGGAAAAAGCCGTGGAAATAATGTGGCTTACTAGTAAGATAGCCATCACCACCTTCTGTGATATCCCACTCAATATTACATTGTCTGTAAAGGACACCCGCCAAATCCATATCACCGGAACCGATAGCAGCAGGCATACCGACACCCGAAATCCAGTTGAATATAAACTCACTCTTAGGGAAAGAACCATCCGGACCGATATCCCAATGCAAGGTAGCAGGACCCTTATAGGTGACACTTGGACCACCTCCGAACTCCGTACAAGAAGCCGACTTATCCCATCCTTGAGGATCATTCATGAATTTTGCGAACCTGTCGCACCAATCTTTCTCGAAAGTGTTGCCTCCGTCCTTAACCGTATGAGAAACAGGATCCCATGTATAATCTGGATTCAAATGCCATACATAATTAAGGGCAGTACGCCAAGCCGAACGGAAACGACCACCTTGATTACCAGCGGACAAGGTTACGACATTGTTGGCAGAGATGGTCGCCTCCTCACCAAAGAAGAGGTTTTTGGCTGATTGACTGAGCCAATTACCTACCATCCAGTCGCATGATGCCTCACATCTACGGAACTGCTCGCGCTCCCAGTCAGAAGACTCTGGGACGTCAAGTTCCAAAATCAAATCATAAAACTCACGGAAATAGGCAGGTGAGCTATAGTCCGTATGCATATTCACTGGCCCGGCAAACTCAGGGATATAATTCACACCGTTCATCGACAAAGCATTTTGCGTTGCCCAGTTGGTCACCTCGGCCCAAGTCGTACCATTCTTCAAATAACCGTCCAAACCGACGTCACCCGTCGTCACCCTTCGAGGATTCTCCGTCTTGAATCGCTCCTCGTACATGGCGACAAGGCCTCGTACCACCTCGATCATATCCTTTTTGTAGGATATCATTTCACCATTGGCAGCCTTGTGACCACTATCATCACCCCACTGACGCCAAGCGATATACAAGGCCAACACAATCTCGTTATCACCATCGGTAGCGGAACAGCTGTTAACCTGGTCACCTATGATGAGGTTTCCATATCCGCCGTCTGCGACCTTTGCGCCGGTCAAATAACTTGTAGACGTAGGTCGGAAACTATCATGTATTCTAAACCAAAGACCATCGAACGATTCCTTATCACCCATCACTGCAGCGGCAAGCATAGAATAGCCATCACCCTCACGGCAATCGTAAGGGCAACCGATGTTTCCTTGGATATATTTGACGCCATCCATCACATCGTTCGTGTATTTCCACTCATTGGCAAAAATCTGGTAAGCGTCACGAATATCCTGTTCCATTTCGATATGCACAACACCCTCCGGGTTCTGAGTGCCAAGGTTAACACCGCACGCATACTCCAAAAATTGAGGGAATGGGTATGCCGGATTACCCGAATTGATATGCACAGGTACAGAATAAGCCTGCAGAGACCCTAAGCAAGCCACTACCGATATAACTAATTTCTTTATTGAAGACATAATCATTATATGTTTATCCCTATTAAATAAATTCACATGTCCAAACCAACCCATAGGAACAACTGTTGCTTCGTCATTTCTCCGAAAAACATAATCACCACTACTTTTCTTCGTCATCTGGTTTTAACCCAAGATTTACAGTTTGTTCCAGTTCTAAAACGTCCTACGCACTCACCGAACTTCAGCAAGAAACATAAGAGTAAGTTTATGGTTGGTTATCTCTTTTTATATCAAGATAATGTACAAAAATAGACAAATAGAGAAAAAAAACAAAACTTAACAATAGAAAATCGTTTTTGTTGCGTCAAGAAGCAAGTTTATTTAGAAATCGTTTATATTCAGGAGTCAAGGAGCTGTTGCTAAAATGCACATAATATGAGGAAGCCCTTTTTACTTTTCTCATTCATGAAATCTACGTTCTCTTAATTTTAAGAAGTTGAAGGTTTTTCTGCTTATGGCGAGTTCTATTAATTCGCCGTTTTAATGTATTGTGGGTTGACTACCTTTTCGGTGCCTTTTGATTTATTTCGGTATCTTTCTGTTGATCACGGTAGAGACGATGTGCACATCGCCTCTACAAAAAGGAATCAAAACAAATTTGGAAATCTTCTACCTCCTTAATATTTAAAGCCACTACTTAATCCAAGCATCCAACATATCCAATGAGACATTCTTAGCCACAATTGTTCCTGACTTGTCTATCAAATAGTTAGAAGGAAGCGACGAAACATTATACGTACGGGCAGAGAAAGCGTTAGGATCGCTCACGCAGACCCAAGGCAAATCAGCTACCGCCTTCTTCCAATAGTCCAAGTCGGGATCGTATGAGACTTGATAGATTTCCAATCCTTTCGACTTATAACAATCATAGACGTTCTTGAACAACAAATAATCAGACGGCGACAACTGCGAATAGAGACAGAAATCCAAAAGGATATATTTCCCCTTCAAATCGGACAAAGAACGATATTTCCCTTTCGCATCAGGGAAAGTCAAATCCGGGAAATTCGAGGTGGCCGCATTCGAAAAAAATTGTTCAAACTCCTCCATCTTCATATTGGAACGAGCTTTCGTCACAAACCGATAAAGCTGCTTCTCCCTTGGCGAATCCTTGTATTTAGAGTGCCAAGCCGTGGCCACAGCGGAATAGAGACGCAAGTCCTTTTTGTCTGCCGGATTGAAAGGGACAATGCCATAGGCCAATTTGCGGAATAGCGAAAAATAGGAAACTGGAGAGGCTGGGTTGGCATATACGATATGCTTTACGGAATCTTTATACATCTCAACAATAGAGAGAATCCGAGCGTCCAACGAATCTCGATGGTGCACATCCGCCCCGAAACGAGCGACCTCCCCTTTTATGGAGTCATTGATGGAATTCTCAAACGCGAGATAATCGACCAACTTCTGATTCACTTCCGAATTCCCCACATGAAAAGAGACGGAATCCTTTATCGTCATCTTCAAGAGAGAAACGTTGGGTTCTATGATAAAAGGATAGGTGTTATTCGCCACACGCAACCGATAAAAAGATGGGCAGTTCGATTTTGTTCCTTCCAAACTAAGAGGGACCCCTGCGGAATTGACCACAGCCGAATCCGAAACGGTGATACCCCCTACGCCCAAGCACTCCAAATAGAGTTGCGTAGACTCCATGACATACTGAGGAGATTGGACGGTAACCTTCACCTCGAACGTATTGTCCGTACATGCACACAATGAAGAGAACAACAACAGGCTCCCTACTATTCTATTTATACACTTCATACTCCAACTTTTATGGTGGGTCCGACACCCACATGCCTTAATCTTTTTCGTTAAACAGTGTGCATACCACACACCAGAGAGTGTTTAAATCAAAACGCTTTTGAGAGAATCCGATCAATCCCTTCCTGCGTCCTTCCTTTCATCCAAAGGCTTTACTACAGCATCCCCAACTTCCATCTGAGGAAACTGAGCAAAACCAAACAAACTCTCAACCCAGCACAAAGGTAAAGGGTAATTATGAATTACGAGTTATGAATTACGATTTTGTTGATAGAATTGCATACCATAGCCTCGCAACATTGACCATTATTCAAGCCCCGACAAAGGCGAAAAAAGAATAAAACACTACACAACCCATCAAACAAGGCACAAAAAAAGCAAAATATTCCACCACAACAGGTGGCGCACTAGAAAATATGTCGTATATTTGCATCATCAAAATGTGGACAGATTTGGCTGATTGCAACCACAGAAAAAAATGCTAAAACACTTCTTTTTTCTGCTATTTTTATCTTGCCAAATCCCATTAAAAATTTAGTACAAACCGATTTGGATAAAATCCAAGTCCTTAAAAGTTTTTTGAATATGGGATATTTTTTCTCATCGGAGTCCGTTTCAGAAGGACATCCTGACAAAGTAGCCGATCAGATTTCGGATGCAGTACTTGACAACTTCCTCGCTTTGGAACCTGATTCAAAAGTGGCATGCGAAACGCTTGTGACAACAGGACAAGTCGTTCTTGCCGGCGAAATCAAGTCTTCTTCACACGTAGACGTTCAAACCGTAGCCCGCAACGTAATCAACCGAATCGGCTACACCAAGAGCGAGTACATGTTCGACGGAAACTCTTGCGGTATCTTCTCTGCCCTCCACGGACAATCTCCAGACATCAACCGAGGTGTTGAGCGTGAAGATCCATTCAACCAAGGAGCCGGCGACCAAGGTATGATGTTCGGATACGCTTGCGACGAGACCAAAAACCTCATGCCTATCTCCCTTGACTTGGCACACGCCCTACTCATCGAGTTGGCTGCCATCAGAAGAGAAGGAAAGGTCATGACATACCTTCGTCCTGACTCAAAATCACAAGTGACTATCGAATACGGCGACGACAACAAGCCTAAGCGTGTTGACACCATCGTCATCTCTACGCAACACGACGAGTTCATCCAAGCAAGCAACGGCAAGAGCCAACTGCAAGCTGACGAAGAGATGGTTGCTAAGATCAAGGAAGATGTGGAGAAGATCCTACTTCCTCGCGTCATCGCAAAAGACAGCCAATATGCAGCCTTGTTCAAAGGTGACCACAAATTGTTGGTCAACCCAACTGGAAAGTTCGTTATCGGAGGTCCTCACGGAGACACTGGTTTGACAGGACGTAAGATCATCGTTGATACTTACGGTGGTAAGGGTGCTCACGGAGGTGGCGCATTCTCAGGAAAAGACCCTTCAAAGGTAGACCGTTCGGCAGCCTACGCAGCAAGACACTTGGCTAAGAACTTGGTGGCTGCAGGAATCGCAAGCGAGGTTTTGGTGCAAGTTGCTTACGCTATCGGTGTGGCAGAGCCAATGAACCTATACATCAACACTTACGGAACAGCGAAGGTGAAAATGAACGATGGCGAAATCGCAAAGAAAATCAGCGAAAGCAAGATTTTCGACATGCGTCCAAAAGCTATCGAAGACCGCTTGAATTTACGTAACCCTATTTACGAAGAGTCCGCTTCTTACGGACACATGGGACGCACACCAGAGAAGAAGGTCAAGACTTTCATCGATGGTGCTGGCAAAAAATTCACTAAAGAGGTTGAACTCTTCACGTGGGAGAAGACAGACAAGGTGGACGATTTGAAGAAATTGTTTTCTATCTAAATAGAAACCATCCTAAATCGAGTAGGAAGAAAATGAAAGTTTTCTTCCTACTTTCATTTTCTGTCCTCTCACACCACCGTACGTGCCGTTCGGCATACGGCGGTTCTCTAATTGCGATGCAATTTGGCATAGATGCCGATTAGCGAGGGATACCC
>JAFZKQ010000089.1 GCA_017553575.1 Paludibacteraceae bacterium
AACCTCGGAACGCACTGTTTCCTATCGCCGTGAGATGGCTTGGCAACGAAACGGACGTGAGGACCGGACAAGACTCAAAGAGGCTCTCTTCTATGGAGGTAATAGAATCAGGCAAAACGACAGCGTAAATAGAGTTGCACTTAGAAAAAGCCCCCGCCCCTATATACGTCAAGTTTTCCGGCAAAATTAAACTCCTTATCTTGCCACAACCATAGAAAGCCCCCTCCTCTATTCGCCGCAAGCTCTTTGGGAAAAAAACCGATTCCATTTCTCGACAATTGCGGAAGGCATTTTTCCCTATCACTTCCACCCCTTCCGGTATGAAAAGGGCACTGATGTCGTCTCGATTTTGGTATTGTTCGGCATTGATTTTTCTTGTCTCCTCTATTTTAAAAACACGTCTTGTCATCATAGAATCACACTTGCTAAAACTAGATGCATCAACCTCCACGCTCTTGTCAATAGCGGGAGGAAGAAGATGAAGGCAATTAAGAAAAGCATCGCTTTCAATCTTTTTCAACGACTTCGGTAATTCTATTTTAGTAAGCGAAAAACAACAGCCAAAGCAATTAGGAGGAATGACCTCTACTCCCTCAGGAATCCGAATCTCTATTAATGATTCACATCCACAGAAGGCTCCATCCTCTATTTTTTTCATCCGAGAAGGCATAACAACCTCTTGAAGGAGAGCACATTCTAAGAAAGCGTCCTCTCGAATCACCTCACACCCATCGTCAATGACCACTTTGGTAATATTGAGATTATCTTCAAAAGCTTCGGCACAGATACCCTTCACGCCTGAAATATGCACCTCACCATAGGATTCGTCCCCATTGACCACCCAGCCAAGCACAACATAAAGGTCTTGATCATCTTTCTGATCTTCAATCCAAGGAGTATTGTCAAAAACAGAAGAACCAATCTCACCCACAGTGAGAGGCAACTTAATATCTTTCAAATTTTCACAATCGCAGAAAAGAGAATCGGGCAAAACATCCAAGTGTGAAGGCAAAACCACCTTTTCTAAGTTCTGACAGTGCTCAAACGCCGATTTGCCAATCAATTTGACAGATTCAGGCAGGATGACACTAGTGAGGTCGTTATTGTAGGAGAAAGCACTTGGCACAATCTCCCGCACTCCATCCGGCACCTTTAAGTCGCCCTCAAGCATATTACCTTTAATCAAGATTCCATCGATAATCACCAATGAATCATCATCTTCCAAATTATCCAAGAAAGGGGTATTCAAAAAAACATCTTTCTGTAAAACGCCATATAAAGGTCCGATTACCTTTTCCAGACTCTCACAAGAAGAAAAGGCAGCTTCCCCTATGGATTCAATTCCCTCGGGAATACGGATTTTTTCGAGTGATTCACAATCTGAAAAAGCGAAATCCCCTATAGTTTTCAAACTGTCTGGGAAAACCACCTTCTTCAAGGATCCACAATTCTGAAAAGCGAATTCCCCTATAGTTTTCAAACTGTCTGGGAAAACCACCTCCTTCAAGGATCCACAATAAGAAAAAACATGATCCTCTATGGTTTCAATTCCCTTGGGAAACTGAACCTTTTCGAGGGACTCGCAATGTGAAAAAGCAGAGTATGCAATAATTTTCAAACTGTTCGGAAAAATCACCTCTTTCAAGCAATCGCAGTTAGAAAAAGCATTGTAGTCTATCTCCTCCAAACCTTCAGAAAAGACGATACTTTCTAATTGCGGGAGGAAAAAACCTTCTTCAATTCTTTTCACGGAAGAAGGTATCACCATCTTTTGGGCTTCTTCCGGATAAGAACCACGGGGAATAGACGTCAAACCCTCACGAAAGTAAAGTGTACCATCTCTAAATATGTAATCTCTCTCATTTATCATAACAAAATATTTATAGGTTTTAAGAGACTGTTTTAATTTAAAACTTTTTTAGAGGCCTCAAGAAAACTCTAAAAGCACATCTAAACAAATGATTATCAGTTTAATAAGTTATTGATTTTCGTATCTTTATAGTAAAGAAAAGAACATGACAAATTATCCAACAAATCTCACCGATAATCAGTGGAAAATTATAAAAAAATTTTTTAGTGTACAAGGAAGCGAAAACAATCACTCAGAAAATTTTTTGATGCAATCAATTGTCTCTTGAAAACGAGGTTCAGTGACGAATGCCACCCCAAAGTCGCCAGCACGTAGCTGTGGAAATTCTTAATTAACTATAGTGCAACACTATAATCAAAGCGATAATAAAAACAATTGGTATAAGGAAGAGATAGATGAGCGGATTTACTTTAGTCAACTTATCAGACGTAGCGAAGTAAGCCTCTTTATTAAATTTCATATCCTTTCTTTGGGGCTCTAAAATCGGCAGTCCACAATCGACGAAAGCACCATCTTTTATCTCTTTCAAAGTAGATGGGTAATTGATAGAATAGAGGCCTGTACACTTTCTAAAAGCATCTGACTCAATGAGTTCAAGTCCCTCCGGCAAGACAACTTTTTGTAGGCTGGAGTCCATGAATGCGCCCCGACTGACCACCTTCAGTTTGGAAGGAAGGGTTATCTCTTCCAATCCAGTATGAGCGAAACACTCCTCACCTATCGTCTCCACCGAATCGGGTATTTCAAGTTCAGACAACTCATGACATTTTCGGAACACGCTGTTTCCAATCGCAGTGAGATGGCTTGGCAACGAGACGGATGTAAGGGTGGGACAAGACTCGAAGAGTCTATCTTCCAATGATGTAATACCTTCCGGAATGTTGACAGAGTAGATCTCTTCACAATTAGAAAATGCTCCTGCTCCTATATAGGTCAAGTTTTCTGGCAAAAACAAGCACTCTATTTTGTAACAACCAGAGAAAGCTTCCTCCTCTATTCGTCGAAGGCTCTTGGGGAAAAGAACCGATTTTAATTCGCGACAATCAGAGAAGGCATTTTTTCCTATCACTTCCACGCCTTCTGGTATGACCAAAAATTGGATGTCGTTTCGATTTTGATATTGTTCGGCATTGATTTCCCTTGTCTCCTCAATTTTGAAAACACGTTTTACTATGGGTTCATATCGGCTAAAACTAGATTTATCCGTCACCACACTCTTGTCAAGAGAGAGAGGGGAAAGTTGAATGCAATTACAAAAAGCATCTTCCTCAATCGTTTTCAACGACTTCGGCAATTCTACCTTAGCAAGCGAATAACACCAGGAAAAACAATCGGAAGGGATAACCTCTATCCCCTCAGGAATCCGAATTTCTGTCAATGAGTCACATCCACAGAAGGCTAGCTTTCCTATTCTTTTCATCCGAGAGGGCATGACAACCTCTTGTAGGAAAGCACAATTTTTGAAGGCGTTATCTCCAATCACCTCACAACCTTCGTCAATGACCACTTTGGTAATAACGAAATTATCCTCAAACGCATCACTACAGATTCCCTTCACACCAGAAATGTGCACCTCCCCATCGGTTTGGTAGCCATCCACCACCCAGCCAAGCACCACAGAGAGACCATCCTCATCTTCCTGTTCCTCCAACCAAGGAGTATCGGAAAAAACAGAACTACCCACCTCACCCACAGTAAGAGGCAACTCAATATCTTCCAAAGATTCACAACCAGAGAAAAGGTTATCTGGCAAAACGTCCAAGTGTTTGGGCAGTACCACCTTTTCCAAACAACTGCAATGCGCAAATGCCGATTTCCCAATCAACTTGACAGATTCGGGAATCACGATACTGGTGAGCTTATTATTCTCTGAGAAAGCGTCTGGTGCAATCTCCCGTACGTCGCTCGGCACCACCAAGTCTCCCTCGGACGACCAACCATCAATCAAGACACCATCAATAATCGCCAATGAATCATCATCATCCATCAAATTGTCCAAGAAGGGGGTCATTGCAAAAGCTTTCCTCTGCAAAACACCATAAAACGAGCCCATCATCTCCACATTTTCCAAGCTATCACAGCTAGAAAAGGCCCACTCCCCTATAGATTCAATTCCCTTGGAAATACGAACCTTTTTGAGTGATTCACAATGCGAAAAAGCAAATTTTCCTATAGTTTTCAAACTGCTTGGCAAAATCACCTCTTTCAAGCAATTGCACTCGAAAAAGGCGTCTTCCCCTATAGATTCAACGCCTTCGGGGAAACGAATCTTTTCTAGCGATTCACACTTCGAAAAAGCAGACTCACCTATAATTTTCAAACTGCTTGGGAAAATCAACTCTTTCAAGCAATCGCAGCCAGAAAAGGCATCGCACTCTATCTCCTCCAAACCTTCCGAGAATTCGATACTTTCTAATTGAGGAAGGGAAAAACCTTCTTCTATCTTTTTCACAGATGAAGGTATCACCATCGTTTTGGTTTCTTCAGGATATGAATCAATGGAAATAACCGTCAAACCCTCACGAAAGCAGAGCATTCCATCACTAAATATGTAATTTTCCTCATTTATCATAACAAAATATTTATAGGTTTTTAGAGTATAACAAATTGATAGTCTTGAAAATAAGAATAGAAATCACATCAACTCATCAAAGTCAAAATCCTTCTTCATACGATAGGCCAAACCTGTGACAACAGCAAGGACTTCCCCTTTCTGGTTCATCACACGGATGTCGCAATAGGGCAATTTATGGTGGTTCACCACCTCCGTACACTCCGCCACCAGATGGTCGCCCAACTGAGCCGATTTGATGAAGGTGATGGTATTGGAGATTCCCAATGACAACGTACCGTGACAGTTGGCAACGGCGGCAAAGGCAAGGTCTGCCAAGGTGTACATAACGCCACCTTGACAAACGCCTGCGCCATTTAGATGATTCTCCCTCACGATTAGCTCCGCACGAGCATAACCTTCGCGCACTTCCGTAAGTTGTGCACCGATGCTCTGCGCAAACTTGTCGTTACTATTGAGATTTTCTTGTAGTGTCATCAATGATTCTTCTTAAAAGATTCAATTCTCTCCTTGAACAACGGTTCTTGCTCCTTCTTGAAGAAAGAGGTACAAATACGGACGCCCTGCTCGTTAGAACCCATCGTATCCAATGGGAAGACAGCGATTCCGTAATACATCAACTCACGCGTCAACTCCAAATCGTTCATGCCTGGATATTGCACGGTGAAATAGAATCCGTCTGCCAATGGAGCCCCCATATCGTTGTCGTAAACCAAATAGAAGCCATTGGCAAGCAAGACCTCCTTCAAGAATTTGGCACGGCGGCCATACTCCTTCACATCGTCCAAGAAGTTGTAACGTCCCTCGCAAGCCGCCTCCATCAAAGCTGACATCGCATGTTGCACACTATGCGTCGTACCGCTGGACAAGGTGTACATCAAACGGTTGCAGAAGAAGTTTCCGAACTCTCCCACACCGAACTTGTCTGCCAAAGGCTTGTATACCCGTTTGTACAATTTATTGCTGATGCAAGTGACACCCACACGTTGGCCTGCATAAGAGAAGGCTTTCGAGCCGGAGATCCACAAGACATAGTTGTCCGTATACTTCGCAACCGTAGCTTGGTAAGGTGCTTCGAACGGATGGGAAAGGTCACGACGGAAATCCATCGCAAAGTAAGCCAAATCCTCCAAGACGATGAGATCGTACTTGTCGGCCAAGCCTGCAATTCCCTTCAACTCCTCTTCCGTAAAACAAACCCAAGAAGGATTGTTCGGATTAGAATAGACGATACTGTTGATATTGCCAGCTGACAAGATCTCCTCCAACTTCTTTATGAGGTCTGCCCCACGGTAATCATGGATATCCAAACCGACATGCTTCAAGCCAATCACATCGCATTGCGTCGTCTGCACAGGGAAACCTGGCTGGATGAACAAGACCGTATCTTTCTTTGTCCCTGCTACTGCATGGGATATCGCCATGAACGTTGCAAAAGTTCCCTGCATGCTTCCCGTAGTAGGAATGCAGCAAAGAGGATCAATATCGACCCCGATAAAGGCCTTCACAAACTGAGAAGCAGCGTTCTTTATACGAGGAATACCACCATTGGGTGGATAGAGGGTTGCACAGCCATTGGCCAAAGCCTCTTGCTCGGCCTTCAAAGCGATTTCGGAAGGTTTCAAACCGGGAACACCCATCTCAAGATGGATGACCGACTTACCTGTCTTCTCCTCCAACACACGAGACAAAGCTTGGATGTCTCGGATCGTTGCTTGGGAGAAATCACCCAATGCCATAGAATTGATGGCATCTGTGACTATTTGATAATCTAATGGAGTTGTCAATTTTAGTACGTTTTTCGGGTGAATTTGCATTCACCATAAAATTAAATAAAGAAAGGACCGCCAGAGACGGGACCTTTCTATGAATAGAAAAATGGGGGCAAACCCGCCCCCATTATAAAAATCAGCCCTTGAAATTACGCTTGTCGTTCACATGCTTAGCCTTTCCTGTCGAACGCTCAATGGTTCCAGGAGCCAAGATATGGATGTTTGGCTTGATACCGACAAGGCTCACGATACGGTCGTAAAGTGGCTTGATATGCGGCATCTGCTTAGCTGGGTTTGGAGAATAGAACTCTTCACGAAGCTCAACGTCCAAATCAAACGTATCCTCATTATTCTTACGGTCTACCGTAATGAAGTAGTATGGCGTATATGTAGGGAACTCCGTCAAAACGGTCTCAATCTGAGATGGGAAGACGTTCACACCACGGATAATCATCATATCGTCGGAACGACCCAAGATACGGTCCATGCGGACAGCCGTACGGCCACACTTACATGGCTCGTAGATCAAACGGGTCAAGTCACGCGTACGGTAACGAAGGATCGGCATAGCCTCCTTGCACAACGACGTGAAGACCAACTCTCCGAATTCGCCTGGAGCAACTGGCTCCAACGTGTCTGGATTGATGATCTCAGGGAAGAACATATCCTCCCAAAGGTGCGTACCGTCTTGGTATTCACACTCACCGCCGACACCAGGACCTGACATCTCCGTCAAACCATAGATGTCGATTGCCTTGATGTGCAACTTCTCCTCCAACTCCTTACGCATACCCTCTGTCCAAGGCTCTGCTCCGAAAAAGCCCACACGAAGTTTCAACTCGTCAATGTGAACCTTGTCGCTCTTTCCGATGCACTCAGCCAAGTGCAACGCATAAGAAGGAGTACAGCACAAAGCCGTAGTACCGAAGTCCTTCATCAACATGATCTGCTTCTCCGAGTTTCCTGCAGAGATAGGCAATTGGATGGCTCCACGCTTGTTGGCACCGTCATGAGCACCCAAACCACCCGTAAACAATCCGTAACCATAAGCCACTTGGACCACATCGCCTTGACCTACATTACCTGCAGCCAAGACACGAGCCACACCTTCCGACCAATTAGCGATATCATTGTCCGTATAGGTATCCACAACAGGCTTACCTGTCGTACCGGAAGAGGCATGGATACGGCGCACGTCAGTCATAGGGACAGCCTGCAATCCGAAAGGATATTCATCACGAAGGTCGTGCTTTGTCGTGAAAGGCAACTTGCTGATGTCATCTATACTCTTGATGTCACTTGGACTAACACCAAGCTCATCCATTTTTCTTCTATAGAATGGAACCTTCTCATAACAAGTCTTCACAATCTTGATAAGACGCTCACTCTGTAATTTGCGCATGTCTTCACGGCTCATGCACTCAATTTCCGGATTATGTATCATTTTTGCTTTATGATGAATTTTAATTAATTATTTCTTAGATGCTTCAACGCCACGGTCGAAAGCCCTCAAGTTGGCTTCCACAACAGCCTCTCCCTTACGGGCAAAGATAACGCTGACAGCCTTACGCAACTGCTCGACGGTCAACACCTCGATATAAGGAGCAGCCATACCCAAGAGTACCATGTTCGCGCTCTTTGGGCTCTTCAACTCAGCAGCGATAGCCTCGATATCCAATTGAACGTTTGGCAACTCATCCAACTCACCCATCAAAGTTGCCTCATCTGGATAATTAGGGATGTTGACGAATGCCTTGCTGTTAGTGACAATCATGCCGTTAGGGCCTAAATAAGAGATGTAGCGAAGGGCCTCCATCGGTTCCATGCTGATGATGACATCCGTCTCGCCCGTCGGAATCTGGTCGCTCCAGATAGGATCCGTGGACAATCTCAAGTTACTTTGGACATCACCGCCACGCTGACTCATACCGTGGACCTCTGCTTGTTTCAAATTGATGCCTGCCTCCGTGGCAGCCTCTCCTATGATAGTTGCGATAGAAAGGATTCCTTGACCTCCTACTCCGCAAAGTATTATATCTTTTTTCATTTCGTCTCTTATTTATTGTTTTGCTTAGCACGCTCACGGGCATGGCGAGCAGCCACTTGGATACACTCACGACGAGGGATGATGACACTCACACCCTTGTAATTAATCTCTTCACGCAAAATTTGGGTTATCTCAGGCATGTTCTTTGGCAATGGAACAACCACACGCACATGGGCAGGATCGACACCCAAGCCAAGGCAGATAGCCTCATACTTGTTCAAGCCGGCACTGTCTTGACCACCCGTCATTCCCGTCGTCAAATTGTCGCTGATGATAATCGTGACGTTGCTGTTGTCGTTTACGGCATCCAACAAACCTGTCATACCGCTGTGGGTAAACGTTGAGTCTCCAATCACAGCAATGGCTGGCCAAAGTCCTGCATCGGCAGCACCCTTCGCCATCGTGATGCTCGCACCCATATCCACACAACTTGCCAATGCCTTGAACGGAGGCAAAGCACCCAACGTATAGCAACCTATATCTCCGAAGACACGTGCGTTCTCATACTCCTTGACAACCTCGCCCAAAGCCGCATAAACATCACGGTGTCCGCAACCTTGACACAATTGAGGAGGACGACCTGCCATATTCTTCGCAGGATCGAATACAGGCTTGTTCTCCTTGCCCAAGCCCAATGAGACATTATCAGGATTCAACTCGCCCGTACGAGGAAGACGACCCGTCAAACGGCCCTCCACCTTGTAGGAAGCATCCACCAATTTCTTTACCTCTTCCTCGACTACTGGTTGGCCATCTTCCACGACCAAAATCTCGGAACAAGCCTCCGCCATCCTTGTGATGCCTTCAACCGGCAAAGGATATTGCGTAAGCTTCATAATCATATAGTTGTCTTCGTTGTCCTTCATGCCGTTCAAGGCCTCGCGGACATAGTTGTAACCGATACCACAAGCAACGATACCAATCCATTTTCCCTTATCGCTATTGTTGATGGTAATCATGTCGTTGGTTGAAGCCTCGTAGCTTGCCTTCAACATATCGTTCTGCTTGTCAATCAAATCCAAGTAGTTGCGACGGGCATTACCAGGCAAAAGCACCCAGTGTGCATTGTCCGTAGCTGGATTCAGTTGGTTTTGTGCGGAAGCCTTGCTAATCTCCACAGCAGCACGGCTATGAGCCAAACGAGTTACCACACGAAGCAATACAGGCTCCTTGAGTCTTTCTGAGAGTGCGAAGGCACTGCTCATCATGTCGTAAGCCTCTTGTTGGTTACTTGGCTCGAAAATAGGAATCATGGCAAGCTTACCATAGAAACGGCTGTCTTGCTCGTTTTGGCTGGAGTCCAGAGAAGGAACGTCAGCCGCAAGAACAACCAAACCACCATTGACACCAGTAATAGCACTATTTACGAAAGCATCAGCACAAACGTTCATACCGACATGCTTCATACATACCAACGTCCTTTTGCCACAATAGCTCATACCTAACGCAGCCTCCATGGCTGTCTTCTCATTGGTACACCAGCGGCTTCGAATGCCTCGCTCGATAGCCTCCTTATTCGTCTGAATAAACTCCGTGATTTCGGTGGATGGAGTTCCAGGATAGGCATATACGCCACTTAAACCTGCATGTATCGCACCCAGCGCGATTGCTTCATCACCAAGTAAAAGTCTTTTTTCCATTACTGATTTATATCTATATTTTAATTTTAATATTTTTTATATCACGTAAACCAACATTGAAAGGCAAAGATAATCTTTTATTTACTAATTTTACTCGAAAGCGTCCCGTAAATTTAAATGGGTTAAAAATTAACACTATATTATTTCAAAAAAAGACTCGATGAAATACTTACTAAAACTCATCCATGCCATCCTTATTATCGGGAACACCGCAGCAGAAAGAGAGTTACAAAATAAAATTTGTTCAGCAAAAAGATTATATTTGACCAATAATTTGAATTTTATTTTAAGTATATGAAATATATATTTGTTATTCTCTTTTCTTTCTTTGCTGTACATATCTGTTTACCTATGGAACCGGTTGACACAACAAAGTGGGTGAATGATGTTTTGTTAAATTGCAAAGCACAGAAAGACAGTAGTTTGGATTCTGCTTTAATAATTGTTCGAAAATCTCCTAAAAAAGAATATAAAAGAGCATTGTTCCAATTTACTGATGTGATAATCAAAGAACAAACAGACTCCAAATGTCAGAAACTTTTTTTTCTTGCATTAATGGCTTACAATGATATAGGGTCATATAAAAACATTTCTTATGGAATTACTTATTCAAAGTATTATTCGTCTGTGTCAAAAAGTTTTTGTGATGCTTATGATGAAAATGCAAACCCTTTGTATGCACCATTAAGATTTACGTATGAAGCACCAAGTTTCATCACAGATTCTTTTGTTTTGGACAAATCAAATATTAATGATTTTGTGGAAAATTGGAAGGCTTATTCCTCAGTTTTGAAGGAGAGAGACAAAAACAACATTATTAATCAGAAGATTCAAGTATTTTATCAATGGAATGAACATCTTAATGAGGAAGCATATGCAGAGAATTGTAAAGAACTGGATAGCCTTTATTCAACAAGAAAACGAAAGAATCGAGAGCGGATTTCTGATTTGGAAGATAGAATTCAAACATATTTAGAAAGGAAAAAATCGAATGTATGCGTTTTGCCGCGCACTATCAATTTCTGTTATACAAGTGATTCATTTGCTCGTATAAAAGAATATAGATTATATCCTCCAATGCCTTTTGGGGGGTTGAATATTAAAAAAATTGACAGTCTTAATGTTATAGTTCCTTACTTGACGGAATTCAATCATAAGAAAGTTTCAAATGAAGATGGAGGCGTCCGTATGTTTTTTATGGACACACATATTAATAATATATTGGGGAAATATGCTGATGAATCGGATGAAAAGCACAATGAATTAATGGATTTGTTCCATATATATATTGATTCTGCTAATTCTTTTTTCAATGCCTCTTTATATCCTATTTATTATCCGATTATTACTGATATTTGCTGTTGTCCAGACGGTATTATATTTCGAGCTAGATATTTAAGTTCAGGATTTGATGTCTTTTTTCCTAATGACAAAAATGCAGAAATTGATTTTTTTGATGTGTGGATTGAATAAGTCAAATCTTACAACCTATTGATAATAAAGATATTATTATATCCGAATGCCTTATCAGAATTTAATCCTCACATTTGAACCGTTCATACCCGAGTATGAGACAGACACGACTTCGTTCGAGTTGGATCACCTCATTAAAATGTCGCAAATGCAAACGATTAAATAATCGGAAGTGAGGAGTCTCTTCTAAAATGAGGACAATCGGCATCAGGCAACTCTCTCTAAATCAAAAAGTCCACTCAAAAAGCAAAAAACCATCATTTTTTGAATTAATTTTTCGTTGTATATTGATTCAATAAAAAATTTATCTATATTAGCGGTATAAATTTTTGTTTTATGAAAAAGGCATTATTTTTATTTGTTGTTGGAGTATTGTCATTCGTTTCCGCTTCAGCACAGTCCGCTCCTCCGTTCTACGTTTCTCCGAGAGGTGGAGTTTGTGACACAGTTTATAACAAAGTGGATGTTTCTGCTTCATACCCTGGCGGTGTGGAGGAGATGTACTACTTCTTTCATAAGAACTTGGATCCTAAGTATGCAAACGAATTGCATCCGAACATCACATCCAAGAGAATTATGGTGAAGCTATTGGTCTCTAACGAGGGAAAGATCTTGGATCAAAAGGTATTGGTGAAGGTAAGTCCGGAAGTCGATTCCGCCGTACTGAATGTCATCAAGAAATTCCCTGCTATGGTACCAGGTCAAGTAAAAGGTCGTAAGATTTGCTCTTACTACATCGTGGCTTTGAACTTCTTAAATTGACTTAGTAATAGATGTATTTTCAGAGGGGGTCTCATCGAAGATCCCCTTTTTGTTTGGTTACTACCCGATTTTTGAGAAATTACATTTCACATCCTACCGAGATGCGACAAACAGACCTTATACGCTGCGACTTCCAAATCACACTTTGTCAATTATTCACAGAACTAATCCTCGTCACATTCAGCAGCTTGTCGTAACGTGCACCTTGGGGACTATAATAGACATAGATCGTGTATTCATTCTCCGTCTGCCAATAAGAGCCCGCTGTACGAAGGGAGGTTGCCTCCTTTTTGCCGTAAGGTAGGAAAAGGTATTGGTAGTTATAACCACCGTTTTTCAAAACAATATCGAGTTCATACTGCTTCCGTTCGAAATTGTAGTTCATCTGATTTCGGCCATTGAGGAGATTGTCGTTGAAATAGCCAACCACGAAAAGGGTGCCGTCCAACCAAGGCTCTTCGCGCGGATAGGTGAAATGGACAATGGAATAGTCAATTTCCAAATCCGTCCAAATATCCTGTCCATGCACCTTATAGCGACCGTTCACATCCTTGTCATACTTGTATTCATCCAAGCGACGACGCGCACCAGGAACGACATCCACGTTGTAGTAGGGATGATGGAAGGAAATCCGATCAATCTGACCACTGTAATTACGGATATGGGAGAAGTCGATACGTGGGTATTCCGATCCTCCTTCAAACTCCAATTGACGATTATCCTCGTAAATCAACTCGTTCACTTTTATGTAGGTAGGCTTTACGTCCCGCACTTCATTGTCACGCCGCCCATTCTGACGAATCAACAATTTCAAATCTTCAGCAGGAGCAGAGATGGGAGACTTCTCCGTGTTGATTGTGAAGTTGAGCAACTGATAAGCTGTATTGACTCCCTTGGAGGTATTGCTTGCCACCCTGCCGGAGACGAAAACCGCACTGTTTTCGACCACCATAAACTGAGCCGTCAAAACGACCTTCTCAGGAGCGTCCGTCTCATAAACCTTCAAGATATAGTTGCCCGAAACGATCGGAGCCACCTTCTCATTGGGAATCTGAACTGCATAGTGCGTATAATCAAAAGTGGTATTGAACGAAGGCTCGTAATCATCTATCGTATTGTCGTTGAACCCCTTCATATATTCCATCTCCAAGAGTTGGGAGGGAGTCCAATCGGCATTGCAATGAATCAAGGAATAAGAGTAGTCGTTGGGGGCTTTGGACATCAAGTCGAAACTCACCTCGATCTTATCCTCGCTCTCCAACCGCAGGATAGGATCCGACAACTCGTCACCCAAAAGCGTGGCTTGCAGCGTCTGGATGCGAGGCGCATAGATTCGATGCTCGTATTTCTGCTGGGCAGATCCACATAACGAGCTCCCTAAAAGGAGGGAAAAGACGATGGGAAAGAATGCCTTCAACTCTTAACTCTTAATTCTCAACTCCAAAAATCAGTTTTCCATGAGATAGCGTTCCGCCTCGATAGCCGCCTTGCAACCGCTCGCCGCCGCCGTAATGGCTTGTCGATAGCGAGGATCAGCCACATCACCAGCAGCAAAGACACCAGGAACTTTCGTGATAGGGGTTGCGCCCTCCGTTACGATGTAACCGTTGGCATCCAAGTCCAAATAGTCAGCAAAAAGCTTGGAATTCGGATTATGGCCGATAGCAAGGAACAATCCGTCGATGGCAAGTGTGGAGGTCTCCTCCTCTCCGCCCCTGTTCTTGAGCAGTTTGGCACCTTCAACTCCATCCTCACCGAACAAATCGATAACCTCATGCTTGAAAAGCACCTCGATTTTCTCGCTGTTCAAGACGCGTTCCTGCATCACTTTCGAAGCTCTCAAATAGTCCTTACGAACGACCAAATAGACTTTCTGGCAAAGGCCTGAAAGATAGAGAGCATCTTCGCAAGCCGTATCTCCGCCACCTACGACAGCCACCGTCTTGTTGCGGTAGAAAAAGCCGTCGCACGTAGCACAAGCCGACACGCCCATGCCCGCATATTTAGCCTCGCAAGGCAAGCCCAAATATTTAGCCGAAGCTCCCGTGGCGATGATCACCACCTTAGCCTCAATCTCAGTCTCGCCGTCGATAACGATCTTATTGTGGTTGGGAGCCAATTCCGCTTTCGTCACAATACCAAAACGGATGTCCGCACCAAATCGCAAAGCTTGATTACGCATGTCCTCCATCATCTGCGTACCAGAAACGCCTTCGGGATAGCCTGGGAAATTCTCGACATCCGTCGTCGTCGTCAACTGTCCACCTGGCAAAACACCCTCATACAGAACGGGTTGCAAATTGGCTCTTGAAGCATATATGGCCGCCGTATATCCAGCAGGACCTGAACCTATAATCAAACACTTTACTTGTTCCATCTTATATATCCTATATCTTTAATTTTCAAACTCGATTGGCACCATGAAGGTACACTCCTCAATTTATCGAAGGTCAATCACCTCCACTCCCTTATTGGCTGCCGTGTTGAAGACAAATTCAGAATCAGCCAATGCCTTTTTCGTCACCTTAGTCACATCAAACACCGTATTGATGCCCGCTTTTCCCTGCATCTTGACCGACTGCAACGCCAAAGTTGATTTCTCCACCACAATGGTGATAATGGAGTAGTCATTGTTCAAATCGTCGGGATACAAATCGACCATCTCCAACTCTTTTCCGTTGACTGAGACACTTCCCGTATAAAGCATCTTGTAGCCAGACTGGTAGGATTTCATCAAGAAGAGCGGATTGATATCCTTCAAATCTTCCTGCGAAGGGTTGTTTATCGTCACCTCCTTGTTCTTCTCGACATAGACATACTCCGTTTTCCCATCAAAGTAGGTATCCACACCAGCAACGGACAATTTGAAACGGTCGCCCCTCAAGAGGATTTTCCCCGGGATAATCTGGCGTTTGCCTCCTTCACGAAGATTTTCTATGACCAACGAGAAATCGACCGCCAATCCCGATTTGCTGTCGAACGCCGCCGTAGCCTTGTCCAAAAGTTTCTTCGCCTGAGGGTCCACAGCGACTCCCTTCGCTCCTTTTTGAGCCTGCACACCTTGAAATGCCGTCAGCAACAACAAGAAGAGCAATATTTTACTAACTACTTTATTCATAATAGCAATCAATTAAGAAATAAACGACAAGGATCAGGCATTCCCTTTAGAATAAAAGAGACCCGCTTTTCCAACGTCCCAATTCCACGCTTATCGGTCAGTTAACAGAGGTCAAAAATAATGCAAAAATCCAATTTTCAAGGGGATAGCCCCTCTTTTTAAGATTTCTTCATTTTTATTTTTGATATTTCATACATATTTGGGACAACTCCTCCGCATTTGCCGACGCAGCAACCAATTTTGAAACACCTGAATCGAGTGGCAAGGAAGCCACTTTGTTGGCAAAATCCACATCTATGCTACCCTCCGTCATGATTTTACGTGGATTCTTCATGCCTGTGATGTATTTGTCCTTGACAAAGAAAATCTCTCCGTCCATCAAACCGACCGCGTCAGGAGCGAAAAGCAGCGCTTGGGAGGCCTCTTGTGTTGCCGTCTTAAATACGACTTTGGAAGGGAACGAAGCCAAGACATCTCCATTCATGATCTCAGGTTGCTCTGTCGTGGCAGCCACCAAGTGGACACCCACCGATTTGCCCAAGTCCAAAATACGGAGCAGGGATATTTCCGCCGCCTTGCTTTCATTCACAAAGCGCCAAAAATCGGCAACAAGGAGAACAATATTCGGCTTGACAGGGAACTCCACGCTTGGAACGATGCGCCCCTTCTCCATTGCCTCGCTATACTCCTTCATGCTGTGAGTCCTCGATTTACGCAACAATTCATAACGCACATCGATTTCCTTAACCAAATGATCCAATGCACGCAACGCCTCGGATTGCTCATGGACAATCAAATTTTTACGGGATGGATAGTTCCAAAAATAGTCTTCCGACATCGTTGATGTATCGGACACCTTCCAACCATTCAAATCAAAAACAACAAAATTCAATTGCGAAGACGGCACTTTGTCAACCAACGACACCAACGTCGCATATATAAACGACATCAGTTCCTTACTCTTTGTCGAATAGGCTAACACATGCAGAAGAGCGGTCAAGTCTGCCATGACCACCCCATTCTGACCTTTTCCAATCAACATAGGCAACTTACCTTCAGCCTTCGCATAATCCGAAGAAGTAGCGCACTCCGCAAAAGATGTCGCTGTTTGGCCAGAGACACCATCAACCCTATTTAAGCCCTCATCATATACCATATCAAACTTTTTCAATAAAAGTAAGAATTAATCAACAATCTATTTTATTTCTTTTCACTTTTTTCTCAACGAACTAAGCATTCCCTCCAATTGGAAGAGATCGACCACCAAAACCTCACGTGGCTTACTGCCTCGTGTTGGACCGACAATGCCTGCCGCCTCCAATTGATCCATGATTCGTCCCGCACGGTTATAGCCCAAGGAGAATTTACGTTGAATCAACGAGGTGGAGCCCAACTGCTCCGAAACAATCAATTCGGCCGCTTGGTCGAACATCGGGTCAAGTTTATTCAAGTCAACATCGGCAGCACCCGACTCACCGCCTTCAGAAGAATCCACCTCAGGCAACAAGAAGGCCGTAGGATAACCCTGCTGATTAGATATATATTCCGTGATTTTTTCCACTTCCGGCGTATCCACAAATGCACACTGCACACGCGTCATGTCGCTTCCTTGCAAATATAGCATATCTCCTCGACCAATCAACTGATTGGCACCTGGCGCATCGAGAATCGTACGCGAATCGATCATGGATGCCACACGGAAGGCTATACGGGCAGGGAAGTTTGCCTTAATCGTACCCGTGATGATGTTCGTGGTCGGACGCTGAGTGGCGATGACCATGTGGATGCCGACCGCACGAGCCAACTGGGCAATACGTGCGATAGGGTGTTCGACCTCTTTTCCTGCCGTCATGATCAAATCACCGAACTCATCGATAATCACCACAATATAAGGCAAATAGCGATGCCCGTTATTCGGATTCAAATGACGATTGATGAATTTTTCGTTATACTCCTTGATATTACGGACACGAGCTGCCTTCAACAAATCGTAACGCGTATCCATCTCCTTACAAAGGGAGCTGAGCGTCTGTACAACCTTCGTGACATCGGTCACAATTGCATCCTCCTCGTCAGGCAACTTCGCCAAGAAGTGGTGGTCGATATTGGAATAGACCGTAAACTCCACCTTCTTTGGATCCACCATCACCAGTTTCAACTGGGATGGGTGCTTTTTGTAAAGCAATGAGGTGATAATCGCATTCAGACCGACGGACTTTCCTTGACCGGTCGCACCTGCGACAAGCAAGTGAGGCATCTTCGCCAAGTCGGCCATGAAGACCTCGTTCGTAATGGTACGTCCGAAAACGACAGGCAAGTCGTATTTTGTCTCTTGGAACTTCTTGGAGGCAATCACGTTACGCATCGGAACGATCTGCGCCGTGCTGTTCGGCACCTCAATACCGATTGTACCCTTGCCCGGTATAGGAGCAATGATACGGATACCCAAAGCGGCAAGGCTCAGGGCTATATCGTTTTCCAAATTCTTAATCTTAGCAATACGGGTTCCCGGAACAGGGACAATCTCATACAACGTCACCGTAGGACCCACCGTGGCCGCCACCCTGTCAATCTTGATACCATAGTTCGACAATGTCTCCACAATCTTATCCTTATTGGCGTTCTGCTCCTCCATATTGATGGTGTTGTCAACATTCGGATATTGCTTCAACAAATCGAGCGTCGGATATTTATAGTTCGACAAGTCAAGCGTCGGATCATACGGCTTGGTGAGATCCTCCTCTAATACCGTATCCACCTCATGCTTAACCACATCAAAGCCAACCTCATCACCCAAATTTTCAGGTTCGCCCACATCTTTCGAATCAGGCTTCTCAATAGTATCGGAGACCTTATCGTCATCCGTTCCTTGGGCAAGGTTAATTTCAAAGGCGGAGCCGTCAGCCGCCGCTGCGACAACCGTTGACTGAAGTTGATCGCTCTCTCCTACCCCATCAGAATTGTCAGACGGAACCTCCGGCGCACTCTTTGATTTATCGTCATCTTCATCCGTGTCCGGAATTTGGAATATCTCTGTTTTTCCAACGTTCTCATCCTCACCAGTTTCCCCATTTTCACCTTCACCACCGTCAGGATTTTCAAGGTTATTTTCAGAAGAAGGGTTCTCGGCGTTACCAGAGGTGTTTTCACCTTCGCCCTCGCCCAATCCAGCAGGATTAGGATTCTCTCCGTCCGTATCGCTTCCCATCGGTTGATCTCCATTGTCGCCCTCTCCATTCTGGGTAACGACTTCAGGTTTATTACGCTTGAAGAACTTATCACGGAGACGTCTCAAAAATGGCAACGTAGCGGAAAACTCCACTATCAGGAATGCCAATAGCGTAATTCCTAAGAACAAGAAGGTTCCGACCCAGCCAATCTGAGCCTCCAACCATTTACTCAAATAATACCCATGATCACCTCCTAAATAGAGGAACTTATCTTCGTATACTGGGACAAAGAAGAATCCGAAAAACAGAGAGACCCAAAAGAGGGCAAAGGCACAAACCACAAAAGTTCGGAATATAGGCAACTTCTTAATTCCCAATCCTCTAATACCTATAATGGAGACAAAGAACAAAGGGAAGAAACAAGAGACACCAAACGTATGGTTGATGAAGAAATCGGCAAGGTAAGCACCCCGATATCCCGTCCAGTTCTTTATATTACTTCTAAGGTCAAGTGTTGAGCCCGGATCGGCCGCCTGCAAAATGCTTTGATCCTCCCAACCGGTAAAAAAGAAAGAGATGAACGCCAAAAAGAAATAAAGACATCCAATAACGATGAACAGTCCCGCACAAATACGAGTCCTCTCATCCTTAAAAAAACGCACCAACCTACCCGGCTTCTTTTCCCTTTTTGGTTCGGCTTCCTTAGTTGTTACCTTATCTTTATCTTTTTTTGACATACTTAAATCCCCGTTTAAAGCAAATACAAAGATACTAAAAATTGGCAAATAGAAATGCCCTTTCGCTCGGCTTTTTCTCTTGGAGAATCGCTTGCACGAAACTTTTCGCTATGTTGGTTAACTATCAGCTTCTTACAAGTTTCACAGATTCGAAGAAGGAACTCTTCGTGTCGTCATGAAGAAGAGTCACACACCATATAATCCAAAGAGACAACTACATCTGAATCAACCAATTCCTAATCATCCACCTTCGGCAGCAAGAAAACCTCCGAACCATCTTGCTGATTGGAGATGAACTCCGTGACAGCCGCCACCTCCGACGTATCAACAAAAGCACATTGTACACGGATTGTATCCAGACCACGCTGATTGAGCAATTCGCCAGAGTCCATCATCCGATTAGTTCCCAACACATCATAAATTTCCAGCAAGTCACTGTCCTTAAAGGTCATACGCACATGAAAATAGGTCTTAAAACGATCTGTAAGATTCAGTTTCCGAGAGTGGGTGGCGACAACTAGGTGAATACCTACCCTATGTGCCAATTGAGCAATATCAGCCAACACAGATTCCATCTCACCTCCTACCGTCAAAATCAAATCTTCAAACGAATCCACAACCACTACAATATAAGGCATATAGCGATGCCCTTGAGCCAGATCCAACCGCTGGTCGAGAAACTTCTCATTATAGTCATCCACGTGCATGACACGAGCCGATTTCAACAAGGCGAAGCGAAAATCCATCTCCTTTTTCAACGCTTCGAGCGTCTTTAGGGCTTTTCTCGCATCCGTCACGATCGCCGAATCCTCATCTGGCAATTTCGCCAAAAATTGACGTTCGATTTTAGCATAAACAGCGAATTCTATCCTACTTGGGTCAATCAACACAAATTTTAACTGGGAAGGACTCTTTTTATAGAGCAACGAAGTGATGAGGAGATTCAAAAGGTTTTTACATTGAACACTCGCCCCTGACACCAACAGATGAGGCATCCTTGTCAAATCGAACATAAAGTGATCATTTGTGATTGTATACCCCAAGGCGACAGGCAAATGACTCTTTGTCACTTGAAACTTTCTAGAGGCTATCAAACTACGCAACGGATTGATCTGCTCCTTATTATTGGGCACCTCAACCCCGATAGCACTCTTATTTGGAATAGGGGAAATGATACGAGTACCCCAAACGGAAAAACTAAAGAGAATATCGTTTCCTAAATACTTCATCTTGGAGAAACGGAACCCTGGGGCAGGCACTAACTCATAAAAACTCCCCGCAATCCCAACAGTAAGCGTCACATTCACAATTTGGATGCCGTAATCCGAAAAAATTTGAAGAAGTTTATCTTTCTCCGATATGAGATTCCGCACGAGCTTCTCATCAACCTTCCAATCAGGATATTGACGAAGCAAATCTATCGTTGGAAACTTATATGTAGAGCGATTATTATTCGTAGCGCACAATTCTCCCAACTTATTCTCCGAAAGCACTTTATGATTTTTGACAACAAACCAGAAATCCTCTGCAAACCGCCACTTGTTCGTACCGGAAAGAACTCCATTCTCAGTAATAAAAGCAAGCATACGCGAAACCTCCTCAAAGTGTTCTTTCGGAACGGAAATCCTCTCTCTATCTTTTTTAGGTTCAGCTGTTTGTCCTAAATTCGGTTTCTCTTCAGATTTCTTTTTCTTGAAAATTCTTTTGAACAACGAGAACAATTTCATGCACATAACTATAATTCCTTTGGTTAATAAATTCAAGCACAAAGGAAACGGGAAGTTGTGCCAGATTAAGGCAGAGGTTTGAGTATAATAGGGGGATTTTTCGCTTTTTTAATTACCCAGCTAGTTTTTCTCCACGGTTGGTCTGTGCACTCAGGAAGAAGGATGGAATCCTTCACGATCCCTACAAACAAGTCAACAAATCCTTCGGATGATGCAGAAGAAGCGAAGCACCGTGACTTAAAAGAAATTGTTCCGAACGAAAGCCCCAAGTAACAGAGGCACAAGCAACTCCAGCATTCGCTGCTGTTTGGATATCGACATCCGAATCGCCTACATAAAGGGTCTCCGAGGGCTGACAATTCAATTGTCTCATCGCCACATGTAGCATCTCCGGCGAAGGTTTCTTAGGTATGCCCAACTCACGCTCGTTCTCGCCCACTGCCACGGAGATACAATCCGAGAAAAACTCCTCGTTCAGTTGCTTTACCTCTTTGTCGGGTTTGTTGGATACGATGGCCATCTTCACCCCTTCCTTCTTCAAAGCCTGCAATAGAGATTGGATGCCTTCATAGGGAGCAGAGTGGTCACGGCAATGCGCAGCATAGTAAGTTCGAAAAACAGACAAAACCTCGTCCAGCCGTTCTTTGGGGAAATCCGTTGGAACAGCCCGCTCCATCAACTTCCGCACACCGTTGCCGACAAACGAGCAGACCTCGTCCCTACTCCGTTCTGGTAAGCCGAAATGATTCAACGCATGATTGGCACTCAAATGAAGATCGTCCAACGTATCCATCAAAGTTCCGTCCAAATCGAATATGACTGCTTTATAACTGCCACCCATTTCTTATTCTCGCATTAACAATTTGATTTTCAGCAAATAAAATTCTTAATTCTTAATTAAATTCTACTCTTCCTCTTCTCCCCGTGCAATGTTCCAATACTTCATCGCCAACTGCATCTCCCCCATCTTGGAGTAGGCGTCGCCTAAATATTCGTTTGCCATCCGATGCGTAGGTTTCAGAGAGACCGCTTTCAACAGATCCGACATTGCACCTTCATAATTCATCAAACTCAAACGGTTCTTGCCCCGATTATAGAGTGCCTTAAACAATAGTGGACTTAGGCGAACCGCACGATCCAACGATTTCTCAGCCTCAAGGAAGTCGCCCATATCATAAAGCGTCACCCCTTTTCGAACCAAAGCATCCACATTGTCGGGATTAAGGAAGAGCGCCTTATTATAGTTTGCCAAAGCCGATTTAGGATCTTTCAGTTTCAACATACATTCATTTCCCATCTGATAGTACTCATCCGACATATCAGCAAACTTCGCACGCTGGGCCATCATTTTATCCCGCAACGCTTGATTTTCCGTCTCCAACTGCTTGATGACGCCCAATTTCTTCCGGATATAGCGTTTCGCAAGCGGAGTCTCTATCTCATAACGGGAGTGGATGGCTTGGAAAAAGGCCTCCAACATACCGTCAAAATCACGTTCGTCAAAAAGTTTGTTGGCTTGGGCATAAAGAATGTCCGCCTTCGCCTGCTTCATCACCTTGTCAATCAGCAAACGATTGTTGTATTGCTTGGCGAACTCCACCACATCCCGACTGACGAAGACATCGGATTGGTTCACCTGACGCTTCAACATCAAGCCAGTCAGCGACTTACAGCGGCTTAAAGCTACATAAGTCTGGCCAGCGGCGAAGACACCACCAGTCAAGTCGACAATCACCTTTTCAAAGGTCAAGCCTTGGCTCTTATGGACGGTAATGGCCCATGCCAAACGTAACGGATACTGAGTGAAAGTGCCCAACACCTCCTCCTTTATCTTGTTCTCCGCCTCGTCATAATAGTATCGGATATTATCCCAGCCCTCCATCTCCACCAGATACTCGTTGCCGTCCTCCAGCATCACATAGATTCGGTTCTCCTCATCAATATGGGAGATTTTGCCGATGGAGCCGTTGTACCAACGTTTTTCCCTATCGTTCTTGACAAAAAGCACCTGAGCATTCTCCTTCAGCTCCAATATCCGTTGCGTCGGAAGTGCCGACTCAGGGAACTCCCCCGTAATGACACCGTTATACTTAAAAGAATCCCCAGGAAGGGAGGCCAACTTGCTCTCGTTGATGAAATCCACCGTGTCGCGCTTCGTAGCCAAGGTAATGACAAAATCCTCATTGGCGGAAAACTTGTCCATGCGACATTCGTTGTTCAATGCGTTCAAGTCGGCAGCCGTAACATTGTTGACCCTGATATGGTCGAGCAAGCGCACGAAATGGGCATCACTTTGTCGATAGACATGCTGCAACTCAATCGTCACCAAAGGCATCTCGCGAAAAACGTTGGCGGAGAAGAAATAAGGATTGGAATAGAACCGAGAGAGAATCTGTTTTTGGTCGGACGGAACCACCGGCTCCAACTGATACATATCGCCCACGAAAAGCATCTGCTTTCCGCCAAAAGGTTGCCGCATATTATGGGAGAAGATACGCAAGACCTTGTCCATGAAATCGATCATGTCGGCCCGAACCATGGAAATCTCGTCGATAATAATCAATTCCGCCTTCTCAATCAGTTTCTTCTTCTCTTTCGTATACTTGAGAAACTCAAAGATGCGGTTGTTTTTCAAACTCAAATCAGGGTCGTCAGGCATCATCGGACGAAAAGGCATCTTAAAAAAGGAGTGGATGGTAACGCCACCGGCATTGATGGCCGCCACCCCCGTAGGAGCCAAGACGACATGACGCTTGTTGACCTTTTCGCAGATATATCTTAGGAAGGTAGACTTACCCGTACCCGCCTTTCCCGTCAGGAACAAAGAGTTGTTGGTGTGCTTCACAATGTTCAGCGCACTCTGGAATTCGGCATTGTCCGTATCAATCTGCGAGTTGGTATTCATGATTTGTTTTTGAGTTGGAAAAACAGCCATTCTTCACTTGGGCAAAAGTACAAAAAAGTCGGCACTTAAAAGAGGAGTCCATGGCACAAAAAAGAGAGACTGTAAAATCCAGCCTCTCTTCTCCTATTTAAAAAGGGAATATCCTTACTTGATAATTCCGAGTTTCTTTGCACACTTACCGATCTTCTCAAGAGCGATCTCCACTTGTTCCTTCGTGTGGGTTGCCATCAAAGAGAAACGAACCAACGTATCTTCAGGTGGCACGGCCGGACTCACGACTGGATTGATGAATACGCCATCCTCGAACAACAGAGTGGTCATGAGGAATGTCTTCTGGTTGTCACGAATGAACAAAGGAATGATTGGCGTTTCCGTATGTCCGATCTCGAAGCCCATAGAGCGGAATCCGTCAAGAGCCATGTGGGTAAGATCCCACAAATGTTGAATACGCTCAGGCTCGCTCAACATGATGTCGATAGCAGCAATCACAGCAGCCGTCGCCGATGGAGTGGCACTTGCACTGAAAATATATGGTCTTGAGTGATGTCTCAACCAGTTGATTACCTCCTTGTTGGAAGCGACGAAACCACCGATAGAGGCAAATGACTTACTGAACGTACCCATGATGACATCCACGTCGTCCGTAACACCGAAGTGGTTACAAACACCACGACCGTGGTCACCAAGAACACCTATACCATGAGCTTCATCCACATACACACTTGCATTGTACTTTTTGGAAAGAGCAACGATCTCAGGCAATTTGGCAATATCACCCTCCATGCTGAAGACACCATCCACCACGATCAATTTCACCTTGTCAGGCTCGCATTTCTGCAAACACTTCTCCAAGGATTCCATGTCGTTGTGTTTGAATTTCATGGTTTTAGAAAACGACAATTGTTTTCCTGCCATGATAGAGGCATGATCCAACTCATCGAAGATAAGATAATCTTCCCTACCCGTCAAAGCTGAAACAACACCCAAATTCACATTGAAGCCCGTTGAATAAACCAACGCTTCCTCTTTACCAATAAGCTTAGCTAATTTTTGTTCCAATTGGATATGGAGATCCAATGTTCCGTTCAAGAAACGCGAGCCGGCACAACCCGTACCGTACTTTTTGATGGCTTCTATTGATGCTTCCTTGATTTTAGGATGGTTGGTCAAACCCAAGTAACTGTTAGATCCAAACATCAAAACCTTCTTCCCATTGATGAGAACTTCTGTGTCTTGATCACTCTCAATCGCCCTGAAATATGGATAAATACCTGCAGCTTTTGCTCTCTGAGGCTCATCATATTTCGCCAGTTTCTCTTGTAATAAGTTCATATCTATGTACTTAGAATTTTGTATTTCTTACTTTCTATCGGTCTTTCCTTTTGAAACGTCAGACCCAATCCAACCATTTCATTCGTATTAGACGTAAGCCCACACCATCTACGGAGAGTCTCGTCTACAAAGTTCGTGGACCTATAGATTTGTTATCCAATCGGTGATTTTCGAATCTCACCGTATCTCTTTTTTGCCTTGCTTCACACAAAGCCAAGAAGGGATTCAAATCCAAATTGATTGCAAATATAGTCAATTTGTACATATATAGTCTTTTAAAAGCCCTATTTTTTAGGTTGGCCCTCGTGGGAAACTGATTCTCAACGTTTTTTCTATTCGATCTTGATGATTTTTCATGATTGTCTCCGAAAAATCCAGATTGCAAAAAAAATTTCCGAAAAAAGACTACCCATCAATTTTAATTTGTATCTTAGCAATGATTTTCGAGATGTACTTTTATTTACGACATTGATATTGTTTTTTGAGAAAAGCAAAACTCACGACCATATTCGGTGGGCCATGAATTCATCAATACGACTCAAGAGACTAAAAGGAATGCCAATTTAAGGGCGTTGCACGTTTCTCACACCTATCATTAGACGAGACAAACAGATGTCTTTCCATTGTTTCCAGAAGACATCACTACGCCATCAAATCAACAACTCCTCGAATATCAATATTGCGTAGGATTTTAAGCAAACTTTTATTAATAATTAAAACGAAAAGGCTTATGATTAAAAAATTTACATCAATTCTCATGCTGCTTGGAAGCTTATTGCCTACCTATGCAGCCAACTATCTCACCTTCACCGCAGAGAAGGACTCCTCCTCTTTCGGTATAGTCATCAACAAGGACACCTCCTTCAATGTCACCCCTTTCCCCAACCCCAACATTCAATACTCTTTGGATGACGGAGAGACATGGGATTCTCTTCCCGCTGGAGATAGCATCATCTTGAAGAAAAAGGGTGACAAAGCCCTGCTGAGAGGAAACAACCCAAGTGGTTTTTCCCATCGAAGTTCCTTCTCTGAATTTTTCAACCTCTTTGAAGAAAACAATCCGAGTGCAGACTACAACAATTTTGTCATGTCTGGTTCCATCGCCGCAAGTGGTAGCGTGATGAGTTTGATTGACAACGAAGGCGAAAGCAAAGAGATTCCAGACTCAGTTTTTTGCTGTTTCTTCCGATTGTTCGCTGATTGTGTTAGCTTGACGCAAGCCCCAGAACTTCCTGCCACTAAACTTGGCGACGAATGTTATCGAGAAATGTTTGACGGATGTACAGGTTTGACAAAGGCCCCTAACCTTCCTGCCACCACTTTGGCATTCCGATGCTATGAATCCATGTTTAAGAATTGCACCAATCTTACGCAGGCACAAGATACTCTTCCTGCCACCCTATTGGCAAATAGTTGCTATATTGGCATGTTTCAAGGATGTTCCAGTTTAGGGAAAGCACCAGAACTCCCTGCTACTACATTGACTAACCGTTGTTACAGTAATATGTTCGCGAGGTGCACAAGCTTGACGCAAGCACCTTATCTTCCAGCAAAAGTTATAGGAGATTATTGTTATGCCAACATGTTTAATGGTTGCTCCAATCTTTCTCAAATTAAAGTTAACTTTTCCCAATGGTCAGGAACATCCTTTTGGCTTTTAAATGTATCTTCTACGGGTACTTTCTATTGCCCTAGGGAGTTGGCAGAGACGTATGCCTATGGTTTTGATTACATTCCTTCAGGATGGGATGTAATATATATTGATGATCCTGATGGGCAAACCACCCATTATCTCACCTTTACCGCCGAAGTAGATAGTTCCACTTTCGGAATGACATGTAATTGGGGATATGGTGATTTTCCTGATATTCAGTATTCTTTGAATGATGGAGTGACCTGGGATACACTTGTGCTAAACCAAACAGTTGTTTTGGCGAAAAAAGGAGACAAAGCCTTATTGAAAGGTTTCAACTTGCAAGGATTGTCAAGGGAACATCAAGAAATTACGGCTCCATCTTTCTTGCGGAGCGGATACCCATTGGAAGGTTTTGATTCAACTGGAGTTTACTGGTACCCGAAAGAAAATCTATTTACTACTACTTTCGTCATGTCTGGTTCCATCGCTGCGAGTGGAAGCGTGATGAGTCTGATTGACAACGCCGGCAAAAGCAAGAAACTTCCCGAATACCAACAGTTCTGTTTCGCACAATTGTTTAAGGATTGTACTTGTTTGACGCAGGCACCAGAACTTCCGGCCACGAGTCTTAAATCGGGTTGCTACTCCGAAATGTTCGCTAATTGCACGGGGTTGAAACAAGCACCAAAACTTCCTGCTACTGAGTTGACTCCTTTTTGCTATGCGGGAATGTTTGCAGGCTGTACGAATCTGACAGAGACACCAGAACTGCCTGCCACTGAAATGAAATACTTTTGTTATGCAGAAATGTTTGCCGGTTGCTCCAACTTGGCACACGCACCAGAACTTCCAGCTATTCAGTTGGATGAATGGTGTTATTTTGGCATGTTTGCCGATTGCATCAGTTTGACGCAAGCTCCGGAACTTCCTGCGGTGTTGTTGCCTGATTTTGCTTATCGGAAAATGTTCAAGGGTTGTTCTCAACTTTCCAAAATTGAGGTTAGCTTCTCTGATTGGTTAGAGAATCAACATGGATCGGAAAAGGCGTGGAACACCCTAGATTGGGTGGAAGGTGTTGCCCCTACTGGTACGTTCATTTGTACACAATTGTTGCCTATAGAATATAGTATCCACAAAATACCAGAGGGTTGGAATGTGGAATATTCTGGAGTGTTTTACGGCACGGAGAGCATAGTTTCCTCAAATTGCCACGTATGGACTGAGGGTTCAACCCTCTATGTCTCTGGATCTGAGGATTGTATCGAGGTCTACAATCTCAACGGACAACTAGTGCATACCGCACAAGGTCATTCCGTCGAAACAACAAGTATCACATTGTCTGCTCCTGGAGCATATATCGTCAAAGCAGGTACGAAGTGTGAGAAGGTAACGGTGAGCGAGAAGTAAGGCAAAGTTGAGCTTAGCGTAGATAAATGGGGACGTTGCAGGAAGCGGCGTCCCTTTTTCTTTTCATCAAAAACCAAAGTTTTGTTTTTATTGCTATATTTGCATGATAATCAAAATATTCTTTGCGATTAATATTGCAGCTAACTACTCATCTTTGCTCGAGATTCATACAATTTTTATATCACACAATAAACTTCTAAAACATTTAGGAATATGCATAAACTAATAAAACATCTTTCTCTCTTTTTTCTTCTTTTTGCGTTGACCAATATCCAAGCGGCTAATAACGCTGGTGGAAAGAGAAAGTCCAATAGTACGAAACGGAAAGTGGTGGTGATTGCTCCAGACACTGTAAAAGTGGGCACTCCTTATCGGGCTGAAATTAAAATACTTAATCCAGATACGACAGCCACCTATGAAGCCCTATTGAATGGTCGCAACCTCAGCAAAAAAGATGACTATACTTTCACCTATTCTGAGCCTTGCCTTCATCCAGGAAGTTCTCTGTATCGGGGATATGTCGAAGAGAAGAAGGGAAACGGAAACGCAAAAAGGTATGATTTTCAAGGCAAATTCATCAGGGTTAGTGCGGAAAAGTAATATAAGAAGGAAAGTGCAGACTGAAAGTCCAACTTGTCCATAGCTCAGGGCAACGCCCTGAGTAAACGTGGAGAGTCGGTCGTGCGCCCCAACGGGGCAAAAGTATTTGCCTTGCTCCCTCCTAAACATATTTTCTTTTGCCCTTTCAGAGCGTGTTTGCGTACGGCCTTCATTCCTAGGGCTATGGACGTGTAGACCCTTCAATCCATTTGGGAGAACTTCTCCCCGCTTTCTATGTTTAGCCCATTTTTGACCCATACAACTAAAAAGGGAGGAGACACGGGTTTTCCGTGTTTCCTCCCTCAACAGAATTTATGATGGAATTATTTCTCTTCGGGCACAAAGTCATATTCTCCCATGAAGAGGATCAATCCCGTGCTGTTTTCGCGGATGGCGAAGGCGAACGGACGGTTGCAGAGCATAAAATATCAATTAAAATTCTCAGAACCTTTCCAAATTGGTCTCTTGAAAAGTGTTTTCTATGGGTTTTCGAAAAATGTTTTCTGAATGATTATCATTTTGATAAGGAATTAATTAATCGTATCAGGAAACAAAGAATATGACAAATATCCAATAAATCTCACCAATAATCAGCGAAAGTTACAAAGAATTTCTTAAGTGTGCAAGAATGGAGACGAAAATGTTCGCCCAGAAATCTTTTTTGACGCAATTCTATCCATGGGGAGATTAATCCTCCCTCTTTTCCAACAACCTGCTTCCATCGCAAATCGTTATCTTGGCAAGCAAAAGCCCGATCAACATCCAAATGGCTTCTCGGATACGGGTGATGAGACTGATAGAGATCGCCCACGACGATGCCAAACCCAATCCGCCAAAGGCCAACAAAAAACCGCCTTCCCGCGAGCCTAATTGTAATGGCGTAAAAAACAAGATGTTGGCGAATAGAGAAGTGAACGCCATAATCAAAATGCAATCGACGTAACCGACTGGATGTCCGAACGCCAAAAACATGAAATAGATCTCCGAGCACGTAAACACGCGAGAGAAAAACTCGATACCGAGGGAGAGATAGAAACGTCTCTTCCGCTCACCATGCAAGGAGGCTATTTGCTTGTCGATCAATTGGATGCTATCCTGCTTCTCCTCTCTGATTTTTCCTATTTTTCCCTTCAAGAAAGGAATTTTCGCCAAGATATTCAACACGTTGGATACCAATCCCTTCCGATAGCCGAGAAAGAAAACGTAGACCAAAAGCAGACAGATTCCAAAGGTGACAGACAAAGCCGCAATCCATTTTCCCGACATGGGAATATAGAAGATGGCCAACAGGATGGAAAACATCCAAAAAGAGAAGTGTGCCACGATATGCATCATACTGAAAAGAATGACTGACGATGTGGCATTCTCCGTCCCGATATACTTCTTCAACTCCATGATCTTATAAGGTTCGCCCCCAGCAAGCCCCACTGGTGTAGCGGCATTATAGGCAAAGGTGGAGATGGTTATCTTATAGAGGTTGAGGAATTTAATGTTGCTTGATTCTGGAGAACCGTCACGAATAATCAGCATGGCAGAGGTGGTGTTGAGCAAATAGGCAACTGCCCAAACCAAAAGAATGGGGAGAAACCACCAGCCAGTTTGCTTAATATTATCGACAATGGGGAATATGCCTATTTTATATACCATTACCACTAAGGCAACGACTCCGATGACGAAAAAAAGGTTCTCCGCGCTAATCCGTTTTTTGAATACACCCATAAACCAAAGGATTTGAAAATCTCCCAAAATTAGGGAAAAGAGAGGGACAATCCAATGACAATGGAGAATCGCAACGAAAAAATGCGCCACTCCCCTCCCCGTTTATGACAGATTGGCAAGCAATGTCACTTCAAACCCTTTTCAAAATGAAAAAATGTCAGAAAGAAAGCCGATTTTCAGTTTGGCACAAATTCTGATAATCCTTAAGCGTATTAGAAAAGTATATAACAAATAATAACATAAAAAGGTAATAAGTCATGAAGATTAAACCATTGGCAGACAGGGTGCTTATTAAGCCAGCCGCTGCAGAGCAAAAGACAGCAAGTGGAATCATCATTCCTGATTCAGCAAAGGAAAAACCATTGAAGGGCGAAGTCCTCGCAATCGGTACCGGCACAAAAGACGAGGAGATGGTGGTAAAGGTAGGTGATGTTGTCCTCTACGGAAAGTACGCAGGTACCGAATTGGAGTTGGAGGGTGAGAAATACCTCATCATGCGTCAAAGTGACATTTTGGCTATCCTTTAATAGTCCAATCTTCTAATTATCAACTTTAAAATCAAATCAAAATGGCTAAAGAAATAAAATTCAATATCGAAGCTCGCGACCTTTTGAAGAAAGGTGTTGACGAGTTGGCAAACGCAGTGAAAGTAACACTCGGCCCTAAGGGTCGTAATGTGATCATCGAAAAGAAATTCGGTGCGCCTCACGTCACAAAAGACGGTGTGAGCGTGGCTAAGGAGATCGAGTTGGCCGATCCATACGAAAACATGGGTGCTCAGATGGTGAAAGAAGTTGCCTCTAAGACGGGTGACGACGCTGGTGACGGTACTACAACTGCAACTGTCTTGGCTCAAGCTATCGTAACGGTAGGTTTGAAGAATGTTGCTGCAGGTGCCAACCCAATGGATTTGAAGCGCGGTATTGATAAGGCTGTTGCCAAGGTGGTTGAAAGCATCAAGGCACAAGCTGAGGAAGTGGGCGACGACAACAGCAAGATCGAGCAAGTTGCCACTATCTCTGCCAACAACGATAGCACAATCGGTAAGTTGATTGCCGACGCTATGGCTAAGGTAAAGAAGGAAGGTGTCATCACCGTTGACGAGGCTAAAGGTATGGAGACGACGGTTGACGTAGTAGAAGGTATGCAATTCGATCGTGGTTACCTCTCTCCTTACTTCGTAACTAACACGGAGAAGATGGAGGTTGAATTCGACAGCCCATACGTTTTGATTCACGACAAGAAGATCTCTTCTTTGAAGGATATCCTTCCTATCTTGGAAGCTACGGCACAATCAGGCCGTCCTTTGTTGATCATCGCTGAGGATATTGACGGTGAGGCTCTTACCACATTGGTTGTTAACCGTTTGAGAGGCGCTTTGAAGATTTGTGCTGTGAAGGCTCCTGGTTTCGGCGACCGTCGTAAGGAGATGTTGGAAGACATCGCCATCTTGACTGGTGGTACAGTCGTTTCTGAAGAGAAGGGCATCAAGTTGGAGTCTGCAACCATCGAGATGTTGGGTACAGCAGAAAAGATCACCATCAACAAGGACAACACTACTATCGTAAACGGTGCAGGTGCAAAAGAGACTATCGCAGAGCGTGTAGCTCAAATCCGTGCACAAATCGCCGTAACGAAGAGCGACTACGACAAGGAGAAGTTGCAAGAGCGTTTGGCTAAGTTGGCTGGCGGTGTAGCTGTTCTTCACGTAGGTGCTCCATCTGAAGTAGAGATGAAGGAGAAGAAAGATCGCGTAGACGACGCATTGAGCGCAACGCGTGCAGCCGTTGAGGAAGGTATCGTTCCTGGAGGTGGTGTTGCTTACATCCGTGCCATCGAATCGTTGGCAGGCTTGAAGGGTGTTAACGAGGATGAGACAACAGGTATCGAAATCGTTAAGCGTGCTATCGAGGAGCCTATGCGCCAAATCATCGCCAACGCTGGTAAAGAGGGTGCCGTTTATGTACAGAAGGTAAAAGAGGGCAAGGGTGACTTCGGTTACAATGCTCGTTCCGACAAGTTCGAGAACTTCTTCGAGGCAGGTGTCATCGACCCAGCAAAGGTAACTCGTGTGGCTTTGGAGAATGCAGCTTCTATCGCCGGCATGATGTTGACTACAGAGTGCGTCATCGCAGAGAAGAAGGACGACAAGGCAGCAGCTCCTGCAATGCCTCCTATGGGTGGCGGCATGGGCGGCATGATGTAATCCGAATACAACACAATAACAACAGAAAAGGCAGTCTTCGCTCGAAGATTGCCTTTTCTTTTCTCCCGCATCTCAAGTCATGGCGTTTGGGCGGAAAATTGGCGGGAAATCATTAATTCCATGGTTTACACTACCCTAAAAACCGTCATAAAAACTCAAAACGCTACCAAAATATAAACATTTTACTTAACTTTGTCTTTTGTAGTTCCTTGATGGAATAATTTTTGTTTTGTGATAGGCATCATGACAATATAGTATGGCTAAAAAAGAAAAATTTCAATATAATCCGATCACGCTTACTTTCGAGCGCATCGACAACTCTATTAAGCATCGGCTAAAGAAGTTCAGCTACCACCTCTTGTCAAGTTCCTTGACAGGTTTGGCGCTCTTCGTGGCCTTTGTCATGGTCTTCAAATCGCCTAGAGAGCGTATTCTCCTCTCCGAGAAGGCCGAATTGGAAGCCAAATACGATTTGATGAACAAGCAGATAAATGAGATTCAAGAGGTGCTGACCGACATGCAGCAACGCGACGACAACCTCTACCGTGTCGTGGTTCAAGCCGACCCGATTCCTACAGACATCCGCACACGCGTCAATGGCGAATCCAAATACGAAGATTTCCATGACAAGACCAACTCGGAGTTGGCCGCCGCCACCTATAAGAAAATGGATGAGATTCGCAGACAGTTGTACATCCAATCCAACTCGTTCGACGAGATTGTCAATTTGGCAAGAAACAAAGAGGAACGCTTGCTTTGTACGCCAGCCATCCAACCGATTCTCAACAAGGATTTGAACCGAATGGCATCCGGTTATGGTGTCCGTATCGACCCTATCTACAAAACACCGAAATTCCACCAAGGAATGGACTTTTCCGGCGATCGGGGAACAGAGATCTATGCCACCGCCAAGGGCGTCATCGAATTCAGGGGTTGGAGACAAGGTTACGGAAACTGTATCATCATCGACCACGGCTTCGGATACAAGACACTCTATGCCCACATGGACGACTTCAAGGCAAAACAAGGGGCGAGAGTCAACCGCGGCGACGTAATCGGATTCATGGGTAGCACAGGAAAATCCACAGGTAACCACGTCCACTACGAAGTTCATTACAAAGGAAAGGTTACGGATCCACGCAACTACTACTTCATGGACTTGAATCCTAAAGAGTATGACAAAATGGTTCAACTATCTTCCAACTACGGAAACGTGTTCGATTAATATTTCTTTCCATGGCGAAGAAACTGTATTATAAAATTGGAGAAGTAGCAGAGATTCTGGAAGTCACGCAATCGACGCTCCGCTATTGGGAAAAAGAGTTTCCCCAAGCCATGCCCAAAAAGAACAACGCCGGCACGCGTCTATATACGGAAGAGACCCTAAACGAACTCCGCGTCATAAAATATTTGTTGAAAGACAAGTCTCTTAAGATAGAGGGAGTCCGCCTCAAGTTGAAAGAAAACAAGACAGGCACCGCCCACAATTACGAGATCATAGAAAAACTGAAGAACATCAGGACAGAACTTCTCGAATTACGGAACTGTTTTAACTCAATCATGGAAAATGCGGAAGAGGAATAGCCGCACCAAAAAACTCACTTATGCCAACATTTGTCGATATATTAGAATACATTGGTACGTTCGCTTTCGCCATTAGTGGTATCCGCTTGGCCTGCCGAAAGGATTTCGATGTTTTTGGCGCATACGTCGTCGGGTTGGCAACCGCCATCGGAGGAGGAACCATACGCGACTTGCTGCTCGACACTACCCCATTCTGGATGTTGAAGTCGAGCTATCTGATATGGTCGGGCATCGCCCTCATCTTCGTATATCTATTCAGGAGACATTTGATACGGCTCAACAACACGTTCTTCATTTTTGACACGATCGGTTTGGCACTTTTCACCGTCGTCGGCATCGAGAAGACCTTGAACATGGGCGTTTATCCCTTCTGGACAGCCATCATCATGGGAACCATCACGGGAGCGGCAGGCGGTGTCATCCGCGACATCTTCCTCAATGAGATTCCCCTCATTTTCCGAAAGGAGATTTATGCACTGGCCTGCGTCATCGGAGGCATCACCTATTATATAAGCAAACAGTTTTTCGACAATCTGGTCATCGTGCAATTGGCCAGTTCAGCAAGCATTTTCATCACCCGCGTGATTGCCGTCAAATACGAAATTGGCCTACCCCACATCCAACGGGAAGACAACTAAACTAGTCCCCGAAAGGTAAAAAGGAGCCTTTCCAGCCAAGGTCAAAGAGCCGATTAAATACACTTTTTTCATCATTATTTCCCCTTCAAAGAGCAACATTCTATATTTCATCCAATATCATCTGTATTTTTGTTGCAATACAACTTGCTGATTATCTTTTATTTATAAAATAAATGAGATTTTTTTACCTTTTATTTGCTTTTTAATAAAATATTACCTTATATTTGCGACGAAAGAGATAAACCAGATTTTATAGAACTATTGTATTATTTTAATATTTAGTAGAATGGAAAAACGAATACTCCATTTACGTCGACATATCATGTCAGGCGTAATCATGGCAGCTGCATTCCTATCTTCAACGACAGCAAGTGCAGTTGATCCATGTTCAATGACAACATCCATGTCTGGGGGACAAAACGCATCCAACGGTAGACGTCCCATAGGAAATGGATTCGACCTTGAGATGTGGGCAGAAACCCAACAGGGCTCCGCCTCCATGCAGTACGCAACAGCGGAAGGACAGTTCCAATTCAAAGCAAACTGGAACAATCCAAACGACTTGCTTTGCCGTATCGGTCTATATTGGGGAAGCGGTCCAAAGCCAGACGAATTAGATGGCGATTTGCATTGTGAATACAACTACGACTTCACAGGAAATGGTGGTGGATACAACTACATTGGTGTCTATGGTTGGACAAAACCACCTCAAGAAGTGGAATACTACATCATTGAAAACACATTCTTCGGAAACACCAGAAAGCAAGAAGGTTTGTATTGGAATACATCACAAAGAGGCTCATACGAATTAGACGGTGACACATATGACGTGTACACGGGCACCCGTACGGGTCCATCAGCTTCTGGCAACTCTACGTTTACACAATGTTTCGCTGTCAGAAGGAATGCCCGCAAATGTGGACACGTATCCATTTCTGCCCACATGAGAGAATGGGTAAAGCACGGATGGGTAACGCTAGGTAATCTATACGATTGTAAATTCCTCAGTGAGGTCGGTGGCGGTTCTGGTAGCTTCGACTTGAAGTATGGTAACGTTTGGATTGGCGACTCCGAGTATGTTGTTACTCCACCAGAACCTACAGAACCAGAAGAGCCATACAAGGGTGTAATCAGCATCCCTGGTGTGATTGAGGCTGAGAACTACGATAAGGGTGGCAACAAATTCGGCTACTATGACACCGACGACAAAAACGAAGGTGGTGAATACCGTAACGATGGCGTTGACATTGAAAAAGGTGGTACAGGCTATGCAATCGGTCACACAACAACAGACGAATGGTTGAAATACACAGTCAAAGTTGAAGAGAGTGGCAAGTACGATTTCTATGCCAACACAGCCAACGGTATCAACGATGTCGAAATTATTGTTGAGTTAGACGACAAGTCATTGTGTACGCTAAAAGGCGATGGAAACGGCGGAAACGATTGGGATACATACAATATTATTTCCAAAAAATCCGTTTCTCTTACAGCAGGTGAACATACTCTGAAGATTAAATATGGTACCACCTATTGTAACATCGATTACCTTGAAATCGTCAAAGAGGGCGAAACACCAACTCATGGCGGTGGCGATCAGCCTTGTACAGATTGTGATCAACCATGCACAGACTGTGGTACACAACCAGTTATCACTGGTGCATCTAGCTTCTTCGATGAAAATGGCGCATACTTCGGTCCTGATTGTGATGACACCAACTACAAGGGTGCATACTACACAGGTGACTATACGAGCCCATTCAAGACTTACCTAGGTAAGACTGACGATGAAATCCAAGGAAAATTGGATCAGTTGTGGAAGCACTACTTCCAAGGAAGCAACTCTGTATACACAGACAAAGGTAACGGTGAGGCTTATATCCTTGATACTGGTAACAACGACGTACGTTCAGAGGGTATGTCTTATGGTATGATGATTTGTGTGCAAACCAACCACAAAGATGAGTTCAAGAAACTTTGGGCATTTGCAAAGAACCACATGTGGCACAACCCTAGTTCAGGTGGTGACGGCTACTTCTCTTGGCAAGTAGGCACCGATGGTGGTGTAAAAGACCGTGGTTGTGCGCCTGATGGTGAAATGTATTTCATGATGTCTTTGTTGTTCGCAGCCAACCGTTGGAACGATGCCGGATACATGTCTGACGCTCAAGCTATCTTGAAGGCATGTTGGAAGGGCAATGATCAATCTTTGTTCAATGAGCAACAAAAGGTGGTAACATTCCAACCATCATACGGAAACAAGGATTTCTCCGATCCTTCTTACGACTTGCCTGCATTCGTTGACTTGTTCTCTCGTTGGTCAACTACTAACAACAACACATGGAAGCAAGCAGCTAAGGCTACTCGTGACCACTTGTACAAGTCTTCTAACTCTAAGTCTGGTTTGTTTACTGACTACAACAACTTCGACGGTACGCCTAAGTCAGTAGACTTCAACAGCAACTCTCACAAGTACATGTACGATGCTATGCGTTGTGCGATGAACTTCGGTATGGACTACTACTTGTTCGGCGCAGATGCTAACAGACAAGAGGAGATGGCAAAGAGAATCATCGACTTCTTCGAGCAAGATAATTATCAACACGCTCGCTTCAACTGGGATGGTTCAAATCCTTCTGAGTCATACACCTTGGGTGAGACCGGTGCTAACGCAGTTGCTTGCTACGCTTTGATTGGCAACAACAATTACCAAGATATCGTCAAGAAGAACTTCAAGAAAGCTTGGGATGCAAGCTTGATGACTGGTCAATGGCGCTACTATGATGGTTTGGTTCACTACTTGGCAATGCTCCACTTGTGCGGAAGCTTCAAGATCTGGAAGCCACAACCAAACATCAAGGAGAAGACAGTTGAAGCTAGCGAGTATTTGGGTGTAACTTATGATAAGGAGACAACAATCGACTCATTCGAAGATTGCCAATTGTACAAGGTGACAATCAAGCCTTCCATGAGCAATGTTGAGGATTTGCAAGCAGAAGGCATCAGCCTCTATCCAAATCCTGCATCCAACAGCTTCTCTATCAACAGCAAGGAGGCTATTGAATCAATCAGCGTAATCAACATGATGGGTCAAGTAGTTTATGCACAAGCAGGTGCTGACGAGATCCAAATCAACCTTGCTGCCGGAACTTACCTAGTGAAGGTAATCACAGCAAATGGTGAGGTTCAAGTTCTTAAATTGCAAGTTAAATAAACATTGTAATTAGCATACTGAAAAGGCGACTCTGCAAAGGGTCGCCTTTTTTATGAAGAAGAGTCTCCGAACTTTTAACTCTTATTATTTCTTACTATATTTGCATAGTAGCATAAAACAAAACGAATAAAATCATGACAAAAGAAGGTTTAATAAACGCTGTCATTTCCAAGACAGGACTAAGTGCAGTTGACAGTAAAAAAGCTTTGCAAGCTGTGATAGAGACCATTTCGGACGAATTGAAAAGAGGTGGCAATGTTCAACTCATCGGATTTGGCACATTCAGCGTCGACGAACGTGCAGCAAGGGAAGGTCGCAACCCTGCCACGGGTGAGAAAATGCAAATTCCCGCAAAAAAGGTGGCAAAATGGAAACCATCAAAAGGTTTGATCGACTAAGCACAAGTCATCATAAAACACAAAAAAGGAGGTCTCACGGCCTCCTTTTCTATTTTATCGAGAATTAAAAATCAATTACCAAACACCTTATTCTTCGCTACCGTAGCCACGAACTCCTTCAGATAGAAGGGCTCAAAATAGGCCACATCCTGGAATTTCTTTTGGTCATAAGCGGCATGGGACAACTCGACCATATCAATTGCCAAAGGAACAACATTTTCCACAAACGTGAAATTGCCCCGATGGAGAGCCGTCTTACATTTTGCCGCACCATTACCGAAGAACAAGACCTCATTCTGAATATCCAAATAGGAGTTCTCATCAATGATATCGGCGCTCGTCTCTCTCTTTTGGCTAAGTGTTTTATCGTAAAAGGCCGTATAGACCTCCATCCGACGGGCATCGATCATAGGGCAAAGCCAAACCTTCTCCCCTACCTCTTGGCTCTTCAAGACATGGTTGGTCATCACCTCCAACGTATTTACCGAAATCAAAGGGACATTCAAGCCGTAGCACAAGCCCTTAGCTGTGGAGACGCCAATTCGAAGACCCGTATAGGAACCTGGCCCGCAACTGACAGCCACGCCGTCTATCTTCACGCCCGCCTCCTTGACGAAGGCCATCATCTCCTCAATGAATTTTGCCAATAAAACAGAATGGGACATTCCTTCGTAATTCTCCTTATGCCAAATCACCTTCCCGTCGGAAGACAAAGCCACAGAGCAAATTTCCGTGGATGTCTCTATATTTATCAATGTCGCCATATTTTCTTGCCAATTAAAACACCACAAAATTACATTAAATTCAGACGATTTATATTAAAAAGATGAAATTTAAAGTTAATTTTGTAAGGTAGAATGACGGTGGATCCAGCAGATTCACCATTTTAGAATAACAAACGAAGGTGATTGGATCATAAAACGCCCTGACGCCTACCATCTGTTTCGTTATCTTATTGGTAATCAATACATCCAATATCTTTCGAATTCAGGCAACGGCTTCATACGATTTTATGGTTTCATCCCCCAAAAGATGAAAAGAGTATGGTATTGTCAATGACCGGTTTCGGTAAAGCTACATGCGAGGTATCGAACAAGAAGATTACTGTAGAAATTAAATCTCTCAACAGCAAACAATTAGATTTGTCAACTCGCATACCTAACATATACAAAGAGAAGGAAATTGAGTTGAGAAACATCATTTCCCAAAAGTTGGAGCGAGGAAAAGTGGATATGTGCATATTCGTTGAGTATGTCGGAAAAGAGACCACCGCTCAGCTCAACCTTCCGATTCTTGAAGGTTACTACACCCAAATAAAAGAGGCTTCTCAAAAGTTGGGTATTCCCCTACCCGCTGATTGGTTCCAAACCTTGCTCCGCATGCCGGACGTGCTGAAAAGCGAAATCCAAGAGTTGGATGAGACGGAATGGGATGCTGTAAAAAGTACGTTCTTGAAGGCCGTTGATGCATTGATCTCTTTCCGTGAGAAAGAGGGTCAATCCCTTAAGAATGTGTTCGACAGCAAATTGGCCAACATCCGCACGTTGCTTTCTACGATCGATCCTTACGAAAAGGAGCGCATCGAGAGAATCAAGAACCACATCAAGGAGAACCTTTCCAACCTCCAAGACATCAACTACGACAAGAATCGTTTTGAGCAGGAACTCATATACTACATCGAAAAGTTGGATGTCAACGAGGAGAAGAACCGCTTGGCTCAACACCTACTCTACTTCGACGAGACGATGAAGGCTGAAGGCTCGTCAGGCAAGAAATTGGGCTTTATCGCACAAGAGATTGGAAGGGAAATCAACACGTTGGGATCTAAATCCAACCACTCGGAGATGCAGAAGATCGTTGTCAAGATGAAGGACGAGTTGGAACAAATCAAGGAACAAGTTTTGAACGTCCTCTAATCGAGAAAGGTTCTTAAAACATTGGAATTATCATTCACCCTAAATTTGGAACAAATGCTGAAACCTAAAGGTAAACTAATCATATTTTCAGCCCCATCGGGTTCTGGAAAGTCCACGCTCATCAATCATTTGATGTCCGTGAGCAACAAGTTCGAGTTTTCCATCTCCGCAACCAGCCGTGCGCCTCGTGGCACAGAGCAAAACGGGAAGGAGTACTATTTCCTAACGCCAGACGAGTTCCGTGCGAAAATCGCCAACCATGAGTTTTTGGAATGGGAAGAGGTCTATCCCGACAAATTCTACGGCACCCTCATCAGCGAGGTCGAGCGCATCAACAAAGCAGGCAAGGTGGTCATTTTCGACGTAGACGTCAAGGGCGGCAGAAACATCAAACGTTTCTACAAGAAGCACGCTTTGTCAGTCTTCATCAAACCACCAAGCATACAGGAGTTGAAACGCAGATTGGTCAATCGTGGCACAGATGCTCCAGAGGTAATCAAGAAACGAATCGAGAGAGCCAGCATGGAACTGACCTACGCCAAGAAATTCGACAAGGTTGTCGTTAACGATGATTTGGAGACCGCAAAGAAAGAGATTGTAAAGGTCGTATCTGATTTTGTCGGGGAAATATAATTTGCGCCATCCATAGAGGCGTTGTTCACATCGTCTCTACCGCACAACAATTCCCCCAATCATAAACAACCTCAAAATTTAGGGAAGAGCGCCTGCGAAAACAGGCCTCTTTCTTTTTCACACAAGAAACCAAATTCTATCACCACCCCTTCTCGGGACAAAACAGCAAAAGAGATGGAAAAGAGACGTGTCGCCCTATTTTTCGGATCATTCAACCCTATTCATATCGGTCACTTGGCATTGGCCAACTACATTGCAGAGTTCACCCCTGTGGATGAAGTTCGGTTCGTCGTATCGCCCCAAAACCCATTCAAGCAGAACAGCGACTTGTTGGATGACAAGATCCGGTTGGAGATGGTGGCTGCAGCAATTGCCGACTATGCCAAATTTTCCGTCACAGACATCGAGTTCTCCATGCCCAAGCCTTCCTATACGTGTGAAACGCTAAAACTCCTTTCCGAACAAAATCCAGACACCGATTTTATTCTTGTCATGGGAGCCGACAATATTGAGACATTCGGGAAGTGGAAAAATTTCCAATGGATATTGGATCACTATGCCTTGATGGTCTATCCAAGACCTGGCTACTCGACTGATCATCCTGCCGAATGGAAGAACGTGACGATCATCGAAGCTCCTATTTTTGAGATATCCTCCACCCTAATCAGAAATGCCTTAAAAGAAGGGAAGGACGTGCGCTATTTCCTCCATCACAACGTAATGAAAAGGATTGAAGAGGGGAACCTGTACAAAGGATAACTATAAGATTTGGGAACAAAGCGCCCCAAACGTTCTCATAAGTCCATCATTTTAAATCAAATCCAAGCAATAGGCCTCGTTTCTAGGCAAAGCCACCACCTTCGTTTTCGTTTTAAGCTGCGAAGAGACGGTTTCTACAGCCAGATTGGGATGGTTGTTCTCTTTGCTCAGATGGCAAAGACAGACCTGTTTCAACTTGTCCGTTGCAGATTCAGAAAGGAGTTGGGCTGCATCAGCATTGCTCAAATGTCCGTTAGACCCTAAAATCCGCCGTTTTAAGACTTCCGGATAGGAACCATTCGTCAGCATATCCTCATCATAATTGGACTCCAAAATCAAATAGTCGGAGTTGGCGATATAGGCTCTCAGTTCACTCGTGGCATTGCCCAAATCGGTCGCAATCGTCAGTGTTTTATCCCCCACTTCAATCACATAGCCCGAATTATCTTTGGCATCATGAGGCAACGGGAAAGAGGTAATTTTCATCTCTTTTATCTCAAAAGGGACACCGTTTTCAATCACACGCATATTCGCTGGCGAGAGTTTTTCCGTCACCTTTTTATTGAAGGATATCCCCAAATGGACTTTCTCGGTAGAATAGATGGGCAGGTGGTAAACCTCCCCCAATACAGCAACCGACTTCACGTGGTCATAGTGGTCATGCGTGACCAACACGGCAAGGATACGGCTCATATCGATACCATATTCCTTTAATCTCTTTTTGATCGTACGGGAGCCAATACCCGCATCAATCAAGATACCATACTCGGGAGTACCAACAAAGTAGCAATTACCGCTACTGCCACTGGCCAAACTTATCAATCTAACACTCATAAACCACTTATCTTCTTCTACAAAGATACGTTCAATTCGGATAAAGGGCAAAACGAGCCACGGCAAAAATGAGGTCAGACATAAAAAAGGCGGGCTCCCCATCGGAAAGCCCGCCTTACTATCTTTAAGATTTAACTTACTTTACGCTCTTAGCAACCTTTGTGCTTCTCAAGCCGCTTTCTGGTTGAATCAACTTCTTCAACTTTCCGCTATTGTTGTGCTTAATCAGCATGCTGTTCAATGCAACGCCAGTATACGTATTCCAGTTCTTCTCAGAAACCAATGTTCTAACATCGGTCAACTTAGAAGGCATATTGACGATCTTGCCATCCACGATAGTCAAAGGCTCTTCGCCTGCACTGACAAAGCTGTAGTTGTTGTCCAAATCGGTATCCTTGTAGTCGCCGAATGAGTTAACCATCAATACCATGTAGTACTTTCCGTTCAATGGATTTCCATCAGCATCGTTAGGCAACTTATAGTTGAACTTCAATACACTTCCGCCCAATGCCTCTGCCACACTGCTACCAGGAGCAAGCGTAACGTTTGTTATTGTGCTAGCTGATTTGAACGCAGCCACACCCTCTTCGTTTTGAGCAATCTTGCCATTAGCCACTTCCGTACCATAGTAGTCGTGCATCAAGACATAGTGCTCGTTAATTCTCTTTTGCTTGTAGAGCATATAAACCACACTCCACTTCTTTGAAGCAGGAAGCGTTGAAGTACCCTCATTGAGGATGTTGTATTCCAACGTACGAGTTCCGTCTGCATTTTCGTAGTCTGCTACGATATGGGCAGCGAGGTCTGCTTGATAAGAAGAACGCAAAGAAGACTCCAACTTTTCTGGTGAAGCCAAAGATTGGCTAGGGTTACAAGCTACCCAACCACCGAAACAGAATTGGTTGATAAAGTGGCTATAACCTACCCAAATAGAACCATCATCACCCCATGAAGTATCCCAAGAGTTACGGATACGGAAAGCTTGCTTACTATCACTGTAACCAACAACAACCAATGCATGATATGCGTGTTGACCTTGATATCCCTTCGTATCTGAAGTAATGACAGACGAGCTGTTCCACTTCATGAAGTTCTCACCCAACTCAGCACCGATCAAAACAGGATAACCTTGATTCAACCAATACTTAAAGTTGGAAACGGTCATACCGTAGGCCTTGCCACCACCCATTTCTGAATTATAGGCAATCACCTTATATTCGCCCAACTTGTTAGAAGAGTTACCTGTACCAGTAACATTGTCACATTTCATTGACTTGCCCGTGAAAGGTACAGAACTCATGCTTGCCACACCATTCTTCTTGATGGCATCCATAGCAGGCTCGAAATTGGAACCATTACAACCTGAGTTCTTACTGTTCCTATCAATCAAATGCCACAAGTCGATTGGACTCGTTTGGTTGGAAGCAGAAGCCAATTGAGAAGAAGACCAGTTGTTTTGCTTAGCATTCAAAGAGGTCTTCATTGCATAACCCGTTGCCCAAGCCACGCAAGTACCATATTGACCTTGATCTCCGATTGGTGGGAAATACCTAGACAAATCCACGCTCTCGCTCAAAGGTCCATCCGTATCTTCATCATACTCATCTGCAGTTTCTTGGTTGTCTACATTTTCATTTGTATAATCCCAACCAAGCATACTCATGAGAAATTCGATTAGCGCATCCCAATCTATATTACCATCCTCATCACAACTCGTCATAGAAGGAGTCAAGATGCCGAATGCCATTATCGGGATAATCAGCTTTGTTCTAAAACATTTTAACATTGCAAAAAAATTTAGTTTCTATCATTTGTTATCTAACACTCTATGTAGGTCTCCAAAGAGACAACTATTTCAAATCAACCTCCACCTTTTTCAAGGTATTCCATTTCAAGGTGTCCGAAGAGAATTTCGTCTCCCTAACCTCCGGAGAAAGAACGGAAACCGCATCTTTCAACTCCACCTTTGCATCAAATTGCGTCTTTATCAAACGAATACGGCCATAGAAGAAAGAGCGTTCAAAAGAGACATCTCCCGCACAAGAAGAACTCATGAAGTCCAAATCCCCATAATATTTGGAGAAGGAGAACTGGGCTCCCGAAGTATATTTCACATAATTAAAGAGGGCATCTCCCTTAAAGTTCGAATTGGAGAAATCCACCTCTTCGCCAAATTCCGCATTGCTGAACATAACCTTATCTACATTCATGCCTAAGAAATTGGCTCTTCCCTTAAACTTCGCGTCCATAAAATTGGCATCACACATGAAATGGGCATAGCACATGGAGAAATTCTTCTCACTCTCCATATCAATAAATCCGACGTGCGTGCCTCTTACATATAGGCTATTGAATGAGGTGTTTTCACGAAAGATCGATTTGGAGCACTCCAATTTTCCATTCACCACCATCTCATCCATCGCCACTTCGCCCCTGAAATCACAGTCGAAGAAGGTCAAATTCTTTTCAAAGACAGAAAAGACATTCACCTTTTTCTTGCTTCCGTCCACAACCCTATTTGAAGAGCCCACCACTTTTCCCATGAAGACACAATTGCTGAACGAAACATTCACCGGAATATGAGTTTCCATATTGGGAAACGCAAAGACGTAATACTTCTCCATCTCCGTAAAATCCAAGTCTCCAGAAATCACTTTATCATAGACAAGCACATCTTTTCCTTTTTTTATCAGGTTGATGATATCAGACGCCTTCATGTCTTTGCTTTTCTTGCCGGAGCAAGAGATGGAGCAAGAGAGCAACATTATCAGAAGCGAAAAGCAGTATATGTAAGATTTTCTATTCATTAACAAACTTATTTTACATCCTTACCATGGGATGACAAACGCTTTAAATCACCCCACAATATACTAAGCAAATTAACTACAATTCATCAAAATATGCAACGATTTAAAAGGATTTTTCAGCAAACACCTCACGGTCACCGACGAGGCAGTTCCAAAGAAGCCCTAACGAAAACGACCGCTCCATATACAAAAAAAGCAGACCGAAGCCTGCTATTGAGCGAAAAACGGGACTCGAACCCGCGACCCCAACCTTGGCAAGGTTGTGCTCTACCAACTGAGCTATTTTCGCATAATCAATTTGTGCCCAAAATGAGATTCGAACTCACACGCCGTAACCGGCACTACCCCCTCAAAGTAGCGTGTCTACCAATTCCACCATCTGGGCGAAAAATGCAAATTTCTTTACACTTGAGCGAAAAACGGGACTCGAACCCGCGACCCCAACCTTGGCAAGGTTGTGCTCTACCAACTGAGCTATTTTCGCATAATCTATTTGTGCCCAAAATGAGATTCGAACTCACACGCCGTAACCGGCACTACCCCCTCAAAGTAGCGTGTCTACCAATTCCACCATCTGGGCGAAAAATGC